>JAHLKU010000063.1 GCA_020444505.1 Actinomycetota bacterium | reverse complement strand
CCGCGGACGCCGGGGCCGATGCGGAGCCGGATGCCGAGCCGGTTGCGGCCGAGGATACGGCTGCGGCCGAGGATACGGCTGCGGCCGAGGAGGCCGGGAAGGCCGAGGAGGCCGGGAAGGCCGAGGAGCCGGCGCCCGACGAGCCGGAGCCCGAAGAGGAGCCGGAGGAGGAGGCCGCCCCGGTCTCGTTCGTCCCGGCCAGCCCCTACGACCTCCCCGGTGCCTGGTACGTGGTGCACTCCTACTCCGGGTACGAGAACAAGGTGAAGGCCAACCTCCAGACCCGCATCCACTCCATGCACATGGAGGAGTCGATCTTCGACGTCGTCATCCCCATGGAGGACGTCGTCGAGTTCAAGGGCGGCCGCAAGGTCACCGTCCTGAAGAAGCAGTTCCCCGGCTACCTGCTCGTCCGCATGTACCTGGACGAGGACTCGTGGTCGGTGGTGCGCAACACCCCGGGCGTCACCGGGTTCGTCGGCTCGGGGAGCCGGCCCACCCCGCTGTCGCGCCGCGAGGTGGAGCGCATCCTCGGCGTCCGCAAGGACGACGAGGAGAAGAAGGCCCCCCGGTTCAAGCCGGAGTGGGAGGTCGGCGAGACCGTGCGGGTCGTCGAGGGCCCGTTCGCCGACTTCAACGGGGTCATCGAGGACATCAACGTCGACCAGTCCAAGGTCCGGGTCCTCGTCGACATCTTCGGCCGGGAGACCCCGGTCGAGCTCAACTTCGAGCAGATCCAGAAGTTCTAGGCAAGGGGTTCCCGAATGGGTCGGAAGAAGGTCGCTGCGCTGCTCAAGCTGCAGATTCCCGCCGGGCAGGCGAGTCCTGCGCCGCCGGTGGGCCCTGCGCTGGGCCAGCACGGAGTCAACATCATGGACTTCGTCAAGGCCTACAACTCGGCCACCGAGAGCCAGGCCGGGACGATCATCCCCGTGGAGATCACGATCTACGACGATCGCAGCTTCACGTTCGTCACCAAGACCCCGCCGGCGGCGGTCATGCTCCGCCAGGCGGCGCGGGTCGAGAAGGGCTCGCCGACGCCGCACACCGAGAAGGTGGGCACGGTCACCCGTGACCAGGTGCGGCAGATCGCCGAGACCAAGATGACCGATCTGAACGCCAACGACATCGACGCTGCGATGAAGATCGTGGAGGGGACCGCCCGCTCGATGGGCATCCTCGTCGAGGGCTAGGCGGAGAGACGCAGACACGAGGTGGGAGGCCCGCAGGGCCGCTGGGACCACGAGGAGCACAGATGGGCAAGAAGCGCAACGACGCCGCCGCCACGTTCGACCGGGCGGCCGTCTACTCCCCCGACGAGGCCGTGCGCCTCGTCAAGTCGACCGCCACCGCCGGGTTCGACGAGACCGTCGAGGCGGTGTTCCTGCTGGGCATCGACGCCCGCCAGGCCGATCAGGCCGTCCGCGGCACCGTGTCGCTGCCGCACGGCACCGGCAAGGAGGTCCGGGTCACGGTGTTCGCCGAGGGCGAGCAGGCCCGCGAGGCCGAGGAGGCCGGCGCCGACCTGGTGGGCGGGGCCGAACTGGCCGCCGCCATCGCCGAGGGCAGCCAGTCGCTCGACTGGGACGTCACCATCGCCATGCCGTCGCTGATGGCCGAGGTGGGCAAGGTGGGCCGGGTGCTCGGACCCCGCGGGCTCATGCCGAACCCCAAGGCCGGCACCGTGACCATGGACATCGGCAAGACGGTGTCCGAGTTCAAGGCCGGCAAGGTGGAGTACCGCAACGACCGCTACGGCAACGTGCACGTGGGCATCGGCAAGGTGTCGTTCGACGAGCCGGCGCTGAAGGCCAACCTGGCCGCGGTCGTCGACGAGTTGACCCGGGTGCGCCCGGCGGCCACCAAGGGCCGGTACATCCGCAAGCTGACCGTGTCGTCCACCATGGGCTTCGGCATCAAGGTGGACGTGAACGCCCTCGAGGACCTCAAGGAGATCCTCGAGTAGGCGATCCGGGAGGGACGGGCCCGGCCTCCGGGCCGGGCGCCCGTCTTGCCCACCGGGTCGGGGGCGTCTACGCTCGCGACCCACAACCGCAAACCGACCCGAGACCGCCGGTCCCCGTGAGGGGTGAATGGCTCCGCCGCCTGCGCAGGTCGTCCTCATGAGGGCTCCCGTCGTCTCGGCTCGGGGGCCTTCTCCATCGAGGGGGCCCGATGGAGCGAAGTGAGGAGAAGGCAGATGCCCCGACCCGAGAAGGTCCAGGCGGTCGCCGAGATCAAGGAGAGGGTGGAAGCCGCCGAGGCGGTGTTCCTGGCCGAGTACGCCGGCCTCTCCGTGAAGGAGCAGCAGCAGATGCGGCGCGCCCTGCGCGCCACCGAGGGTGAGTTCAAGGTCGTCAAGATGACCCTGGCCAAGCTCGCGGTCGAGGAGCTGGGTCACAGCGACCTGGCCGAGCTGCTCACCGGCCCCACCGGACTCACCTTCGCCGATCAGGACGCCGCCGCCACCGCCAAGGCCCTGCAGGAATTCGCCAAGGAGCACACGCGCCTCGTCATCAAGGGTGCGCTGCTCTCCGGCGAGCTCATCCCGCCGGAGAAGGTGAGCGAACTGGCCGAGCTGCCGTCTCGCGACGTGCTGCTGGCCCAGATCGCCGGCGCGTTCCAGGCCCCGATGGCCAAGATGGCCGGCCTGCTGGCGGCGATGCCCCGGAATCTGGCGACGATGGTGCAGCAGTTGATCGACAAGCTCCCGGCGGAGCCCGCCGAGGAGCCGGCGGCTTCCGAGCCGGCCGACACCCCCGAGGCGGACGCGGCCCCTGAGCCCGAGGCCGCCGCGGACGAGCCGGCAGAGGAGCCCGACACGGCGGACGCCCCCGAGGCGGAGGCCGACACCACCGAGGACGCCGATGCGGCCGAAGAGGCCGACGCGGCTGCCGACGAGGAGACCGAAGAGAACGAGGCCGACGAGGCCGAGGAGGAGAAGTAGCCATGGCCAAGACCAAGACCGACGAACTGCTCGAGGCGTTCGAGAGCATGACCGTCCTGGAGCTCTCGGAGTTCCTGAAGGCGTTCGAGGAGAAGTTCGACGTCACCGCCGCCGCCCCGATGGCCGTCGCCGCGATGCCGGCCGCCGGCGCCGGCGCCGCCGCCGCCGAAGAGGAGAAGGACGAGTTCGACGTCGTCCTCACCGCGGCCGGCTCCTCCAAGATCCAGGTGATCAAGGAGGTCCGCGCCCTCACCAACCTCGGCCTCAAGGAGGCCAAGGCGCTGGTGGACGAGGCCCCCAAGCCCGTCCTCGAGGGCGTTGCCAAGGAAGAGGCGGAGAAGGCCAAGGCGACCCTGGAGGGCGCCGGGGCCACGGTCGAGCTGAAGTAGGGTCGATCCACCTCGGTCCTCGTCGTGAGGGCGGGCCTCCGGGCCCGCCCTCACTCGCGTCCCGGCCCCGGCGGACGCCGACCCGCGATCTTCTCGCTGCCTTCAAGGAGCCTTCACGGAGCGCGCCGACCCTGGAGGCGAAGGTTCCCGAACTGCGAGGTCGAAGATGTCGGTGAGAACGCAGCGTGCCCGCACGTGGCCGGCCACCCGGATGAGGATCAGGGCGGTGGTGTCGGCGACGATGGTGCCGGGATGGGTGGTGGCGGCCGCGTCGGGCCTCGTCCCCTATCTGCTGATCGGCCGGGGCCGGGAGGCCGCAAGCGCCGGGGTGCTGTGGCTGGGCCGCGCCGAGTGGATGAGCCTGCACGTGTGGATGAGCGTGGCGATGGTGGCCTTCACCCTGGCCCACGTGGCACTGAACCGTCGGGGGGTGACCAAGGCGGTCAAGATCGTCGCCGGGGTGGAGCGCCGCCCGGCGGGCCGCTCCGGCGAGGGCGTCCCTCGACGCCGCCGCCCGGCGTGGGCGGGCGTGATCGCGGTCCTGGGACTGGTGACGGTCCTCGGCATCGGGCTCGCGAGGGGCGACTCCGGTTCCGGCGAGGGCGCCGGCGGGCGCGGGCACGCCGTCCGGGTCGTCGATGCCGGGGGCCCGGCTGTGGAGGCGACAAGCCCCGCCGCGGGCACGCCGGCCGGGTAGCCTGCCCCCATGGTCGGGCCCATCGTGCTCGTGGTGGCGGCGGTGACCGCCGGGGCGCTCTCCGCCGGGTGGGCGGGGGCGATCGGCGCCGGGATCGCCGCACTGGCACTGGTCGGCGCGGTGGCGGCGGGGGCGGCGGCGTGGGCGCGCCGCATCGGGTCGATGCTCGACCCGGACGAGGCGTTGCGCCTCGCCCCGAGGCCGCTCGGGTTCGGCCGGATGGTGGACGCGATCACCCGGCGGAGCCTTGAAATCGGGCCCCCCGAGGAGTAGGGTTCCCACCACATACGGAAGGGGTAACGCCTGCCGGCATTTGCCGAGCCGGGGTAGCAGCGTGCTATCCTGGTTCTTTGGTGTCTCCAACCCTGTGTGAAGAGCAGCCCACGTCGTCGTCGCCCGCCCAACCGATCAGGAGGAACCCCTTTTGGCTCGTGCGCGCAGCAAGCGGTTCTCGTTTGCCAAGATCCCCGAAGTCCTTCCGCCTCCCGATCTCCTCTCGGTCCAGCACGAATCCTTCGAGTGGTTCCTGGAGCGCGGCCTGCGTGAGATCTTCGAGGAGATCTCCCCGATCGAGGACTTCACCGGCACGCTGGCCCTCGAACTGACCGATCACCGGTTCGAGGACCCCACCCTCTCCATCGAAGAAGCCAAGGAGCGCGACGCCAACTACTCGTGCCCGCTCTTCGTGACGGCCCGCTTCATGAACCGCCAGACCGGCGAGATCAAGGAGCAGCAGGTCTTCCTCGGCGACTTCCCGATGATGACGCCCAACGGCACGTTCATCATCAACGGCACCGAGCGCGTCGTCGTCAGCCAGCTGGTGCGCTCGCCCGGCGTCTACTTCGACCAGACGCTCGACAAGACCTCCGACCGCGACATCTACACCGCCAAGATCATCCCCGGGCGCGGCGCGTGGCTGGAGTTCGACATCGACAAGAAGGACACGGTCGGGGTGCGGGTGGACCGCAAGCGCCGCCAGTACCTCACCACCTTCCTGCGCGCCCTCGACTTCGCCCAGGGCGACGAGGAGATCCTCGCCCTGTTCGAAGGGGCCGAGTCGATCAGGGAGACGCTCGACAAGGACCCGACCGAGGATCGCGACGAGGCCCTGCTCGACCTGTACCGCAAGCTGCGTCCGGGCGAGCTGACCACCGTCGAGTCGGCCCGCGGGCTCATCAACACGCTCTTCTACAACCCGAAGCGCTACGACCTCACCCGGGTGGGCCGCTACAAGCTGAACCAGAAGTTCGGCCGGCCCAGCCACGACGTGGACGACATCGAGTCGTACCGGAAGGACACCCTGGGCCTGCTCTCCCAGGACGACATCCTCGACACGATCCGCTACCTGATCGCCCTGCACGAGCGGCGTGACGGGTATGCGACCGACGACATCGACCACTTCGGCAACCGCCGCATCCGCACGGTCGGCGAGCTGATCCAGAACCAGATCCGGGTGGGGCTCACCCGCCTGGAGCGCGTGGTGCGGGAGCGGATGACCACCCAGGACCCGGAGGCGATCACGCCGCAGAGCCTGATCAACATCCGCCCGGTGGTGGCCGCCATCAAGGAGTTCTTCGGAACCTCCCAGCTGAGCCAGTTCATGGACCAGCCGAACCCGCTGGCCGGCCTCACCCACCGGCGCCGCCTGTCGGCGCTGGGCCCGGGCGGCCTGTCGCGTGAGCGGGCCGGCTTCGAGGTCCGCGACGTGCACTCCTCCCACTACGGGCGGATGTGCCCCATCGAGACCCCGGAGGGCCCGAACATCGGCCTGATCGGGTCGCTGGCCACCTACGCCAAGGTGAACCGCTTCGGCTTCATCGAGACCCCCTACCGGCGGGTCGAAGGCGGCAAGGTGACCGGCAAGGTGGACTACCTCACCGCCACCGAGGAGGAGCGCTACGTCATCGCCCAGGCGAACGCCCCGCTCAGCGACGACGGCTCGTTCGTCAACGACCGCGTCCTGGTGCGCCGCAGCGGCGGCGACATCGACTACGTGACGCCCACCGAGGTGGACTACATGGACGTGTCGCCGAAGCAGGTGGTGTCGGTGGCCACGGCGCTCATCCCGTTCCTGGAGCACGACGACGCCAACCGGGCGCTGATGGGCTCCAACATGCAGCGGCAGGCCGTGCCGCTGCTGCGGGCCGAGTCGCCGCTGGTGGGCACCGGCGTCGAGGACCGTGCCGCCGTGGACTCCGGCGAGATGATCATCGCCGCCGAGGACGGCGAGGTCGCGGTGGTCACCGGCGACGAGATCGTGGTGCGCGGCAAGAACCGCACCACCTACTCGCTGAAGAAGTTCGTCCGCTCCAACCAGGGCACCAGCATCAACCAGAAGCCGCTGGTGGCCGAGGGCGACAAGGTGAAGGCCGGCGACGTCCTCGCCGACGGCCCCTCCACCGAGGAAGGCGAACTGGCGCTGGGCAAGAACCTGATGGTCGCCTTCATGCCGTGGCAGGGCCACAACTACGAGGACGCCATCGTGCTGTCCGAGCGCCTCGTCAAGGACGACGTGCTCACCTCGATCCACATCGAGGAGTACGAGATCGAGGCCCGCGACACCAAGCTGGGCGCCGAGGAGATCACCCGGGACATCCCGAACGTCGCCGAGGAGGTGCTCAGCGATCTCGACGACCGCGGCATCGTGCGCATCGGCGCCGAGGTGAAGCCGGGCGACTACCTGGTCGGCAAGGTGACCCCGAAGGGCGAGACCGAGCTGACCCCCGAGGAGCGCCTGCTGCGAGCGATCTTCGGCGAGAAGGCCCGCGAGGTGCGGGACATGTCGCTGAAGGTGCCGCACGGCGAGGCCGGCAAGGCGATCGCCGTCAAGGTGTTCCGGCGTGAGGACGGCGACGAGCTGCCGCCGGGGATGAACGAGCTGGTCCGGGTGTACGTGGCCCAGCAGCGCAAGATCTCCGAGGGCGACAAGCTGGCCGGCCGCCACGGCAACAAGGGCGTCATCGCCAAGATCCTCCCCGAGGAGGACATGCCGTTCCTGGAGGACGGGACGCCGGTGGACATCATCCTGTCCCCGCTGGGCGTGCCGTCCCGCATGAACCTGGGCCAGATCCTCGAGACCCACCTCGGGTGGGCCGCCGCCCAGGGCTGGCAGCCCTTCGACGGCGAGAGCCCGGCCGCCACCGGCGCCCCGCGCTGGACCAAGGTGGCCACCCCGGTGTTCGACGGTGCCCGCGAGGACGAGATCACCGCGGTGCTGCAGAACTCCAGGCCGTCGGACGACGGCCTGCAACTGGTGGATGGACGCGGCAAGGCCACGCTGTACGACGGCCGCAACGGCGAGCCCTTCGACTCGCCGATCACGGTCGGCTACATCTACATCCTGAAGCTGCTCCACCTGGTGGACGACAAGATCCACGCCCGCTCCACGGGCCCGTACTCGATGATCACGCAGCAGCCGCTGGGCGGGAAGGCCCAGTTCGGCGGACAGCGGTTCGGCGAGATGGAGGTGTGGGCGCTGGAGGCCTACGGGGCGGCGTACGCCCTGCAGGAGCTGCTCACCATCAAGTCCGACGACGTCCGGGGCCGGGTCAAGGTCTACGAGGCGATCGTCAAGGGCGAGAACATCCCCGAGCCGGGGATCCCCGAGTCCTTCAAGGTGCTCATCAAGGAGATGCAGAGCCTCTGCCTCAACGTCGAGATGCTCTCGGCGGGCGAGGAAGTGGAACTGCGCGAGCTCGATGAGGACGCCTTCCGCACGGCCGAGTCGCTCGGCATCGACATCTCACGCCCCGAGCGAGGTGAGGAATGACGTTGGAAGCACAGCACGCGGCACCCTCGGCTGCCACCTTCTTCGACGAGCTGAAGATCGGCCTCGCCACCGGAGACCAGATCCGGGCGTGGTCGCACGGTGAGGTGAAGAAGCCGGAGACCATCAACTACCGGACGCTGAAGCCGGAGAAGGACGGCCTGTTCGACGAGCGGATCTTCGGGCCCTCGCGCGACTGGGAGTGCTACTGCGGCAAGTACAAGCGGGTGCGCTTCCGCGGCGTCATCTGCGAGCGCTGCGGCGTCGAGGTGACGCGCAGCAAGGTGCGCCGGGAGCGGATGGGCCACATCGAGCTGGCCGCCCCCGTGACCCACATCTGGTACTTCAAGGGCGTCCCGAGCCGTCTCGGCTACCTGCTCGACATGTCCCCCAAGGATCTCGAGAAGATCATCTACTTCGCGGCGTACGTCGTCACCGGGGTGGATCAGGACAAGCGGCAGAAGGACCTCCCCGAGCTGGAGGAGGCCGCCGAGACCGAGGTGCAGCTGGTCCATCGTGACTTCGAGGAGTGGCAGGAGGCCCGGCTGGAGCGCCTCGAGCAGGAACTGGAGCAGATGGAGGAGGGCGGCGCCAAGCCGCAGGAGATCAGCGCCGCCCGGCGTGAGGCCGAGCGCGAGATCCGCGACCGCAAGGAGCGGGCGGACTACGAGGAGGAGCTGATCCGCGAGGCGCTCGACGTGTTCCGCACCATGAAGGTGAAGGACCTCATCGAGTCCGAGCAGCTGTGGCGCGAGATCCACGAGCGGTACGACGAGTACTACTCGGGCGGGATGGGCGCCGAGGCCATCAAGGAACTGCTCGCCGGCTTCGACGTGGACGCCGAGATGGAGAAGCTCCACGAGGACCTGGAGAGCAACTCGGCGCAGCGCCGTCAGCGCGCCACCAAGCGGCTGAAGGTGGTCTCACCGTTCGCCGCCCGGGTCAACGACCCGCAGGCCATGATCCTCGAGGCCGTGCCGGTGATCCCCCCGGATCTGCGCCCGATGGTGCAGCTGGACGGCGGCCGGTTCGCCACCAGCGACCTCAACGACCTGTACCGGCGGGTGATCAACCGCAACAACCGCCTGAAGCGGCTGCTGGACCTCGGCGCCCCCGAGATCATCGTGAACAACGAGAAGCGCATGCTGCAGGAGGCGGTGGACGCCCTGTTCGACAACGGGCGCCGCGGCCGTGCGGTGACCGGGCCGGGCAATCGCCCGCTCAAGTCGCTGTCGGACATGCTGAAGGGCAAGCAGGGCCGGTTCCGCCAGAACCTGCTGGGCAAGCGCGTCGACTACTCGGGCCGCTCGGTCATCGTGGTCGGCCCGCAGCTGAGCCTGCATCAGTGCGGGCTCCCCAAGGCGATGGCGCTGGAGCTGTTCAAGCCGTTCGTGATGAAGCGCCTCGTCGACCTCGACCTGGCGCAGAACATCAAGGCCGCCAAGCGCATGGTGGAGCGGCAGCGCCCCCAGGTGTGGGACGTGCTGGCCGAGGTGATCCAGGAGCACCCGGTGCTCCTGAACCGGGCCCCCACGCTGCACCGCCTCGGCATCCAGGCGTTCGAGCCGGTGCTGGTGGAGGGCAAGGCCATCCAGATCCACCCGCTGGTGTGCGAGGCGTTCAACGCCGACTTCGACGGCGACCAGATGGCGGTGCACCTGCCGCTGTCGTCGGAGGCCCAGGCCGAGGCCCGGGTGCTCATGCTGTCCACCAACAACGTGCTGTCGCCCGCCGACGGCCGTCCCATCGTGACGCCGAGCCAGGACATGGTCATCGGCATCTACTACCTGTCCGAGCAGGTGGACGGCGCCAAGGGCGAGGGCAGGGCGTTCGCCGACATCGAAGAGGCCCGCATGGCCTACGACGTCGGCGACCTCGACCTGCACGCCACGATCAAGCTGCGGGTGGGCCCCATCGCCGGGGACCCCGACCTGTACGCGGCGATGCCGGTCGGCATCCAGCGCCTCACCGGCACCGACCCGGTGAGCGCGGAGGGCCTCACCGAGACCACCCTGGGCCGGGCGCTGCTCAACCGGGCGCTGCCGGACTCCTTCCCGTACGTCAACGCGGTCGTCTACAAGGGCGACCTGCGGATGATCATCGAGGAGGTCATCGAGCGGTTCGACAAGTCGGTGGTCGAGCGGACCCTGGACTCCATCAAGAGCCTCGGCTTCCGCTTCGCCACCCGGGCCGGCCTCACCATCGGCCTGGAGGACGTGAAGACCCCGCCCGACAAGCCCGAGATCCTGGCCGGGTACGAGGAGCAGGCCGAGAAGGTCGAGAGCCTCTACCTGAAGGGCGTCATCACCGACGACGAGCGCCGTCAGGAGCTGATCGAGATCTGGACGGAGGCGACCGAGAAGGTCAAGGACGCCATGGAGATCAGCCTGAAGGCGGACCGCTTCAACCCCATCGACATGATGGTGCGGTCCGGGGCCAGGGGCAACGTGATGCAGGTGCGCCAGATCGCCGGCATGCGCGGCCTGGTGGCCAACCCGAAGGGCGACATCATCCCCCGGCCGATCCTCTCCAACTTCCGTGAGGGGCTGTCGGTGCTGGAGTACTTCATCTCCACGCACGGCGCCCGCAAGGGCCTCGCCGACACCGCGCTCCGCACCGCCGACTCGGGCTACCTGACCCGGCGGCTGGTGGACGTCAGCCAGGAGGTCATCGTGCGGTCCGAGGACTGCGAGACCGACCGCGGCATCAAGATCGTCGTGCGCGACGAGAACGGCGCCTCGATCCGCAACCTGCGGAACCGGGTGTTCGGCCGCCGCCTGGCGGACGACGTCAAGGTGGAGCGCAAGATGGTGCAGACCGCCGACGGCGAGCGCCTGCGGGCCGGCACGCTGCTGGGCCGCCGCGAGCTGGAGGCGCTGATGGACACGCCCGAGGTCACCGAGATCCGGGTGCGTTCGGTGCTCACCTGCGAGGAACGGCACGGCATCTGTGCCGCCTGCTACGGCCAGAGCCTGGCCACCGGGCACCCGGTGGAGATGGGCGAGGCGGTGGGCATCGTGGCCGCCCAGTCGATCGGCGAGCCGGGCACGCAGCTGACCATGCGGACGTTCCACACCGGCGGCGTCGCCGGCGAGGACATCACGCACGGCCTGCCGCGCGTGGTGGAGCTGTTCGAGGCCCGCACCCCGAAGGGCAAGGCGATCCTGGCCGAGGAGGGCGGCGTCGTGGCCATGCGCGACGACGAGGACGGCCGCCGCATCGCCGTGGTCGGCAAGGACGAGGAGTGGGAGTACCCGCTGTCGCGGTTCGCCCGCCTCCGCGTCCGGGACGGCGAGACCATCGAGCCGGGCACGCAGCTCACCGAGGGCCCCCTCGACCCGAAGGAGGTCCTGGAGGTGCAGGGTGTCCGTGCGGCCCAGCAGTACCTGGTGGATCAGGTGCAGGAGGTGTACCGGAGCCAGGGCGTGGACATCCACGACAAGCACATCGAGATGATCGTGCGGCAGATGCTGCGCAAGGTGCGGGTCGTCAACCCCGGCGACTCCACCTACCTGCCGGCCGAACTGGTGGACGACCGCGAGTTCCTGGAGACCAACCGGGAGCTGGTGAAGGACGGGAAGGGCCCCGCCGAGGGCCGTCCCGAGCTGATGGGGATCACCAAGGCGTCGCTGGCCACCGAGTCGTGGCTGTCGGCGGCGTCCTTCCAGGAGACCACCCGGGTGCTCACCGAGGCCGCCCTGCAGGGCAAGTCCGACTTCCTGCGGGGGCTGAAGGAGAACGTCATCATCGGCAAGCTGATCCCGGCCGGGACCGGCGCCGACGACTACCAGATCGTCCAGCCCTCGCTGCCGGACGCCACGGTGGTCAGTGCGCTCGGCCTGTTCGGCGAGAGCGACGGCGCCGAGATGCCGGAGGAGGACGCCCTGCCGGCCGACCCGGCCGAATGGCTGGCCTCCCTCGGGACGCAGACCGCCGACGCCGGCGAGGAAGCCGCCGACGACGACGAGTAGACGTCACGCGACGACGCGTGAGTGAGGGGCGGGCCTTCGGGCCCGCCCCTCTCGCGTGGAGGGCGGGATAGCAGGATCTGCCTTTCCGTCGGGTAGCGTGCGGTCGACCGGAGGGAGCCATGGGCGCACGAGAGAAGATGAGTGGCCGCATGCGGCCGTTCCTGGAGGACGGCGAGCGCATCATGCGGGTGTTCCCGGCGTCGGGTGGCCTCCATCCGCTGTTTGCGATCGTGACGATGCTCGGCGGCCTGGGCTTGTCGAACGTGAGCACGGTCGCGTGGCCGATCGGTCTCGGGGTCATCTTCGTCGGGATCGCGCTGGTGTCGGCGACCGGGAACCTCGTGGTGGCCGTCACCAATCGCGGCGTGGTGATCGCCGAGGCAGGGTTGCTGATGGCCCTCTCGCCGAAGCGCCTGCGGGCGCGGCTCCCTGAGGGCACCCGGATCGGCCCGGCGCTCCGCGGACTGCTCTGGTTGAAGATGAGCGGCCTGTCGCAGGCCGCCGGAGCACCGATCCGGGTGCACCTCCGCTTCAAGGCCGACGCCGTTGCAGGGGAGCCGAGGGCCCCGGGCTAGCCTCCCGGCCATGATCGAAGGCTTTGCGGTCGTCGAGCGGATCCCGGTGCAGTGGGGCGACATGGACGCCCTCGGCCACGTCAACAACGCCCGGTTCTTCACGTGGTTCGAGACGGCCCGGATCGCCTACTTCCGGGAGATCGGCTTCCGCGCCGACCGGGCCGATCGCATCGGCCCGATCCTGGCCCACACCGCCTGCGACTTCCTGGCGCCCGTCGAGTACCCCGGCGAGGTGCTGGCCGGGGCGCGGGTCTCCCGCCTCGGGGGCAAGAGCTTCACCCACGAGTACGTCGTCGCCCGGGCGGACGCCCCCGACCGGCCCGTCGCCACGGGCGCGGGCGTCGTCGTCCTCTACGACTACGAGGCGGAGGCGGCGGTCGCCATCCCCGACGACCTCCGGGCCCGCATCACCGCCCTCGACGGCGTGTCGTAGGGGAGCCCCGCCCGGCATAGGCCTCCGCCTGCTGGTAGGTTCCCGCTCCCGATGACCGAGGAGG
>JAHLKU010000062.1 GCA_020444505.1 Actinomycetota bacterium | reverse complement strand
GCGGCTCACGTAGCCTCGGCGCCGAAGGAGGCAACCACATGATCGAGTTCACGGGTCGCGTCGCCGTCGTCACCGGGGCCGGGCGGGGGCTGGGGGCGGAGCACGCCAAGCTGCTGGCGTCCCGCGGCGCCAGGGTGCTGGTCAACGATCCCGGCGGCAGCGTCCAGGGCACCGAGGACGGCAGCAGGCCGGCCGACGACGTCGTCGCCGAGATCACCGCCGCCGGGGGCACCGCCGTCGCCGACTACCACTCGGTGGCCGAGCCGGAGTCGGCGGCTGCGATCGTGGACGCCGCCGTCGAGGCGTTCGGGACGGTGGACGTCCTGGTCAACAACGCCGGCATCCTGCGAGACCGGGCGTTCCACAACCTGAGCATCGAGGACATCCACGCCGTGCTGGACGTGCACCTGCGCGGGGCGTTCTACGTCACCCAGCCGGCGCTGCGGATCATGCGCGAGCGCGGCTACGGGCGCATCGTGCTCACCTCGTCGGCCTCCGGGGTGATGGGCAACTTCGGGCAGTCCAACTACGGGGCCGCAAAGACGGGCCTGGTCGGCCTGATGAACGTGCTGCGGCTGGAGACGTCCAAGTACGACATCAAGGTCAACACGATCGCGCCCATCGCCGGCACCCGCATGACGGTGGAGCTGCTGGGGGAGATGGCCGGGGCCTTCGACCCGGCGCTGGTGTCGCCCGTGGTGGCCTGGTTCTGCTCCGAGGAGTGCGACCTGAGCGGGGAGCTCTGGTCGGTGGGCGGCGGGACGGTGAGCCGGTTCTTCACCGGGCTCACCGAGGGGTACGTCAAGCACCCCGAGCGCGAGGGGCCGCTCACGCCCGAGGACGTGGCGGCCAACGTGGCCGCCATCCGCGACGAGGCCGGTTACCTGGTGGGCACGTCGAGCCGGGACGAGTTCACCAAGCTGTACCCGAAGCTTGCCGGGTAGCCGGGCACCGTCCCGGTAACCTGACGCGATGGACACCGCCCGTCTCATCGCCGACGCCGAGGCGTGGATCGCCGCCGATCCCGATCCGGAGACGCGTGCCGAACTGCAGGCGCTCGTCGACGGCGGCGACCT
Organism: Actinomycetota bacterium; assembly: GCA_020444505.1. Lineage (GTDB taxonomy): Bacteria > Actinomycetota > Acidimicrobiia > Spongiisociales > UBA11373 > JAHJML01. The sequence continues at coordinate 11,902 of JAHLKU010000062.1, read as the reverse complement.
CGACGCCCTCTCCGCCCGCATGGACGGGGCGCTGACCTTCGGCACCGCGGGCATCCGCGGCGAGGTGGGGGCGGGGCCCAACCGCATGAACCGGGCGGTGGTCATCCGCACCACCGCCGGGCTGGCCAACTACCTCAACCGGGTGCGGCCCGGCTCCGGGCCCGTCGCCCTCGGGTTCGACGCCCGCCTCACCAGCCGCACCTTCGCCGAGGACGCCGCCGGGGTGCTGGCCGCCCACGGCATCGCGGTCCGCTACTTCCCCGAGCCGGCGCCCACCCCGCTGGTGGCGTACGCGGCACGGAGGATCGGCGCCACGGCCGCGGTCGTGGTCACCGCGAGCCACAACCCGCCGCGCGACAACGGCTACAAGGTGTACGACGCCAACGCCGCCCAGATCGTCCCGCCGGTGGACGCCGGCATCGCCGCAGAGATCGAGTCGGTGCCTCCTGCGGTGACCGTGGCCCGCGAGCCGGGGGTGTTCGGCGGAGGCCACCCCGGCGTGACGCCGTTCGGGCCCGAGATGGCCGAGCAGTACGTGTACGACCTCTGCGCCATCCGCCCCGCCACCGCCCACGGCGGACCGCTGAAGATCGTGTACACCCCGCTCCACGGGGTCGGCAAGGAACTGGCGGTGCGCGGGTTGTGGAACGCCGGCTACCGGGATGTGGTCCCGGTCCCGGAGCAGGCCGAGCCGGACGGCACGTTCCCCACGGTGGCGTTCCCCAACCCGGAGGAGCCGGGGGCGCTCGACCTGGCCCTCACACTGGCGACCGCCGAGCACGCCGACCTGGTGCTCGCCAACGACCCCGACGCCGACCGCCTGGCCGTCTGCCTGCCGGTGGCGGGAGGGTGGCGGGCGCTCACCGGCAACCAGATCGGCCTGCTGCTCGCCGACTTCGTGCTGAGCATGGAGCACGCCGCCGGCACCCCGATCGTGGCGAACAGCATCGTCTCGTCGCCGATGCTGGGGGCGATCGCCGCCGAGCACGGCGCCCACTGGGAGCAGACCCTCACCGGGTTCAAGTGGATCTGCAATGCCGCGCTCGAATTGGAGGAGGACGGCACCGGCCGCTTCGCCTTCGGGTACGAGGAGGCGCTCGGCTACACGGTGGGCAGGGTGGTGCGCGACAAGGACGGCATCGGCGCCGCGATCTGGTTCGCCGACCTGGTGCAGGAGTGCCGCCGGGCGGGGACCACGGTGTTCGACCGCCTCGCCGCGCTGTACCGCCGCCACGGGCTGTGGGTGAGCACCCAGTTGGCCCTGGTCCGCCCCGGCGTCGAGGGCCTGGCCGAGATCGCCGGCGCCATGGGCACGCTCCGCCACCGCCTGCCCGAAGCGCTGGGTGGCATCGCGGTGGAGCACGTGACCGACTACCGGGACGGCGCCGAGGTCCGGCCCAGGTGGCTGGGCGCCCAGGCGCTGGTGGAGTTCCACCTGGAGGGCGGCGGCCGGGTGCTGGCGCGTCCCAGCGGCACCGAGCCGAAGCTGAAGATCTACGTGGACCTGAAGGGCACGCTGGGAGAGGGCGAGGACCTCGCCGCCGCCGAGACGGCGCTCCTCCAGCGGGCGAAGTCGGCGGCGGCGGACCTGGCCGCCTTCCTCGGCTTCGACTGACCGGCGGCGGCCGGCCGCGGCCGCTACCCTCCGCCGTCCCGACCTCGAGGAGGCGAACACCCATGCCCGACCTGAACGGTGTCCTGAAACTCGTCCACATCATCGCCGCCGTCTTCTGGGTGGGCGGCGCGACGATGGTGCTGTGGTACGGGTCGATGATCCGGCGCTCCGAGATCGGCACCAAGGCCGCCCACGCCCGCATGGCGGTCGCTGCCGGGCGCTTCTTCGCCGTCTCGGCGGTGGTGGCCCTGGCCGCCGGGGTATGGATGGTCCTCCGGGTGTCCGCCTACGAGTTCAGCCAGGCGTGGGTGAGCATCGGCTTCCTCGGCATCGCCGCCGGCGCCGTCCTCGGGCCGGCCTTCTACGGCCCGCAGGGGCGTGCCCTCGTCGCCGAACTGGAGGAGGGCGACCCCGCCGCGTCGGCGCGCGAGAACCGCATCGCCCTGGTGTCGGCCCTCGAGGTCGTGCTGCTGCTGGTGGTGATCTGGGCGATGGTCTACAAGCCGGGCCTGTAGCGGTGGCGCTGCCCGACGCCTCCCGTCGGGTCGTGGAGGCCGCCGCCGAACGGGGCCTCGACATCCACATCCACGAGTTCCCCGAGGGCACCAAGACGTCGGCCGATGCCGCGGCCGCGGTGGGCTGCCCGTTGTCGGCCATCGCCAAGTCGCTGGTGTTCGTGGTGGACGGGCGCCCGGTGGTGGTGATCATGTCGGGCGACCACCGGGTGGACCCGGGGCGCCTCGCCGCCGCCCTCGGCGGGTCGGCGGCGCGCCGCGCCGGCCTGGAGGAGGCCCGTGAGGCCACCGGGTTCGCCGCCGGCGGGACGCCAGCGTTCGGGTACACGGCGCCCACCGACGTGGTGATCGACCGGACGCTGCAGCGTCACGAAGAGGTGTGGTCTGCGGCGGGCACGCCCACCACCGTGTACCCGATCCGCCTCGACGACCTGGTGGCCGCCAGCGGCGCCCGCTGGGTGGACGTGGCGGCCGGCTGATCAGCCCGCGGGGAGGGCCACCACCTCGTCGGGGTCCAGCCGCAGCCGCACCGTCGTCCCCGGCTCCGGCGGCGTCCTGGTGTGGGCCACGGCTGCCGCGCCGTCCACCTCGACGTCCAGCCGGGAGAACGAACCCTGGAACGTGACCGCCCGCACCCGCGCCTCCAGCGCCCCGGCGGGATCGAGGCGCAGCGCGTCGGGGCGGATCACCAGGCGGGCCGGCCCGTCCGGCGTGCCCGGCACCGGGATGCTGCCGAACGGCCCGGCGTCTGCGACGCCTGCCGCCACCACCGCGTCGGTGATGGTGCGGAACCCGAGGAACCCGGCGACGAACTCGTCGGCCGGCCGGCGCCACACCTCCTGCGGCGTCCCCTGTTGCACCACCGCCCCCCGGTCCACGACGGCCACCCGGTCGGCGACGGCGAACGCCTCGGCCTGGTCGTGTGTCACGTACAGGGCGGTGATGCCGGGCCGGGCCAGCACCCGGCGCAGGTCGCCGGTGAGGCGCTCCCGCAGCGCACGGTCCAGCGACCCGAGCGGCTCGTCCAGGAGCAGCATCCTGGGCCCCGCCGCCAGCGCCCGGGCCAGCGCCACGCGCTGCTGCTGGCCGCCCGAGAGGGTCGTCACCCTGCGCCGCTCCATGCCTGCGAGCTCCACCTGTTCGAGCGCCCCGGCGGCGCGGCGGTGCCGCTCGGCCGGCTCCACTCCCTGCATGCGGAGCCCGAACTCCACGTTGCGGCCGACGTCGAGGTGGGGGAACAGGGCGAAGTCCTGGAACACCAGGCCGAACCCGCGGCGATGGGCGGGCATCGGCGCCAGGTCCTCGCCGTCCCACCGCACCGCCCCCGCATCCAGCGGCTGGAGCCCGGCGACCGCCCGCAGCAGGGTGGTCTTGCCCGACCCGCTCGGGCCGAGCAGGGCGAGCACCTCGCCGTCGGCCACCGTCACCGACATGCCGTCCACCGCCGCCGTGCCGCCGAAGCGGATGGTGGCGTCGCGCACCTCCAGCATCAGAACGTCCCCGTCCCCGGCGCCCGGAACCGCTCCACCAGGGCGATCGCCGCCGCCGTCACCGCCATCAGGATCACGCTCATCGCCATCGCCCTCCCGAGGTTCGCCTCGCCGGGGCGGCCCAGGTAGCGGAAGATGGCCACCGGCATGGTGGGCGTGTCGGGCCGGGCGACGAACGCCGTCGCCCCGAACTCGCCCAGCGACACGGCGACGGCGAACCCGGCGCCCACCGCGGCGGCCCGGGACACGATGGGCAGGTCGATCTCGCGCCACACCCGGCGCGGCGAGGCGCCCAGCACGGCGGCGGCCTCGCGCAGCCGGGTGCGCACCGAGCGCATCACCGGCACCACCGAGCGCACCACGAACGGTACGGCCACCAGCGCGTGGGCGAGGGGGATGAGCCACACCGAGGCGCGCAGGTCCACCGGGGCGTCGAGGGCGACGACGAACCCGAAGCCGATCGTGACGGCCGAGGTGCCGAGGGGCAGCATCAGCAGGGCGTCGAACCAGCGTGACGCCCTGCCCCGCCCGGCGGCCACCACCGCCGCAGACATGAGCCCGATCACGAGGGCGATGGCGGCGGCCGCCGCAGCGAAGGCCAGCGAGTTCCACACCGCCGCGGCGGCATCCACCGTCTGGGCGGCGGTCCTCCCCGCCTCTCCCAGGGCGCGGTAGAAGTCGAGGCCCCAGCCGCCGCCGGGGGCCAGGGAGCGGCGCAGCAGCACCGCGGGGGGCAGGCCCAGCACCAGGGCCATCGACGACAGCACGCCCAGGACCAGCGCCCACTCCCGGGCGCCCCGGGGGCGGCGGGCGGTCTCCGCTGCGGGCCGGAGCGACTGCTCGACGGCGCTGCGTTCCTGGTAGCGGCTGTAGGCCAGCAGCACGGCGGTCACGCCCGCCAACTGCAGCAGGGCCAGCACGGCGGCGACCGGCAGGTCGAACAGCGTGGTGGTCTGGCGGTAGATCTCCACCTCCAGGGTCCGCACGCCGGCGCCGCCCAGCACCAGCACCACCCCGAACGACGTGAACGTGAAGAGGAACACGATGGAGGCGGCCGCCGCGATCGCCGGGCGCAGCAGCGGCAGCGTCACCGTGGTGAACGTGCGCCACCGGCCGGCCCCCAGGCTGCGGGCCGCCTCCTCCAGGCGGGGGTCGAGGTGCGACCACAGGCCCCCCACGGTCCTCAGCACCACCGCGTAGTTGAAGAACACGTGGGCGGCGAGGATCGCCCACACGGTGCCGTCGAGGCGGATGCCCAGGGCCCCATTGGGGCCCGCCAGCGCCAGGAACGCGGTGCCGACCACCACGGTCGGCAGCACGAACGGGATGGTGGCCGCGGCCCGGAGCAGCCGCTTGCCGGGGAACTCGTAGCGGGCGAACACGTACGCGGCGGGGAGGGCGGCGGCCAGCGTCAACGCGGTGGAGAGCGCCGCCTGCCACAGGGTGAACCACGCCACCCCGAGCAGGCCGCCATCGGTGAGCACCTCGCCGAACGCCCCGGCGTCGAACCGGCCGCCGGGGACCAGGCTCGTCCACAGGATGGACGCCAGCGGCCACAGGAAGAAGGCGCCCAGGAACGCCAGGGGGACGCCGACGAGGAGGACCCTGGCGGGCCGCACGATCAGCCCTCCCGCCGCCGCAGCCACCACGCCCCGGCGGCCAGGGCCAGCACTGCCGCCGCCCCGGCCAGGGCGGGCACCACCGGCGACGACCCGGGCGGGTCGCCGAGCACCACGTCGGCCCACTCGTCGATCCACCGCGCCCGGTTCGCCTCGACGGCGGCAGGGTCGATCTGCTCGGGGTCGGCGGGCACCGCGGTGTGGGCCACGAACACGTCGGGGAGCGCGGCCTCGGTGCTGGCGGGGAACACGAACATGGCCAGCGGCACGTCCTCCTGGAAGCGCGGCGACAGCAGGAAGTCGATCAGCGCCTCGGCGCCGGCCCGGTGGGGGGTGCCGGCGAGGATGCCGGCGTACTCCACCTGCCGGAAGCAGCCGTCGGTGAGCACCGCGGTGGGGGCGGTGTCGGTGGGTTCCGCCGCGTACACCACCTCGGCCGGCGGCGACGAGGCGTACGACACCACCAGCGGCCGGTCGCCGCCGCCCGAGCCGCCGGAGAACGCGCCGTAGTACGCCTCCTCCCACCCCTGGGTCACCTGCACGCCGTTGGCCCGCAGGTCGGCCCAGTAGTCCCGCCAGGTGTAGTCCCCGTCCTCGCCGTACCTGCTGATGGTGGCCAGCAGGAACGCCAGGCCGGGCGACGACGTGCCGGGGTGCTCCACCACCAGCATGTCCCGGTAGGCGGGAGCGGTGAGGTCGTCCAGCGAGGCCGGGGGCGGAGCGGCCTCGAACGCCGCCTTGTCGTAGTTCACGCACACGTCCCCGACGTCGATGGGGGTGACCATCGGCCCGGCCCGCAGCGCCTCCGGCACCACCCCGAGGCGGGGGCTGACGTACTCCTCGAAGACGCCGCCCTCCAGGGCGCGGGACAGGAAGGTGGTGTCCACGCCGAACAGGACGTCGGCCACGGGGTTGCCGGCGGCCAGCACGGCCTGGTTGACGATCTGGCCGGCGTCGCCGCCGGTGAGGATCTCCACCCGGTAGCCGGTCTGCGCGGTGAAGTCGTCGAGGACGCCGTCGGAGACGGCGAACGACTCGTGGGTCAGCAGGCGGACCACGCCGCCGGGCGCGCCGTCCCGGGCCGCGGCGGGGCCGGCGGCGAGCGCCGGGGCGAGGAGGGCGGCGGCCAGGGCGAACGCGGCGGACCGTCTCACGGGGCCTCCCGGAGGTGGACGGCGAGCAGGGTGCCCCGTTCGATCGAGACGGTGGCGGCGGGGCCCGTCAGCACGTTGCTGACGCCCCGGGTGCTGCCGGGCTCCAGGGTGTCGCCGTCCAGTGCCCAGCGGAGCCCGGTGGTGGCGACGCCGGCCGCCGGGCCGCCCACCGGGATCAGCGTGAGCACGTCGCCTGCGGCGCCGGCCACCTCGAGGCGGTCGTGGACCGGGGCGACGTGGGCGCCCTTGACCCACCACTCGGGCCGGAGCGGTTGGTAGCGGGCGGCGGCCAGCAACAGGGCGTTGGCCAGGAAGTGGTCGATGCGGTCGAACGAGGCCCCGCCCAGCACGACGGTGGGGGAGAGGCCCCGGGTGAGGGCGGCATCGAGGGCGAGCTCGAGGTCGGTGGCGTCCTTGTCGGCCGGGTGCCGCTCCAGCGAGGCGCCGGCCGACTCGGCGTCGGCGACGGCGTCGGGCGATGCCGAATCGAAGTCGCCGACGACCAGGTCCACCCGGAGACCGAGGCCGCGGGCGGCGTGCAGCCCGGAGTCGGCGGCGATGACGAGCCGGGGTGAGGGCAGGGGCGGGATGCTGCCGGCGGGGACCGGGTCCCCTCCGGCGACGATCACGCCGGCCGGTGCTGGTGTGGTGCTGTCCACGTCTCCCTCCGCTGGCATTACCCAGGTCAGGTTCTGCGGGTCGGCGGCGGCGCCGGTCTCCCGGCCGGCCACCCTCTCAGCTCGACGGCCTCGAGCTCCCCGGAGTGCCTCTCGGGCAGCGTACCACTCACGCCCCGCCTACCCGGGGGCAGCGGGAGGTCGCGAGAACTCCTCCAGGAAGGGGCTTGACAAGCCGACATCACTATGACATCATGCTGACATCAACACGACATCGAAATGGAGGCAGGTATGATGGCACTGACAACCACCACCGCCCTGGCTGCGCTGCGGGACGCACGGATGCAGGCCATCCGGCCGACCAAGCGAGCCGAGCGCACCACCCGCTCCGCCCGCCGGTCCCGGCGGGCGGGGCAGGGGGCGTTCACGGTCCCCAGCCCGGTCGCGGCGAACCTGGCGACGAGATGAGGCCCGTCATGGACACACGCACCCTGATCACCAAGCTCGAGGCGGCGCTGGAGCAGCAGCTCCTGGTCGGAGGCGGGCAGCCCGAGGTCGAAGCGGCCGCTGCGGCGCTGCTCGGGCTCCTCGGCCCGGCGCTGCGCGAGGGTGCCATGGAACTGGCCGAGCAGGCCGCCGCCGAGGTGGCGGGACAGCTGCCCGGCCACGAGATCGAGATCGTCGTCGTCGACGGCGACCCGGAGTTCCGGGTGCGCAGCACGGGCGGCGAGGACACGGTCGTCATCACCGGCGAACCGTTCGACGCCCGCATCACCCTCCGGCTGCCCCCGCAGCTGAAGTCCCTGATCGAGGACTCGGCCGACGCCAAGGGCGAATCGGTCAACTCCTGGCTCGTCCGCTCGCTCTCGAGCGCCACCTCCAAGGGCTCCAAGAAGTCCTCGCGGACCGTGGCGGGAAGGATCCAGACATGAGAGACCGCACCGAGCGCTTCGAGATCGAGGGCACCCCGGTGCTGCAACTGCGCATCGGCTCCGGGTCCGTCCGGCTCACCGAAGGCGAGGCCGGCGCCGTCACCGTGCGGCTGTCCGGCAGCCAGAGCGCGCTCGACCGCTACCGGATCGAGCAGGCAGGCGACGTGGTGGAGATCGGCCCCGAGCCAGGCGCCAGGACCGGGCTCGCCGCGGTGAAGGTGATCGTGGAGTCGGGGGCTCCCGCCGAGGTGCGGGCCCGGCTCGGGTCGTGCGACTTCACCGCGGTCGCCCCGCTGGCCGCCCTCCAGGTGGACGCCGGCTCCGGCGACATCCGGGTGGATCGCGTCGACGGCGAGGTCACCGTCCGCAGCGCCAGCGGCGACCTGCGGATCGGGTCGGCCGACGGCATCATCAAGGTGACGTCGGCCTCCGGCGACCTGCACGTCGGCGCCGCCAAGGGCGGCGCCGACCTCAAGACCGCCTCCGGCGACATGCGGTTCAAGATCGCCGACGGCGGTATCAAGGTGAAGTCGGCCTCCGGCGACGTCGTGGTCGAGAACCTCCGCGAGGGCGACCTCGACGCCAAGATGCTGAGCGGCGACGTCACCGTGGGCGTCCCGACCGGCCGCACCCTCGAGGTGAAGCTCGATGCGGTCTCCGGCAAGGTCGTCACGCAGTTCCCGGTCACCGACGGGGCGGAGGACGACGGCGACGGCGTCGAGCGGATCTCCCGCATCACCGTCAAGACCGTGTCGGGCGACATCCTGCTGCGCCCCGCCACCTGACCGCACGCGTTCAACGGCGGCCCGCCGCCTCCCGCTGCCTCCAGAGGCGGTAGGCCGCCCGGAACGCCGGTTCGGTCTCCTCGGCGAAGAGCCGATGGCCTTCGTCGCCGGCATGGAACTGATCCCCGGCGAACAGGTCGAGCCGCCCCTCGAACCCGTCGGCCATGCGGCCCCGGGTCCACACCTTCACCGCCACGGGGTGGGACGCGGCGGCCGCCGCCGCAGCGCCGTCGAACAACCGGCTGCGACGCCGAAGGAAGGGCTTGAGGGCCGGCGGCAGCCGCGGGATCGTGCTCAGGTCGCCCATCCCCAGCACCAGCATCGCCCCGGAGACCTCGCCGAGCCGGTCCAGGATGTGATCCATCCTCCGCCGGTAGACGGCGGGCGGGACGGCACGGATGGCGTCGTTGCTCCCCACCGACACCAGGGCGATGTCGGGCCGGAGGTCCACCGCCTCGTCCAACTGGCCCTCGATGACGTCGATCGCCTTCGACCCGCCTACCGCCAGGGAGATCAACTCCACGTGGTGGTGCTCGGCGTAGGGCCGGACCAGCCGGCGGATGAAGATGCTGTCGATCGACTCGAGGCCCGGCCCGGTCAGCGACGAGTCGCCGAGGCAGACGACCCGCATCCGGGGGAGCGACGGGTCGCCGAACGTCCCCGACACGTCGTGGTTGGAGAACGACGGCAGGTCGGAGCGGTGCGCGGCGCGCAGCACCGATGCCAGGAGCACGACGGCTCCCGCCACCGGCACCGCCGGTGCAAGCGCAAGGGCCCTTCTTCCCCGTCCCATGGTCCGACCGGGCATGGTACCGGAGCGACCCGGCCCGTTCCCGCCGCTAGCGTCTGCCGGTCGCCGGAGGAGGGCCGTGAGGATCGCCGTGAACATGGGCTACGCCCGGTCGAAGGTGGACCCCCGCCTCGACCTGGTGCAGGAGGCCGACCGCCTCGGGTTCGACTCGGTGTGGGCGGCGGAGGCGTGGGGGAGCGACGCCGTCAGCGTGCTCTCCTGGTACGGGGCGTCCACCACCCGTATCGGCCTCGGCTCGGCGGTCATGCAGATGCCGGCCCGCACCCCTGCGATGACCGCCATGACCGCCGCCACCCTCGACGCCCTCTCCGGGGGCCGCTTCCGCCTCGGGCTGGGGCTGTCGGGCCCGCAGGTGGTGGAGGGATGGCACGGCCGCCCCTACGGCAAGCCGCTGGGCACCACCCGGGAGTATGTGGGCCTGGTGCGCTCCGCCCTCGCCGGGGAGACCGTCGCCCTCGCCGGGGAGCACTACCGGGTGCCCTACGACGGTCCGGGCGCCACCGGGCTCGGCACGCCGCTGCGGCTGTCGGTGCGCGCCCGCCGCGACCTGCCGATCTACCTGGCCGCCATCGGGCCCCGCAACGTCGCGCTCGCCGCCGAGATCGCCGACGGGTGGCTCCCGATCTTCTATTCGCCGGAGCGTGCACCCGAGGTGTTCCGCCCCCACCTGGAGGCCGGCTTCACCGCGGCCGGCGACCCTGCCAAAGCGGAACGCTTCGACGTGGCCGCCACCGCACCGGTGATCCTCACCGCGGAGCCGGACCAGGCCCGCTGGGCGATCCGGCCGATGCTGGCCTTCTACGTGGGGTCGATGGGGGCCAGGGGCCGCAACTTCTACCACGACCTCGCGGTGCGGTACGGCTACGAGGCGGCCGCCGACGAGATCCAGCGCCTGGCGCTCGACGGCAAGCGTCGGGCTGCGATGGAGGCGGTGCCGGACGCCCTCGTGGACGAAGTGAGCCTCATCGGCTCCCGGGAGGCGATCGCGGAGCGGCTCGCCGCCTGGGAGGAGTCGGGTGTCACCACGCTGGTGGCGGGCGTCGGCGACGTGGAGACGCTGCGGGTGCTGGCGGAACTGGCGCTGTGAGCGGCCCTCAGAGCGGGCGGTTGGACGACGCCAGTTCGGCCAGCCACCACAGGATCCCTGCACCGGCGAAGCACGCCGCGCCCCACACGAACGGCTCGATGCCGCCGTCGCCGAAGGCGGCGCCCCAGAACACCAGGATCGAGCCGCCGAGTGCGGCGGCGGTGCTGAGCAGGCCGATGGGCCACGCCAGCCAATGGGGGACGGTCGCGAAGATGCGCTCCATGGTCGGGCGAGAGTACCACCCGGCGTCGGCGCTACCTTGTGGCCCATGAGCGACGTGGTGGCGGAGACGGTCGGTCGCGGCGACCTGGACGAACTGGTGCGGCTGGTGGACGGGCTGTGCTCGGCGCGGGAGTGGGACGACGTGATCCGCCTGCGCGACCGGTGCCGCCAGGCGTTGGAACGCGGCCTGCAGCTGTGGCCCGCCGCCGAGTACGCCGAGTACCGCCTGGCGCTCGATGCGCCCGGGGTGCACGCCGGCCCGGTGGTCGTGGACGGTGCGGGCAGGTTCGCCCTCGGGCCGCTGTGGGAGGTGGCGGCGTCCACCCACCCCTGGGAGGCGCTGGGCCCCCACGTCCCCGACGGGCCGGCACGGGCGATGGCGGCCCACGAGCGGGTGGTCCGGGGGGAGGACCTCACCGCCGCCGGCATCGACCCCGGCGTGCTCGAGGTGCCGCTGCGGTCCGAGCCGTGGGAGCCGTCCTACCCGCCCGCCGTGTACCGGCCCGACAAGGCCGACTTCCCGACGCCCCCGGCGCCGCGGCTGGAGCCGGTGGACCTGCCGCCGCCCGGGCCGCCGATCGACGACCCCGAGTCGGTGGAGGCGCTGGCCGACCTGGGCAGGGCGTGGGTGGAGCAGTCGAACGGGGCGTGCGCTGCGGTGGCGGTCGAGGGCGGCGTGGGCGAGGCGATCGCCGCGCTCGGCCACAGCCGGGCCCTGGTCGGGGAGGTCGACGCTGCGGCGGCCATGGCCTGGATGGCATGGGCCGGGGCCAGCGGCGGCGCCTACGGGCGCCGTCCCGGCACCCCTGCCGGCCGGTTCTCGGCGTGGTGGGCGGCGGCCGCCCTGACGGGGCTGGAGTGGCCGCCCCGGCCCGGCGACCTGGGGGCGGCCGTGGCCGGCCTGCAGTGGGCGCTGTGGGAGCCGCCGGGGCTGGCCGGCGGGTGGGCGCTGCACCTGGCCGCCGCCGATCCGGCCGAGGGGATCGCCTGGGCCGTCGCCGCCACCGACACGTGGCGGGACGACGACCCCGATCGCCCCGGCGACGGCGACGGCG
>JAHLKU010000061.1 GCA_020444505.1 Actinomycetota bacterium | reverse complement strand
CACCGTCCCTTGGGGGAGGGGAACGATGCACCGCCCCGCTCAGTCGAGGCTGCGGTAGCGCATGGCGCGTTCCATCTCGCGGTCGGCCTGCTTGCGCTTGAGGGTCTCCCGCTTGTCGTAGCGGTCCTTGCCCTTGGCCACCCCGATCTCCAGCTTCGCCTTGCCGTCCTTGAAGTACATGCGGATGGGGATCACGGTGCGGCCGCGCTCCTCGATCTGGGCGCGGATCCGCTCGATCTCGTGGCGGTGCAGCAGCAGCTTGCGGGTGCGCTCCGGTTCGTGGCCGCCGCCCCTGGCGAACGGGTAGGGGCTGATGTGGCACCCGATGAGGAACACCTCGCCGTCCTTGACGATCGCATACGAGTCCTTGAGGTTGGCGCGGCCCTCGCGCAGGCTCTTCACCTCGCTGCCCTGCAGCACCATCCCGGCCTCGTAGGTGTCGAGGACCTCGTAGTCGAAACGTGCCCGGCGGTTGGTGGCGATGGCCCTGGTGGCGGGGTCCTTGGCGGCCATCACAGGTACGGGGCCGGGTCCACCGGCACGCCGTTGATGCGGACCTCGAAGTGCAGGTGGCAGGCGGTGGACACCCCGGTGGAGCCGATCCACCCGATCACGTCCCCGATGCCCACCGTCTGGCCGTACGAGACGCCCAGCTTGCTCTGGTGGCCGTACAGCGTGCTCATCCCGCCGCCGTGGTCGATGATGACGGCGTTGCCGTAGCCGCCCTTCACGCCGGCGAAGATCACGACGCCCGATTCGGCGGCCTTGATGGGTGCGCCGCAGCCGGCGTTCATGTCCCACCCGGTGTGCAGCCTCCGCTCGCCGTAGATGGGGTGGATGCGGTAGCCGTAGTACGACGACACGCCGCCCGGCACCGGGCGCAGCAGCACCCCCGGCCGGCTCCCTCCGCTGTTGGACTGCTGAATGATCAGCGCCTGGATCTGGTCTTCCTCGCGCTGCAGCCCGGCGATCTCGTACTCGATCTCCGAGATGGCCGCATTCATCTCGGCCAACTGGCCCTCGAGGGCGGCCAGTTCGGCGGCCACCTCCGCCGTCCGGCCCTCCACCGCATCGGCGGCCGCCGAGCGCTCGTCCCGCTGGAAGGCCAGCAGTTCGCCCTGCTGCTCGGCCTCCATGCGCTCCCGCTCCAGGCGGTCCTCCTCGCGGGCGGCCTCGGTGGAGAGCGCCTCCAGGTCGACGATGGCCCGGTCCGACACCTCCTGGAGGCGGGCGGCGTAGGCCAGCCCCACGTTCACCCGGGTGATGTCCTCGATGCCGAGCATGGCGACGGCCGACGACGCCTGGCCCTGCATGTACAGCTCCACCGCCCTGGCGACCGCCTCGTCCCGGATGCCGTCGATGTCGTCGCCCAGGTCGGCGACGCGTCGGCGCCGGTCGGCCATGCGGCCGGTGAGGTCGGCGATGGCGGCCTCGGTGGCGGCGATCTCGGCGTCGGTCTCGGCCAGGCGGCCCTCGGCCTCCGCCAGCTCCGCCTGCAGCGCCTCCAGCCGGTCGCCGGTGTCGAGGATCTCGTTGGCCAGGTCGCTCCGCTCCGAGCGGACGCCGCTCACCTGGGATCGGAGCTGGTCGATCTCCGACTGGACGTTGCTCAGCTCGTCGTCCAGCCCGGCGGAGGCGGGGACGGCGGACCCGGCGATCAGGCCCGCCACGACGAGGGCGACGGCGGCGAGGCGCCTCACGATCAGTCCCGGAGGAAGCCCCACATGCCGATGGCGCTGCCGAACAGGCCGGCGAGCACGCCGAAGGCCACCATCACGATGCCCCATTGGGCCATGAACAGCGGCTCGATGCTCACCCGGACCCATTCGATCTCGGCCTCGGCGAAGCGGGGCTCGACGACGGTCGCGAACAACAGCCACACCGGCACCACGGCCAGCAGCGAGCCCACGAATCCCTCGAAGGCCCCCTCCAATAAGAACGGGATGCGGACGAACCAGTTGCCGGCGCCGACCAGTTTCATGATCGAGATCTCGTCACGGCGGGCGTAGATGGCCATGCGGATGGTGTTGGCGATCAGAATGATCGCGGCGCCGCCCAGGAAGATGGCGAACACCACCGCACCGGCCTGCAGCAGGCCAGACACGGTGACGTACTGCTCCACGTACTTCTCGGCGCTCTCCACCCGGCGCACCCCGCCGATGACGCCCAACTGGTCGGCGATCGACTTGGTGTCGGTGGCGTCCACCGGGTCCACCCGCAGCGAGGCCGGCAGCACCGAGGGGTCGTCCTCGATGATGTCGAGCATCGCCTGCTCCTCGGCGAAGATCTCCCTGGCCTCCTCGAGGGCGCACGCCTTGGAGCAGAACGTGACGGCTTCCACCTGCTCCCACGACTGGATCTCCACCCGCAGGGCCTCGGTCTCGTCGATGGACAGGTCGTCGTTGAGGAACGCCATCACCCGGATGCCGTTCTGCCAGCGCCCGGTGCTGTCCTCGACGATGTCCCGCAGCACCACCGCCGAGTACACCATCGTCATCGTCACCCACACCGCCAGCACGGCGCTCACCACCACGAGGGCGTTGCGCCGCAGGTTGGTCCCGGCCTGGCCGAAGAGGTACTGGAGGCGCACGGTCAGGACTCCTTGGGCTGCTCGGCCGTCTCGTAAGCGCCCCGGCTCTGGTCCCGCACCACCGTCCCCCGCTCGAGGGCGATCACCCGCCGGCGCATCGCGTCGACGATGGCGTGGTCGTGGGTGGCCATCACCACGGTGGTGCCGGTGCGGTTGATGCGGTCGAGGAGGCGCATGATGCCCACGGAGGTGGCGGGGTCGAGGTTCCCGGTGGGCTCGTCGGCCAGCAGGATCAGCGGCCGGTTGACGAACGCCCTGGCGATGGACACCCGCTGCTGCTCACCACCAGACAACTGCCGGGGCAGCCGGTCGGCCTTGGCGGCGAGGCCCACCAGGCGCAGCACCTGGGGCACCTGCTGCTTGACGACGTGCTTGGGGCGGCCGATCACCTCGAGGGCGAACGCCACGTTCTCGAAGACGGTCTTGTTGGGCAGCAGCTTGAAGTCCTGGAACACGGTGCCGACCGACCGGCGCAGCAGCGGCACCTTCCACGACGGCAGCTTGTTGATGTGCTTGCCCGCCACCCAGATGTCGCCCTCGCTGGGCAGTTCCTGGCGGAGCATCAGGCGGATGAGGGTGGATTTCCCGGAGCCGGACGGGCCCACCAGGAACACGAACTCGCCCTTGGGGATGTTGAGTGTCACCCCGCGCAGGGCAACGGTGCCGCCGTCGTAGATCTTGGCGACGTCCTCGACTCTGATCATGCGGCAACGCCTCTTTGCGATCTCGGGGAAGCGGCCCGACGGATGGGTGGCCGCCCGCGGCGCAGGTTAGCCGGGGTTACCGGGTAGCCGGCGCATTGCCGCCGCCTCCAGGCGCGCCCCCAGGCGCGCCCCCAGGCGCGCCCTCAGGCGCCGGCCCGCCGCCACTGCAGATAGGCGTCCACGAAGCCGTCCAGGTCGCCGTCGAGGACCGCTTGCACGTTGCCGGTCTCGTGGTCGGTCCGCAGATCCTTGACCAGCTGGTAGGGCTGCAGCACGTAGGAGCGGATCTGGCGCCCCCACCCCGCCTCTGTCTGCTCGCCGCGGATCTCGTCCATCTCTGCCAGCCGCTGCTGGCGGGCGTGCTCGGCGAGCCGGGAGGCCAGCAGCGCCATGGCGCGGTTCTTGTTCTGCAGCTGGCTGCGCTCGGCCTGGCACGCCACCACGATGTTGGTGGGCAGGTGGGTGATGCGGACCGCCGAATCGGTCACGTTGACGTGCTGGCCCCCGGCGCCCGACGACCGGAAGGTGTCGATGCGCAGGTCCTCCTCGTCGATCTCGACCGCGGCCTCCTCCACCTCGGGGATCACGTCCACCCCGGCGAACGAGGTGTGCCGGCGCGACTGGGCGTCGAAGGGGCTGATCCTCACCAGGCGGTGCACTCCCCGCTCGGACTCCAGCGTGCCGTAGGCGTGGTCGCCGCGGACGGTGACGGTGGCGGAGCGGATGCCGGCCTCCTCGGCCTCGAGCACCTCGTCCACCTCCACCTTGAACCCCTTGCGCTCGAAGTACCGCAGGTACATCCGCAGCATCATGTCGGCCCAGTCGGCGGCGTCCACTCCCCCGGCGCCGGCGTGCACGCTGAAGATGGCAGGGCTCTCGTCGTGCTCGCCGTAGAACAGGCTCTCCCGCTCCAGGTCGGCCATCTCGGCGGACAACGCCGCCAGGTCGCGGGCGACCTCGGCGGCGGCGGACTCGTCGCCTTCCTCGTCGGCCATGTCCAGCAGCAGTTCGGCGTCGTCGAGGGAGGCATCGAAGCGGTCCGCGGTCCCCACCACCTGCTCGTAGGCGGCGAGCCGCTTGGTGACCTCGAGCGCGTGCTGCTGGTCGTCCCACAGGTCGGGCGCCGACGCCTCCTCGCGGAGCGCCGTCAGCGCCTCGAGCTTGCCTTCGACGTCAAAGGAACCTCCTGGCGTCGCCGAGGCGTGCCCGGAGTTCCTTGATCACCGACCGTGGGTCCAGATCCATGTCGAGCGCGAGCGTAGCGGGCGCCCGTCCGTCCCCGGAAGATGGCCGGTTTGGCGCGCCGGCCGCAGTATCTTGAGCAGCGGAATCCACAGGAGGATCCGATGCGGCGCGCCGCACTCACCATCACACTCACCTCGGTCGTCCTGTGGGCGCTGCTCGCGGTCGTCGCCGTGCTCGGCGGCGGCTTCGGCGACACCCATTGGAAGATCCTCTTGTCCTCGATGCTGGTGACCGCCGCCGCCGCGGTGGCCATGGCGTGCGCCGTCCCGCTGCACGCCGGGCGCCTCGGCCCGATCCCCTGGGCGGGGATCGGGGCGTCGGTGGTGGGCTTCGGCATGGTGATCCTCGGCATCTGGGCGGAGGAGTCGTGGGACGGCGCAGCCAAGACCGCGCTGTCGCTGATCATCGCGTCGGTGGCGATCGGCCTCATCGGCCTCGTCGACGGCGCCCGGCTCCGGCCCCGGCAGCGGTGGGTGGTGGTGGTCGCCCAGGCGCTCACCGCGGTGGGCGGCATCCTGCTGGTGGCCGCCGTGTGGGGCGAGCTCGGCGCGGGGTGGTTCTGGAGGCCGACCACGGTGGTGCTGATCCTGATGTCGGCCGCCGTCGTCGCCGTGCCCGTGCTGCACTCGATGGCAGGGATCCCCGACGGGGCGCTCCCCGCCCACCACCACGTGGCGCACTGCCCGTTCTGTGGGGAGCCGGTCGAGGGCCCGCTCGCCAGCCAGCTGGCCTGCGAGGCGTGCGGCCACCACTTCCGGGTGCTGGCCTAGCGGGAAGCGTCGGATCGGGCCGCCGTCAGGCGGCGCCGTGGCACTTCTTGTACTTCTTGCCGCTCCCGCACGGGCAGGGGTCGTTGCGGCCCACCTTGTCCTTGGCGCTGGCCTGCCGCTTCACGGCCGCCTGCCCCTCGCCGCCCGACGCCTGCAGCCGCACCTTGGGCTGGGCCTCGGCCGGGCGCTCGACCATCTGAGCGTGGAACAGGTAGCGGATGGCGTCGTACTTGACGCCGTACACCATGTCCGAGAACATGTCGAACCCCTCGCGCTGGTACTCGACCAGGGGGTCCTTCTGGCCCATCGCCCGCAGGCCGATGCCGGCCCGCAGGTAATCCATCTCCGACAGGTGCTCCCGCCACTTGGTGTCGACGATCGACAGCACGACGGTCCGCTCCAGGCGGCGCAGCAACTCGGTGCCGAACTCCTCGCCCCTGCGGGTGTAGGCCTCCTGCGCCTCGGCGGTGAGCGCCTCGACCACGTCGGACACCATCGGCTCCTCGTCGAGGTCGCCGGGCCCGATCTCCGTCGGGTACAGCAGGTTGATCCGCTGGGTCAGCTCGTCCCAGTTCCAGTCGTCGGGAGCCTGCTCGTCCGAGATGCTCAGCTCCACCTGCTCGGCCACCACCTCGTCGATCCACTCCCGGACCAGCGCCTCGGTGTCCCTGCCCTCCAGGATCTGCGATCGCCACTCGTAGATGACCTCGCGCTGGCGGTTCATCACCTCGTCGTACTTCAGGACGTTCTTGCGGATCTCGAAGTTCTGCGACTCCACCTGGCGCTGCGCCCGCTCGATGGAGTTGGTGACCATCTTCGCCTCGATCGGCACGTCCTCGGGGATGCGGAAGCGGCGCATGATCGCCTCGACCCGCTCGCTGGCGAAACGTCGCATCAGGTCGTCCTGCAGGGACAGGTAGAAGCGGGATTCGCCGGGGTCGCCCTGGCGCCCCGACCTGCCCCGCAGCTGGTTGTCGATGCGGCGGGACTCGTGCCGCTCGGTGCCCAGCACGTAGAGGCCGCCCGCCTCGATGACCTGCTCCTTCTCGGCGGCCACCTGCGGCTTCAACTCGACGGCGACGGCGGCGGCCTGCTCGTCGTAGTCGGGGTCGTCGTCGGGCACGGCCCGCTTCTTCAACTCGACCCTGGCCATCTCCTCGGGGTTGCCGCCCAGCTGGATGTCGACACCGCGGCCGGCCATGTTGGTGGCCACGGTGACGGCACCGAGACGGCCGGCCTGGGCGATGATCGCTGCCTCCCGCTCGTGGTTCTTGGCGTTGAGGACCTCGTGGTCGATGCCCTTGCGCTTCAGGTAGCCGGAGAGCCGCTCCGACTTCTCGATCGAGACCGTGCCGACCAGCACCGGCTGGCCCCGCTCGTTGCGGCCGACGATGTCGTCGACGAGGGCGTTGAACTTGGCGTCCTCGGTCTGGTAGACGAGGTCGGCCTCGTCCATGCGGGCGATCGGGCGGTTGGGCGGCACCTCCACCACCGAGAGCCCGTAGATCTCGTTGAACTCGCCTTCCTCGGTCTTGGCCGTGCCGGTCATGCCGGCGATCTTGGAGTACATGCGGAAGTAGTTCTGGAGGGTGATGGTGGCGAGGGTCTGGTTCTCCTCCTTGATCCGCACCCCCTCCTTGGCCTCGATCGCCTGGTGGAGGCCCTCGGAGTAGCGGCGGCCCTCCAGGATGCGGCCCGTGAACTCGTCGACGATCTTGATCTCGCCGTTCGACACCACGTACTCGACGTCCTTGGCGTACAGCTCCTTGGCCTTGAGGGCGGCGTCGAGGTGGTGGACCAGGTCCACGTTGGTGTGGTCGTACATGTTCTCGACGCCGAGCATCTGCTCGACCCGGGAGACGCCCTCCTCGGTGGCGATCACCTGCCGCTTGCCCTCGTCCACCTCGTAGTCGCGGTCGCGGCGGAGGCGCTGCACCAGGCGGGCGAAGTCGCGGTACCACTTGGCCACGTCGGCCACCCGGCCGCTGATGATGAGCGGCGTCCTGGCCTCGTCCACCAGGATCGAGTCGACCTCGTCCACGATGACGTAGTTGTGGCCCCGCTGCACCATCTGCTGCGGGCTCATGGCCATGTTGTCGCGCAGGTAGTCGAACCCGAACTCGTTGTTGGTGCCGTAGGTGACGTCGGCGCCGTAGGCGGGACGGCGCTCGTCGGGGCTCATCGACGACTGGATGAGGCCGACCGTGAGGCCGAGGAAACGGTGCACCCCGCCCATCCACTCCGCGTCGCGCTTGGCCAGGTAGTCGTTCACCGTCACCACGTGCACGCCCTCGCCGGGCAGGGCGTTCAGGTACACCGGCATCGTGGACACCAGCGTCTTGCCCTCGCCGGTCTTCATCTCGGCGATCATGTGGCGGTGCAGGGCGCCGGCGCCTACCACCTGGACGTCGTAGTGGCGCTGGCCGAGCACGCGCCGGGCCGCCTCCCGCACGACGGCGTAGGCCTCGGCCTCGAGGTCGTCGAGGGCCTCGCCGTCGGCGAGGCGGTCGCGGAACTCGGCGGTCTTGGCGCGGAGCTGGTCGTCGGTGAGCGGCTCGATCTCCGGTTCGAAGGCGTTCACCCGACGGACCAGGGCCTCGAGCTCCCTCATGACCTTGCCTTCACCGGCGGTCAGGAGCTTCTTCAGGAGGGGCATCAGGCGGACATGATATCGGTGCGGCGGGGCTGCACGACAGCACCCCGCGGAGGGCGCGTCAGCTCTCGACGGCGTCGATCAACTCCATGGGGTCGATCCCGGCCTCGTCGGGCAGCACGTGGCCGAGCACCTGCTCTCCCCCGAATCGGACCCGCTCGGGCTCGGGGAGCTTCCGCCCATCGGGGTCCCTGACCACGAGCCCGCTGGCCGGACCGCCCTCCTCCCGGCCGGTGACCATGACCAGGGCGCCGGTGCCCAGCCGCAGCATCGACCCCGGCGGGAACTCGCCCATCAGCTGCAGGAACGAGGTCACCACCCCCGCGTCGTAGGCCGTGCCCGACCCCTCCCGCAGGATGCGCATCGCCTCCAGCGGCGTCCGCGCCGGTCGGTGCGGCCTGGGGCTGGTGATCGCGTCGTAGGCATCGGCCACCGCCACGATCCGGCTGAAGGGGTGCATCTCCCTGCCCCGGAGCGCCGGGTAGCCCTCGCCGTCCATGCGGGCGTGGTGCTCGAGGGCGATGGCCGCCGCCACCTCGACGCCCGGCCCGGTGGCTGCCAGGATCGCCTGGGCGCCCTCCTGAGGATGGAGCCGCACCTGCGCCCACTCCTCGTTGGTGAGCCCGCCCGCCTTGGTCAGCGCCGCCTCGTCGAGCAGCACACGGCCCAGGTCGTGCAGCAGCGCCCCGGCGGCCAGGTGGCGCAACTCGTCGGGCCCGAGGCCCATGCCGCCGCCCATCGTCAGGGCCAGCAGGCTGACGTTCACGGAGTGGTAGTAGGTGGTCTCGTCGTGGTTGCGGATGGTCGCCATCATCAGGGAGGCGGCCGGCGAGGAGCCGACGAAGCCCTCCACGATGCCGATGACCTTCCCCATCTCGAGCCGGTTGCCGTCCCCGAGGCCCCGCAGCGTCTCCAGGGAGGCCCGGTAGGTGCGCCGCATGCCGGACACCGGCACCGGATCCATGTCGGCGCCGGCCAGCGGCCGCTCGTTGAGGCGAACCGTGCCGCCGACCGGGAGGTCGGCGGAGACCCCGGCGGCCACCGATGCCAGGTCGGCGAGGTCGTCGGGGTGCGGATCGCGGGTGAGGGTGATCGAGTCGATGCCGCGCGACCGCAGGTCGGCCACCAGGCCGTTGAACTCCAGGGAGGTGTGCGAGAGCATCCGGGTGCCCAGGTAGAGGGCGCCGTCGGACACGGTCAGGACCACTTCGGGGTCGCGGCTGGTGAGCACGCCGGAGGCCTCGGCGAGCGCCCCGAGCGCGTCCCGGGCCGACTGGTCGTCGCGCCCGTGCTGCGCGATGCGCTCGCCGGCCCTGCCGAGCGCGAAGAGGAAGGAGCGGACCGGCAGTTCGTTCACGGCGCCCTCCTCGCCAGTTCGCGCTTGGCCGCCTGACGGGCCGCCTTCGACACGGTGCCGCGGCCCCGGCGGGAGGCGATGTCCTCGAGGGCGGCGTCCACCCCCTCGTCGGAGCGCTCCCCGATCACCTCGATGAGGCGTTCCGCCTCGAGGCCGCCGACGGCGCCGCTGGTGACCAGTTGCGACAGGCGGAGCACGACCTCCCGGCTCGGGCATGCCCGCAACAGCGAGATCGCCACCTGCCGCACCCGGCGGTCGGGGTCGCGGAAGGCGCCGGCGAGATCGGCGACCGCGGCGTCGGCGTCCACGGCGGCCACGCCCCGCAGCGCCTCCACCCGCACCCGGGCGTCCTCGTGGCGCATCAGGCTGCGGAGGACCGGGATGGTCGCCAGGCGGCCCGACCGCCCCAGGGCGATGGCCACGTTGCGGACGATGAACCAGCGATGGTCGCCGACGTACGACGTGAGCAGCCGGGTGTCGGAGCGGCCCACCATGGCGAGCACGTCCACCGCGTAGCGGCGGTTCACCGGCGGGTCGTCCACGGCCATCAGCTCCACCATCCGCCGTGCCACCGGCTCACCCCACTCGGCGAAGAGGCCCTCGGCGTCGGCCAGGCACTCGTGGTCGACCAGCCACACCAGGAGGTCGTCGATCAGCGCGGGGCGGGAGAGGGTGGCGATCGCAGAGGCGATGGCCTCGGTGTGCTCGGGCGGCAAGGTCGGGTCGCCGGTGACGGCCCGCATCCACTCCCGGGCGGCGTTCAGATCGCGGCCCCGCACCGCCGTCGCCACCTTCGACTCCCAGACCCGCAGCACCCGGCGCACCCGGTCGGGGCGTTCCTCGACGTGCAGCAGGTCCCGCAGCACCTGGACGCCGACGGCGAGGTGGTCGGACGGGTCGGGGGCCGGCGGGGCCTGGGGAGCAGCGGTGGGCGCCGTCACCGGAGTGGCGAGGACGCCCTCGGAGGGCGGGCGGGGGCGGGGGTCGGTCGTGGTCGCCATCTCACAGGTCGATCAGGTTCTCTCGGATGGCATACAGCACGGCCTCGTTGCGGCTGTGGAGACCGAGCTTGTCGAGGATGTTGCGGATGTGGTTCTTGACCGTGTTCTCGGAGATGAACAGCTCCCGGCCGATCTGCTTGGAGGTCATCCCCTTGGCCACGTACCGGAGCACCTCGATCTCCCTGCCGGTCAGCGTGGGCTTGCGGGGCGCCAGGAAGTCCTGGTGCCGGAGCAACTGGGCGAGGACGTCGAGCAGCTTGCCGGTCATCCGGTTGGAGATGGCGGCGCCGCCCACCACCACGTCCTTGATCGACCTGGCGAGATCGTCGAACGGCGTGTCCTTGACCAGGTAGCCCCTGGCGCCGGCGCGGATGCCGGTGAGCAGGTCCTCCTCGGACTCGCTGGCGGTGAGCAGCAGCACCCTGGTGTCGGGGGCGGCCGCGATGATCTTCTCCAGGACGTCGAGGCCCGACAGGCCCGGCATGAGGATGTCGAGGACGACGATGTCGGGCTGCAGGGTCTCCGCTGCCGAGACCGCGTCCTCACCGTTGTTGGCCTCGCCGCAGACGTCGAACCCCGCCTGGGTCAGGGCGGCATTGAGCCCCTTCCGGAAGAGGTCGACATCGTCTACGACCAGGACTCTCGTGGCACTCACTGTGGTTCTATCAGCCCCAGTGACCCGTCCCGGCGCCGGTACAGCACGCTGTACCGATCGGTCTCCCCGTTCAGGAACAGGAAGAACCCGTGACCGAGCAGGTCCATCTGCAAGGCTGCCTCCTCTGGCGTCATCGGCTTCACGGCGAACCGCTTGACCCGTGCGATCCGGGTGTCGTCTGCGGTTCCGCTGTCTTCTTCGACGCCGGGGGAGTCCGCATTGAGCGCTTTGTCCGCCCCTTTGCGCGACCGGTCGATGAGCCGCTCCTTGAGGCGGCGCAACTGCCGTTCGAACTTGTCCACGGCCACGTCGAGCGCGGCGCGCTCGTCCAGTTCCGACGCCTCCACCCGCACCGTCTGGCCGGCTGCCGTCCCGGTGATCTCCACCCGGTACCGGTCGGAGATGCGCGGGTTGGTCTCCTCGCTGAACTCCACGTCGGCGAAGCGGGCGTCCTCGAACACCCGGGCTGCGTGGGCGACCTTCTCCTCGGCGAGGGCCGTCAGGCCATCGGTGAGCTGGACGTTGGTGCCGTGAACGCGGACCTCCACGTGGTCCTCCTCTCTCCGGGCCCCGGGCGCGCCGGAGCCCCAAGACGATGTGGCAGGGGCATGGAGCAGGCGGGGTGTCGGCGACGCTGCGGCCTCTGCGACACGCTGCTCCTCTGCTCGGTCGGGCCCGAAGGGCCTCTCCCCCGATCCTACCGGCCGGCCGGCCGCTCGGGAGGGCCCGTCGCCGTCACGGCGAGACGGACGCCGGGCAGGGCGGCTGCGGCGGCGGCGAGGGTGGCGCCGGTGGTCAGCACGTCGTCCACCAGCACCGCCCCGGCCGGGAAGGGCCGGCGTGCCCGGAAGCGGGGCGTGCCGCGCACGCCGCCGGCGGGGCCGGCCCTGCCCGCCCACCACCAGGGCCGGGCCAGCGCCGTCACCACCGGCAGCCCGGTCCGCCGTCCCAGCGCCTCCGCCAGGGCGTCGGCGGGGTCCACCCCGTGGCGCCACAGCCGCAGCAGCACCCGGGGCACCGGCACCAGCGCCCGGGCGCCCTCCGGCAGCGCGCCCGCCATCGCCCCGGCCAGCAACGCGGCGGCCTGCGCCATCCCCCGGTACTTCACGTGGTGCACCAGCGTCCGCGCCGCCCCCTCATGGACCAGCGCGTACCGCACCAGGAGGCCGCCGTCCAGGCGCCGCTCGCCCCCGGTCCGCAGTGTCGCCAGGCAGGCCCGGCACAGGCCGGGCGCGCCGGGAGCCCCGCAGCAACGGCACACCATGGCGGCACCGTATCGAGCCGGGCGGCCGGTGACTAGTCACCTCCGCCGGAACGAATGATCCTGCCCTCCCCTGGACCCTGACCACTCTCCGTGGTTACTGTGATCACGTAACGCATACAGACCGCAACGGGAGGGACCACGATGCCGGTCGATGTCCAGGTGACGAGGGAGCGACAGCGCCGCAAGCGCCTCACCCGGATCGCCATCCTGCTCTCCCCACTCGTCGCCTGGCTGTGGGTCCGGCTCCTCGCCGGCAACCCCGTCTCCCCCGGCTGGCCCCACTTCCCCTCGGAAGTGATGTTCTGGCTGCCCGGCATCCTGATCATCCTGCTGATCGGCGTCGTCCTCATCGCCCCGATGATCGGCAACGGGCGGTCGCCGGAGACCATCTACCTCCCCGAGCAGATCGACGTCGGCTTCGACGACGTCAAGGGCCTCGGCCCCGTGCTCGGCGAGGTGCGCCACACCCTCGACGTGTTCCTCAATCACCAGCGGTTCCGCGACGAGATGGGCGGCCAGCCGCGGCGCGGCGTGCTGTTCGAAGGCCCGCCCGGCACCGGGAAGACGTACACCGCCAAGGCGATGGCCCGGGAGGCCGGCGTCCCGTTCCTGTTCGTGTCGTCCACTGCGTTCCAGAGCATGTGGTACGGCGCCACCGCCCGCAAGATCCGCTCCTACTTCCGGCGCCTCCGCAAGGTGGCCAGGGAAGAAGGCGGAGCGATCGGGTTCATCGAGGAGTTCGATGCCATCGGCATCAAGCGCGGCGGCGTGGCCGGCGCCACCGGCACCGAGGTGGCGCGATCCACCGTGGAGCGCTCGGCGATCTCCGAAGGCGTCGGCGGCGTGGTGAACGAGCTCCTGGTGCAGATGCAGTCGTTCGACGACCCGCCCCGGGGCATGAAGTTCCGCAACTGGCTGATCCGCCTGTTCAACCGGTTCCTGCCGCCCCATCGCCACGTGAAGACGCACACCCCGTCGTTCGCCAACGTCCTGCTGATCGGTGCCACCAACCGGGCGGACAGCCTCGATCCCGCCCTGCTGCGGCCGGGGCGCTTCGACCGGGTGTTCCACTTCCCGCTGCCGGCCCGAGCCGACCGCCGTGAGCTGATCGACTACTTCCTGGTGCGCAAGTCGCACGACGACACCATGGACGACCAGGCGCGCGACGACCTCGCCGCCTCCACCATGGGCTACTCGCCCGCCTCGCTGGAGCGGCTCTTCGACGAGGCCCTGCTGTTCGCGCTGCGGGAAGGGCGGGACCGGCTGGGCCTGGCGGATTGCCGCCGGGCGCGCATGGACGTGGAGATCGGCCTCGCCGAGCCCACCGAGTACACGCCCGAGGAGCGGGTCAGCATCGCGACCCACGAGGCCGGCCACGCCACCGTCGCCTACCTGGTGGGGACGGGGCGCAAGCTGGAGGTGCTCACGATCGTGAAGCGCAAGGACTCGCTCGGCCTGCTCGCCCACAGCGAATCCGAGGAGCGGTTCACCAAGCGGCGCAGCGAGGCGCTGGCGATGATCCAGATCTCCCTGGGCGGCATGGTCGCCGAGGAGTTGTTCTTCGGCGAGTCCGGCACCGGTCCCGGTGGGGACCTCGTGGCCGCCACCCGGGTGGCGGTGGAACTGGTCGGCAGCCTCGGGCTGGGCGGCTCGCTGGTGTCGTTCCGCGCCGCCGACTCCGGCGCCTTCGGCGGCGACCTGGTGGCCCAGGTGCTCAGGGACGACCGCGCCCGCGACGCCGTCGAGCGGCTGCTCGACGAGCAGAAGGCGGTCGTGGTCGGGCTGCTGTCGGAGAACCGCCACATCATCGAGGCCCTGCGAAACGCGCTGCTGGAACGCGAGGAGCTCGTGGACCGGGAGATCATCGAGGTGATCGACGCCGCCCGGGAGGAGCGGGA
>JAHLKU010000060.1 GCA_020444505.1 Actinomycetota bacterium | reverse complement strand
GGCGGCCAGGAACCCCCAGGTGCGCCTATCCATGGGCGGCCGCCTCGGGACGAGCGGCCGCCTCGGGACGAGCAGACGCCTCGGGACGAACACCGTGGACCAGGTCGCGGCGCGAGGCCAGGACGGCGCCGACCACGAGGGCGGTGATGAGGCCCTCGCCGATGCCGATGAGGGTGTGGGTGCCGACCATGGCGGCGGCGACCTTGCCGATGGAGGCCCCGCCCTCGCCGCCGATGGCGTACTCCAGGGTGAAGCCGAGCGAGGCCAGCACCACCGACAACCCGGCCGCCACCCCGGCGGAGATCACCTCGGCGGCAGGGGCCCTGCGGAGCAGGCGGACCAACCCCAGGTAGAGGGCGTAGCCGCCGAGGGCCCCGATGACCGCCATGTTGAAGACGTTGAGGCCGATGGCCGACAGGCCGCCGTCGGCGAAGAAGATCCCCTGCACCACCAGCACCACCGTGATGACGACGGCCCCGAGCCAGGGGCCCACCAGCACCGCCGCCAGCACCCCGCCGAGCAGGTGGCCGGAGGTGCCGGAAGCCACGGGGAAGTTGACCATCTGGGCGGCGAACACGAACGCCGCCACCAGGCCGGCGAGGGGGATGCGGCGGTCGTCGAGGACGGCTGCGGCGCGCCGCAGCGAGTACCAGACCCCGCCGGCGGCGGCGGCGCCGAAGCCGGCGGAGGTGGGGACGTTGATGAAGCCGTCGGGGATGTGCATCTCTTGTTGCGAACGATATGCAACAAGGGAGGGGGTGTCAAACCCCCGGGGGCGGCGCGCCTGCACAGGCCGGTGCGGGCGTGGTCGGCCACGCGGCACGCCTCCGTGGGCCCCGTCCCGACGTAGAGGGCGTTCGGGGCTCAGCGGTTCCCGGCCACCGAGAGCACCTCCACCAGGATGGTCACCCGCACCTCGCCGGCCCGGCGGTGCGGGTACTCGTCCACGCCCAGGTACTTGTGGGCGAGGCGGTCGATGACGGCGTCGCCGTCGGAGGTGCGCATCTCGACCACCCGGCCCTTGAGGGTGACGTTCTCGTAGGGGTCGTCGGGCGGGGTGATCGAGATGCCCACCCGCCCGTCGGCCCGCAGGTTGCGCCACTTGGCCCGGCCCTCGGCGGTGTTGAGGACCAGCAGGTCGCCGTCGCGGTCGATCCACATGACGGTGTTCTGCGGGTGGCCGTCCGGCCCCACGGTGGCGACGTGGGCGAACACCGGTTGGTCCACGATCTCCCGGACCCGATCCGGCAGGGGCGCCATGGCTGCTCCTCTCGAGGGGACCCGCACCCTAGGGCGGTGCCGGATACCATCTGCCGCCGGAGAGGAGGCACCCATGGACACGGGTCTCGAAGGCAGGGCGGTGCTGGTCACCGGCGGCGCCGGCGGCATCGGCGCTGCGATCTGCAGGGCGTTCGCCGCCGAAGGCGCCCGGGTGGCGGTGCACTTCCACACCTCCGCCGGCCCCGCCGAGGCGCTCGCCTCCGAACTGGGCGGCGTCGCCCTGGGCGCCGACCTGCGGGTGGAGGAGGACGCCGACGGCCTGATCCCCGCCGCCGCCGGCCTGCTCGGCGGCCTGGACGTGTGCGTGGCCAACGCCGGCGCCTACCCGCCTGCCGACGTCCCCCTGTGGGACCTGCCCCTGGAGCGGTGGGAGCAGACGGTGGCCGCCAACCTCACGGCCACGTTCCTGACGGCCCGGGCCTACCTGCGGCACGCCGCCGCCACCGGCAGCGGGTCGCTGGTCCTGGTCGGGTCCACCGCCGGCACCTTCGGGGAGGCAGGGCACGCCGACTACGCCGCCGCCAAGGGGGCGCTCACCTCCGGCTTCGTGCGCACGCTGAAGAACGAGGCGGCCCGCATCGGGGGCGGGGTGCGGGTGAACGCGGTGGCCCCGGGGTGGGTGGCGACGCCCCGGCGGGTGGAGGCCGGCATCGACCCCGCTCTCGTGGAGCGGGCGACGGCGACCATGCCGCTGAAGAAGTTGGCGGCGCCCGAGGACGTGGCGCTGCAGGTGGTGGCGCTGGCGTCCGAGCGCATCTCGGGGCACCTCTCCGGCGAGGTGGTCACCGTCGCCGGGGGGATGGAGGGGCGCCTGGTTCCCTGATAGGGTCGCCCGATGCGCATCGAGATCGAATACTGCAGCAGTTGAGGCTATCTCGGTCGTGCCGTGGGCATGACGGAGAGGCTGTTGGAAGAGTTCCTCGTGCAGATCGAAGCGATCACCCTGGTCCCGTCCTCGGGCGGGGTGTACGAGGTCACCATCGACGGCGACCTGGTCTACTCCAAGAAGGCCACCGGGGAGCACGCCGAGTACGAGGACGTCGCCGCGCCGGTGCGGGAGCGGCTGGGCTAGCCGGGCCTCAGCCCGGCCAGGCGGGGATGCCGGGGAAGGCCACCGGTTCGCCGTCCACGTAGGTGGCCCGCACCCCGGCGGCCCGCAGGCCGTCGGGGGAGGCGGCGAGCGGGTCGCGGTCGAGCACGGCCAGGTCGGCGGGTGCGCCCTCGGCCAGGTCCCTCCGCTCCCCGATCGCCCGCGCCGCCCAGCCGGTGAACAGGTCGAGTGCTTCGCGCGCCGTCAGCGCCTGCTCCGGCACCACGCCCGCCCGATCCCGGGCGGCGGCCATGCCCCACAGCGGGTGGGGCGGCTCCACCGGGCAGTCGGACGACCCGGCCAGCGGCACCCCGGCGTCGGCCAGCGTCCGGAAGGCGTAGGTGGCGGCGAGCCGCTCCGGCCCCACCCTGGTCTGCAGCCACCCGGCCTCCGACGTCAGGAACGACGGCTGCACCACCGCCGTCACCCCGAGGCGGGCGAACCGCCCGGCGTCGCCGGGGCCCAGCACGGAGGCGTGCTCCACCCGCAGCATGGCCGGGTCGGCGCCCTCGTCGATCAGGCGCTCCATCAGGTCGAGCACCCTGCCGACGGCGGCGTCGCCGATGGCGTGGACGGCCACCCTGCCCCCCAGCCGCAGGGCGGTGGTGGCCATGCGGTGGCCCCACTCCGGGTCGAGCCGATGGGTGCCGGTGCGGTCGGGCCGGTCGCTGAACGGCTCGCGCATGGCTGCGGTGTGCCCGCCCAGGCTGCCGTCGGCGAACGCTTTCAATCCCAGGAACCGCACCCGGGGCCCCGCGGCGTCGAGGCGGGCGGCGGCGGCCTCGAGTTCGGCGGGGGTGTGGGCCACCACCAGCGCCCCCACCCGGATGGGGAGGCGGGGGGCGGCGTCGATGAGCGTGTCGAGTTCGCTGCCGGCCCCTGCGAAGCACCCCTCCCGGACGTCCACGATGCCGCCCACCGAGGCGAGGCCCAGCGAGGCGAGCGAGGCCGCCGCCACGGCGACGTCGTCCCCGCTCATCGGCGGCGACAGGGCGGCGATGGCGCCGGAGACCAGTTCGACCGCCGTCTCCCGCAGCACGCCGGTGGGCACGCCGGCCGGGTCGCGGTCCACGATGCCCCCGGCGGGGTCGGGCGTGTCGGGCCCGACGCCGGCCGCCTCGAGGGCGGCGGTGTTGGCGACGGCGATGTGCCCGCAGGTGCGCACCACCAGCACCGGCCGGTCGGGCACCGCCCGGTCGAGCAGTGTCCGGTCGGGGAGGCGGCCCTCGGCGAGGTGCTCGTCGTCGAGGCGCATGCCGGTGACGGCCGTCCCGGGGGGTTGGCCGGCGGCGGCGTCGGCCAGGACGGCGGCGACCTCGTCGAAGTCGGCGGCCAGCGCCAGGGTGGGGCGGTGCAGGGCTGCGGCGTAGCCGGTGGGGTGGAGGTGGGCGTCGGTGAGCGCCGGGCAGACGACGCCGTCGTGGCGCTCCACCGGCACGGCCCCGCGGTCCAGGTCGGCCGCCCTGCCGACGGCGGCGATCACCCCGTCGCGGACGAGGACGGCGTCGGCGCCGTCCGTGCCCACGACGGCGCCGGCGGCGAGGAGGCGGTCACTCATGGTCTTCCCGGCATCGCCCGCCGGAGGCTAGTGATCCGCCGGCTCGCCGCCGGCTGTGGCCCCGACCCTACGCGGCGGCGGGCGGCAGGTGTGCGGGCCGGTTGGCGGCCACCACCGCACGCAGCGCCTCGTGGATGCGGCCGTTGGTGACCACCAGGTCGGTGTGATCGATGGGCCCGCCGGCGCTGTTGGTGGCGGTCCCGCCCGCCTCGGTGGCCAGCAGGACGCCGGCCGTCATGTCCCACGGCGACAGGGAGAACTCCCAGTACCCGTCGAACCGCCCGGCCGCCACCCAGGCCAGGTCGAGCGCGGCAGAGCCCAGCCGGCGCACCCCCCTGGCCACCCGCAGCACCTCGCCGACCACGGCGGCGTAGGCCGGGCCGTGGGTGGGGCGGTCGTAGGGGAAGCCGGTCACCACCACGGCGTCACCGAGGGCCCCCCGGTCGGACACCCTCATCGGCGACCCGTTCAGGAACGCCCCCTCGCCCCGGGCGGCCGTGAACTCCTCGTTGCGCAGCGGGTCGATGATCACCCCGGCGAGCACGCCGTCGGGGCCCTCCAGTCCCACCGACACGCCCACCTGCGGGATGCCGTTCACGAAGTTGACGGTGCCGTCGAGGGGGTCGATCACCCAGCGCCGTCCCGAGGCGGCCTCGGCGGCGCTGCCCTCCTCGGCGAGGATGCCGTCCCCGGGCCGCTCGCGGCGGATGATCTCGACGATCGCGGCCTCGGCCGCCCGGTCGGTGGCGGTGACCGGGTCGACGGCTCCCTTCATGTCGGCGTGCTTGGCCGAGTGGAAGCCGGCGGCCACCACCCGGGCTCCGGCGCGGGCGGCGAGGACGGCCAGATCGAGGTCCTGCATGAGGCGGACTGTAGGAGGGTGCGGCGCGGTCCCCGCCACCGCATTCCCAGCGGCCCGCCGCCACTACCCTCCCGTCGATGCAGTTGATCGTGGCGACGGCCCTGTCGGCGTTCCTGATGTGGGCGTCGTTCCCGCCGTTGGACTTCGGGTTCCTGATCTTCGTGGCGCCCGCGCCGTTCCTGTGGGCGATCCGCAGCGCCCGCTCGCCCCGGGAGGCCGGGTGGCTGGGATTCCTGTTCGGCGCCCTGTTCTGGGGGGCGATGCTGTCGTGGATCTTCGTGCTGGGGGCGGTGGCCTGGTTCCCGCTGACGGCGGTGATGGGCGCCTATGCCGCCGCCTACGCGCTGGTGATGTACCTGGCGCGCACCTGGGAGCCGTGGCGGTGGTGGCTGATGGCCACCGGGTCGTGGGCGGCGTGGGAGTTCCTGCGGGCCCGCTGGCCGTTCGGCGGCTTCCCCTGGGGGTCCACCGGCTACGCGGTCGGCACCCTCGACTGGCCCCGGGGTGCGGCCCAGTGGATCGGCCCCACCGGGTGGGGCGTCCTGGTGGTGGCGTTCGCCGCCTCGCTGGTGCTGGCGGCCGAGGAGGAGGGCGACCGGCGGTGGACCGAGTTGACCGGGGGCATCATCCTGGCCCTGACCATCATGGGCGCCATCTGGGGCCCGTCGGCGGGCGGCAAGCCGGTGCAGGTGGCGATCGTGCAGGGCAACTCCCCGTGCCCCCGGGTGCACTGCCCCAACGAGAAGCAGCAGATCTACAACAGCCACCTGCGGCTCACCCGGCGCATCGTTGCGGCGGAGGGCACCGGCGACGTGGACCTGGTGGTGTGGGGCGAGGACTCCTTCGGCGGCGCCTACAACCCCACGTTCAACACCGAGGTGGCGTCGCAGATGGCGGGGGAGGCGGTACGACTGGATGCCTTCCTCATCGCCGGCGGCACCCGCCCGGCGGGGCCCGGCTACTTCGACAACTTCAACGTGGTGTTCAGCCCGGAGGGGTCGATCGTCGGGGAGTACCTGAAGACCCACCCGGTGCCGTTCGGCGAGTACGTGCCGTTTCGCGAGTTGCTGCGGTTCATCCCCCAACTCGACGACGTCCCCAACGACATGACCAGGGGCGAGGGACCCGTCGTGTTCCCTCTCGACGTGGACGGCGAGGAAGTGGTGATGGGTTCGGTGATCTCGTTCGAGGGCGCCTTCGTCCGCACGGTCCGCTCGGAGGTGAACGCCGGCGCCCGCATCGTCGTCGTGGCCACCAACGAGGGGTCGTACGGGCGGGGATCGGCCTCGGACCAGTTGATCGGGATGGTGCGGATGATCGCCCCGTCGCTGGGGGTGGACATCGCCCACGCCGCCGTCACCGGCAAGTCGGCCATCATCCACGCCGACGGCACGATCGTCGAGACCACCGAGCTGTTCACCGAGGAGATCCTCTTCGGCGTCCTGCGGGATCAGCGCAGTCCCCGGACGTTCTACTCCATCACCGGCGATTGGCTCCAGGTGGCCATGATGCTGGTGGCCGTCGGCCTGCTGCTCGGCAGCCGCACGCCGCAGCGGGGCTTCAAGATCCGCCCCGAGCGGCGGCGGGACTGACCTCCGGCCCGGCCCCCGCGCGGTCGCCCGCTCACGCGATAGGGCCGTTTGGCCTTCTGACGCACGGGTACTCGATCCATACGATGTGCACGGATCACCGACTACCCATAGGAGGAGCGAGTGACCGAGAAGAAGGCTATCGAAGCCCTCACGTTCGAGGAGCGCGTGTTCCCGCCCTCGGATGAGTTCGTCGCCCAGGCGAACGCAGGGCTCGAGATCTATGAAGAGGCCGAGGCGGATTGGCTCGGCTTCTGGCAGAAGCAGGCCCTGGAGAGGGTGACGTGGTTCAAGGAGCCCGAGGTCGTACTCGACGACTCCGAGGCACCCTTCTTCAAGTGGTTCTCCGACGGCCAGTTGAACGTGTCGTACAACTGCCTCGACCGTCATCTGGAGACCGGCGGCGACAAGGTCGCCTACTACTGGGAGGGTGAGCCCGGCGACACGCGGGAGATCACCTACCGGGAGTTGTACGAAGAGGTGTGCCAGGTGGCCAACGGCCTCGCCGGCCTCGGCCTGAAGAAGGGCGACCGGGTCGCCCTGTACCTGGGCATGGTGCCCGAACTGGCGATCGCCATGCTGGCGTGCGCCCGCCTCGGTGTGGCCCACTCGGTGGTGTTCGGCGGGTTCTCGTCGGACGCCCTCGCCCAGCGCATCCAGGACGCCGAGTGCAAGGTGCTCATCACCGGCGACGGCTCCTGGCGGCGCGGCAAGTCGTTCCCGCTGAAGGAGAACGCCGACGTCGCCGTGGCCGAGTGCCCGAGCATCGAGCACGTGGTCGTGGTGAAGCGCACCGGTGAGGAGGTCGCCTGGGACGACGCCAAGGACGTCTGGTACCACGACCTCATCGACGGGCAGCCCAAGGAGCGCGAGCCCGAGGTGATGGACGCCGAGGACATGCTCTACATCCTCTACACGTCCGGCACCACGGCGAAGCCCAAGGGCATCGTGCACACCACCGGCGGCTACCTGGCCGGCGCGGCCACGACGCACCACTACGTGTTCGACATCAAGCCGGACGACGTGTACTGGTGCGCGGCCGACATCGGATGGGTGACGGGCCACTCGTACATCGTGTACGGGCCGTTGGCGAACCACACCACCGGCGTCATGTACGAGGGGACCCCGGACTTCCCCGACAAGGATCGCCTCTGGCAGATCGTCGAGAAGTACAAGGTCACCAAGTTCTACACGGCGCCCACGGCCATCCGCGCCTTCATGAAGTGGGGCGAGGAGTACCCGGCGAAGCACGACCTGTCGTCGCTGAAGTTGCTGGGAACGGTCGGCGAGCCGATCAACCCCGAGGCGTGGATCTGGTACCACCGGGTCATCGGCGGCGAGTCGTGCCCGATCGTGGACACCTGGTGGCAGACCGAGACCGGCGCGATCATGATCACGCCGCTCCCGGGCGCCGTGGCCACCAAGCCCGGCTCGGCCACCAAGGGGTTCCCCGGCATCTTCCCCGACATCGTCGACGACAGCGGCGAGTCGGTGCCGCTGGGCGGCGGCGGGTACCTGGTGATCCGCAAGCCCTGGCCGTCCATGCTCCGCACCATCTACGGCGACCCCGAGCGCTACAAGGAGACCTACTGGTCTCAGCACGAGGGCATCTACTTCGCCGGTGACGGCTGCAAGCGGGACGACGAGGGCTACTTCTGGTTGCTCGGCCGGGTGGACGACGTGATGAACGTCTCCGGCCACCGGCTGTCCACCACCGAGATCGAGTCGGCATTGGTCGCTCACGATGCGGTCGCCGAGGCGGCCGTGGTGGGCCGGGCCGATGAGATCACCGGCCAGGCCATCGCCGCCTTCGTCACCCTGCGCTCCGGGGTGACCGGCGACGAGGCACTGGTGAAGGAGCTCCGCAACTGGGTGTCGGAGAAGATCAGCCCGATCGCCCGTCCGGCCAGCATCGTCCTCACCGACGATCTGCCGAAGACGCGGTCCGGCAAGATCATGCGGCGCCTGCTGAAGGACATCTCCGAGCAGCGCCAGTTGGGCGACGTGACCACGCTGGCGAACGCCGACGTGGTGTCGGCCATCTCCGACATGGCGGCCTCCCGTCCGCAGGAGGACTGAGCACTCGGAGCCGAGACGATCCGCGACCGGGCGGGGCCACCCGCCCGGTCGCGTCGCGTCCGGGAGAGCGGCATCGGGAATACCGACGAGCCGTCGAGTGTTTTAGTGCTAAGATGGTCGTGAAGGAGGGATTCGACCGATGTCGACGACGATGACCGCCAGCACGGTGGGCCGTGCCCACCGCAAGCCCAAGACCTACGGCGCCGACCGCGTCTGCACCACCGACGGGTGCTCGGTGCAGTTGTCCCGCTACAACCGCTCCGACCATTGCTTCAACCACGCTCCCGTTCGGTACCCCCGCCTGCGCGGCGAGTTCACCGAGGAGTACCTGGCGAACCAGAACTAGGGATCCCCGACGTGCCGCCCGACGCCCAACTGCTGACGCTCCGTGCATGCGCCCAGCGGTTGGGCGTCCACTACATGACCGTGTACCGCTACGTCCGCACCGGGATCCTCCCCGCCGTCAAGGAGGGTTCCGAGTGGCGGGTTGCGGCTGCCGACCTCGAGTCGTTCCGGTCGGGGCCCGCCGCCCCGCTCGCCCCCGGCGACGGCAAGTGGAGCCAGCGCCTCAAGGCCCGGATGATGGCCGGTGACGAGCGCGGGTCCTGGCAGGTGGCCGAGGCGGCGATGGCCTCCGGCCTGCTCCCCGAGAAGGTGTACCTGGACGTGCTCGCCCCTGCGCTGCACTCCATCGGCGACGGTTGGGCCGACGGCAGCGTGACCGTGGCCGAGGAGCATCGCGCCTCGGTGGTCGCCGACCGCCTCATCGGCCGCCTCGGATCGCGTTTCGCCACCAGGGGGCGGCCGCGAGGACGCATCGTGCTGGGCACGCCGCCCGGCGAGCACCATCGCCTGCCGGGGGCCATGGTCGCCGACATCCTGCGGGCCGGCGGCTACGAGGTGCTCGACCTGGGGGTGGACGTCCCGGTGGACTCGTTCGTCGAGGCCGTCGCTCAGGCCGCCCCGGTCGCGGTCGGCATCAGCGTCGGCTGCACCGACCTGCTGCCCGCGGTCGCCGAGGTGACGGCGGCGCTGCGGCACGCGACCGCCGCCCCGATCCTGGTGGGCGGCCCCGCCGTCAGCGACGCCGCCCACGCCGCGTCCCTCGGCGCCGACGCCTACGCCGCCGATGGAGCCGAGGCCGTCCTGCGCCTCGGCGAGCTCGCGGGGTAGGAGCGTTCCGCCCGTTGCCCTCCCTCAAGGGACGGTGCAGCGCACCATCGACCCCGCCGCGGCCGGCGCCTACTCGTCCGCCCAGAGCACGGCGGCGCCGTCGCTGTTGTCGATGACGAACTTCCAGGTGCCGTCGGGTTGGCGGCGGAGCACCTCGGCGCTGACGCCCTTGAACGCGCTCCCGTCCGGCTTGGTGACCGTCCAGGCCCAGTGGACCAGGGCGAGGCCGCCCGCCTCCATGACGGCGAACCGGTCGGGGTGCAGCACGTAGCCGGCCTCAACGAACTCCCGGTGGGCGGCGGCGATGCTGCCGCCGCGGGCCTCGGCGTGCACCTCCACGAACACGGCGTCGTCCTCGTAGAGGGCGGCGGCCGCCTCGAAGTCGCCTGCGGCGAGCATCTCGACGAGGGCCTCGGTCACCTGTTCGGGCCTGCGCAGGTCCGGCATGGGGGCACTCCGGTGGTCGCGGGGAACGCAGGGTAGGGCCGCCGGGGGAACCTAGGCGAGCACGATCCAGGTCTGCGTCGCCCATCCGTGGCGGGTGCCGTCGGCCCCGTACAGGACGGTGCCGCTGAACAACTTGCGGCCCTCCACGCCGATCGGCCACCCCATCGCCACGTACTCCCCGTCGTCTGGGGCGGGGCGCTCCAGCACCGCCGCCATCCGGCCCAGCACCACCGGGCGGTCCTTGACGGCGCGTTCCACCGCCCACGCCCCGGGGCAGTCGAGGGCCGACCACACGATCTCGGGGGCCAGGACCCCGCCCTCGGCCGGGACCGTCGGGTCGGGCCGGAACGGGGACGCCCACACCTCGCGGCCCTCCACCGGCCCGGCGTGGATCATCAGGCCGTCCCCGGCCCGGTCGGTGCCGCACACGAAGCAGGTGGGGAAGGCGTGGCGCTCGTACCCTGCGTAGCGAGCCCTGGCGGCCTCCGCCTCGGCCATGGTCGCCGGGCCCGGCACGTCGGCCGCAGGCAGGGCGGCCCGCCCCTCGGCGACCAGTCGGCCGTCGTGGAGCACGTCCACCCCGCCCTCCACCGCCCGCACCTCGAGCGGCACGTCGAGCGGGGGCGGCGTGCGGAGCGTCACCTCGGCGTGGCCGGGGACGAAGCGGGCGACCATCCCGCACGTGTAGCCGCCGTTGCCGGAGTCCTCGGGGCCCCGGAACCGGCGGGCGATGGTGAACTCCATGGTCACAGCACCTGGCTGAGGAACGACTTGGTCCGCTCGTGCCGCGGGTGGGCGAACACATCGGCCGGCACGCCCTCCTCCACGATGGCCCCCTCGTCCATGAAGAGCAGCCGGTTGCCGACCTCCCGTGCGAACCCCATCTCGTGGGTGACCACCACCATGGTCATGCCCTCCTCCGCCAGGTCCTGCATCACACCCAGCACCTCGCTGACCAGTTCGGGGTCGAGCGCCGAGGTGGCCTCGTCGAACAGCATCAGCTTGGGCCGCATCGCCAGCGCCCGGGCGATCGCCACCCGCTGCTGCTGGCCTCCGGACAACTGCGACGGGTACGAGTCGGCCTTGTCGGACAGGCCGACGTGGTCCAGTTGCTCCATCGCCCGGTCCTCCGCCTCCTCCCGGGACAGGCCGAGCACCTTGATGAGCGCCAGCGTCAGGTTCTCGATCGCCTTCAGGTGGGGGAACAGGTTGAACGACTGGAACACCATGCCCATATGGGCCCGGGCCTCGTTGAGGTCGGTGCGGATGTGGGTCAATTCGGTGCCGTCGAACCACACCTGCCCCTCGGTGGGCTCCTCCAGCATGTTGATGGTGCGCAGCAGCGTGCTCTTGCCCGACCCCGACGGGCCGATCAGCACCACCACCTCCTGGGGCCGGATGGCGAGGTCGATGCCCTGCAGCACGTACAGGTCGCCGAACCACTTGTGGATGTCGTCGAGGCGGACCAGGGTGCCGTCGTCGTTCATGCTCGCCTCCTAGATCACGCTGGTCAGGCCGCTGCGCATGCGGCGCTCGACGATGGTCACGATCCGGATCATCGGCAGGGTGATGATCAGGAACCCGGCGGCCGCCCCCAGCCACGCCGTGGCGTCGAAGGTGTTGGAGTAGATGGTGCGCCCCACGCCGAGCAGTTCCTTCTGCGACAGGGTGAGGCCCAGCACCGACACCAGCGAGGTGTCCTTGATCAGGATCACGAACTCGTTGAGCAGCGGCGGGATCACCCGCCGGATCGCCTGCGGCACGATCACGTACTGCAGCGACTGCAGGTACGACAGGCCCAGGGTGCGGGAGGCCTCCATCTGGCCCCGCTCGATCGACTGGATGCCGGCCCGGTACACCTCCGCCGAGTAGGCGGCCAGGTTGAACCCCAGCACCAGGATGGCGATCCAGTACGGCTCGATGTCCAACTGCATGGCGGGCACCAGGCCCACGCCGGCGAACGAGATCTGCCAGATGAGCGGCGTGCCCCGGAAGAAGTTGATGTAGATGCGCGCCGGGGCCCGCACCACCGCCCTGCTCGACATCGCGAACAGCGACAGGAACAGGCCCCCGATGAACCCGATGGCCGCCCCGGCCACCGACAGGATCAGCGTGTTCCAGGCGCCGCGGCTGAACGACAGCGCCGTCGCCGTGTTCACCATGCCCTTGACGATGCCGACGGCGAACCCGGCGCCCAGCAGGATCAGGGCCGCCCGCACCGCCACCCGCAGGTGGGCATCGGTGCGCAGCCGCCCGCGGGCGGCGTGGGAGGCGACCCCCGCCGCGGCCCCGTAGCCGAACCACAGCAGGGCGAACCGCAGCAGCGAGCCGACGCCCTGCACGATGCCGTCCACCCGGTCGTCGAACCTGCCCTCACCCAGCGGCGACGACCAGTCGATGTCGCCCAACCGGTCGGTGATCCGCAGCCACGACAGGCTGCCGGTCAGCAGCCCGGTCAGGTCCAGCACCAGGCCCACCGCGACGAAGGCGGCGCCCGCCAGGACCACGGTGCGCACCGGTTCCACGAACGGCTCGTCGGCGGTCAGCATCCGCCAGACCACCCACACCACCAGCCCGGCGATCGCTAGGTGGAGCGCCCACGGCACCGCTGCCCGCAGGATCGTCCCGGCGTTGCCGGTGATCTCGGACCAGACCAGGCCGATCTTGCTGCCGATCAACTCGATGTCGAGGAAGTTGCGGGCGAAGCGGTCCACGTCGCTGCCCCGGAACCACATCAGGAAGAGGGCGATCGCCACCCCCTGGGCGCCGAGCACCATGCCGGCGATGGTGGCCTCCTTGGCGGGCTTGGAGTCGTACCTCCGCAGCGAGAACACCGCCACCGCCCAGGTGACGAGTCCGAGGACGATGGTGGTCCAGAGCACCCTGGCGAAGCCGGTGCTCATGATCCCCTCGGCCAGCGGGTCGGTGCCGTCGCAGACGGTGGCCGACACCCCCTCCGGGCACGCCTGGGTCCACCCGTGGGCGGTGATCACGGCGAAGGTGCCCGCGAACACCAGGACCAGGGTCCCGATGCCCAGCCACAGCGACGCCCACGACAGGGCGTTCTGGTTGGCCATGAAGTACCGGATGCCGCGATCGGGCGGCGCCCGGTGGTCGACCTCGAGGGTCATGACGGCACTCCTCCCCGGAACCGGCCCGCCCCGGCCCCTCCGGCGATCCTACGCGCCCCGGCTACACCTTCCGCATCCGCCCGGAGGCGAGGCCCCAGTCCCAGGAGCTCCACTCGGGTGCCTCGGCCCCCAGCGTGGAGATGATCGTGCAGATCTGGCTGCGGTGGTCGGTGGCGTGGTGGAACGCCTGCACCAGCACGACGGCGGCCTCCGCGTCCTCCGGCTCCTCCTCGGAGCCGACCCGGATGATGCGGTCCGGCGGGTCGGCGGCGGCCGCCACCAGGGCCTCGGCGTTGGCGGAGACGACCTCTGCCAGCCGGTCGAACCCCGGCCAGGGCTCGTCGTGCCGCAGGCGGACCGCCGGGGGGTGGCCGAGGATGGTGGCGTACCACGCCTCGGCGGAGAGGATGTGGCGGAGCGTCGCGCGGATCGATCCGTACGTCCCTGCGACGGTGGCGTCCAGTTGCTCATCGGTGAGGGGGCGGCACGCCTCCAGGATGCGCAGCCCGGCCCACTCGTTCTGGCGGAAGAAGTCGGCGCGTAGATCGGTCATGGCGGAACCCTACCGGGCGGGCGCGATCGGCCGGGGTGTGGAATCCTGGGGGCCGAAGGGGGTGGCATGCGCCCGAAGCGACGCCGCAAGACCCGCAGGCGGCACCTGTGGCTGGTCGGCCGGATGGTGCCGCTGTACGTCGACGTCCGCTCCGTCTCGAAGCCGGTGCGCCTCGAAGGCCGGGACCGCTACCGGTGCGAGGCCGAGATCCGGGTGACGGAGGGCGGCCGGGAGAAGGTCACCCGGGCCCGGCTCACCGTGTGCCATCCCAGGGGCTGGATGGGGGTGTTCGCCGGGTTCGTCTACGAACTGGACACCCGCCGCTACCCGACGTTCGAGCGGCGCGCCGAGTGGGCCAGGCAGCGGGTGCTGGACGAGTTCCCCGACGACCGGCTGATCTCGGTGTTCCTGCTCGGCACGGGGAGCGTCTAGGT
>JAHLKU010000059.1 GCA_020444505.1 Actinomycetota bacterium | reverse complement strand
CCCTAGACCGCCTTGCGGAGGGCCTGCGCCAGGTCGCCGCGGCGTTCCACGGCCACGTCGGCCATGCCCAGCCAGGCTGCCATCTCCTGCAACTCGGCGGCCAGCGGCGGGGCGATCGCGGCGCGGTCGGCGCCCTCCTCCGCGTGGGCGCCGCGCACCCGCAGCACACCGGCCTCCCGGTCGGCCTTGAGGTCGACGCGGCCCACCAGCGCGTCGCCCAGCAGGAACGGGAACACGTAGTAGCCGTGGACCCGCTTGGCGGCCGGTGTGTAGATCTCGATGCGGTAGTGGAAGCCGAACAGCCGCTCGGCCCGGTCACGGTGCCAGATCAGCGAGTCGAACGGGCACAGCAGGGCGCGGGCGTCCACCCGGCGCGGCACCGGTCGGTCCGGCAGCACGAAGCCGTCGTCCTTCCACCCCTCCACCCGCACCCGCTCCAGCAGGCCGTCGGCGGCGAGGCCGTCCACGGCGGGGCGCGCCCGCCTGATGTTGATGCGGTAGTAGTCGGCCAGGTCCCTGGCGGTGGCCACGCCCGTGGACGCGGCGGCCCTCAACAGCAGTGTCCGCTCGGCGTCCTCGGTGGCCGGCACCGGGGCGGCGAGCACCGCGGCGGGGATGACCCGCTCGGGCAGGTCGTAGTAGCGGGTGAAGTTGCTGCGATGCGCCACGGTGATCCGCCCCGAGGCGAACAGCCACTCCAGCGCCAGCTTGCCGTCGCTCCACCCCCACCACGGACCCTTGCGATCACCGCCCTCGCTGAGGTCGGACGCGGTGATCGGCCCGTGGGCGGCCACCTCCTCGTAGACCTGATCCACGAACCCGGGGTGCTCGTCCTGGATGCGCTGCACGCCGCGCCACGGGTGCATGCGCTGCATCCGGTGCCGGAACAGCGGCCAGTCCTCGATGGGCACCAGCGACGCCTCGTGGGCCCAGTACTCGAACAGTTCGCGACGCTCGAACGCCCGGTCCAGCAACCCGGGGTCGTGGCCGCCGAGCCGCGAGAACATCGTCAGGCGGTGCGCCCTGGCCACCACGTTGACCGAGTCCACCTGCAGCACGCCGATGTCGCCCAGCACCCGGCGCAGGTGACGCAGGTCGACGCGGCCCGACGGCCGGGGCCGGTGCAGGCCCTGGGCGCCGATGGCCATGCGGCGCGCCCTGGCGAGGGGGATCGTCCTCATTCGCCGGTGAAGGTGGGGGGCCGCTTCTCCATGAAGGCCGCCACCGCCTCGGCGAAGTCGCTGGTCTTGAACATGGGCAGCAGTTGCTGGAGCACCCGCTCGACGTGCTCGACGTACCCGTCGGTGCGGCCGGACCGCATCATCCGCTTGGCCGCCTGCACCGCCAGGGGCGGCATCGCGGCGATCTGCGCCGCCATCTCCGCGGCGCGGGCCCTGGCGGCGTCGGCGTCGTCGGCCAACTCCGACACCACCCCGGCCGCCAGCGCCTCCTCGGGCCCCAGGTCCTCGCCCAGGAAGTAGAAGCGGGCGGCCTGCTCCCACCCCACCAGGCGGGGCAGCAGCCAGGTGTCGCCGCTCTCGGGCACCAGGTTGCGGGTGGTCGCGCTCACGAAGCGGGCGGTGCGCGACATCACCCGGATGTCGGCGCCGAGGGCGATGCCGACCGCGTACCCGGCGGCGGGCCCGTTGACGGCGGCCACCACCGGCGTGTCGATCTGCTGCAGCGCCACCACGGGAGCAGCCTGCGGGTCGAACTCGAACGCCAGGGCGTCGAGGCGGCCGGCCTGGCCTGCGGCCTCGATCAGGTCGAGCCCCGCGCAGAACGCCCGCCCGGCGCCGGTGAGCACGATGCAGCGCACCGCCGGGTCGGCGTCGGCCTCGCGCAGGCGGTCGGTCAGCAGGTCGAGCATCTCCAGCGTGATCGCGTTGAGGCGATCGGGGCGGTGGAGGGTGAGGGTGGCGACGCCGGCTTCGACGTCGGTGAGGACCTCGCTCATGATGCTCCCGGGGAGGCGACTCGGTAGCCTAGACGGATGCTTCGCAAGGCAGCCGCCGCCGTCCGCATGGGCATCGGGTACCCGATCGCCGTGCTGGGCACGGCCCTGCTCGGGTGCACGGCGATCGTCCTCACCTGGATCAATCCCCGGATGCGCGTCATCAACGGGGTGATCCGGGCGTGGGGGAAGATGATCGTCTTCATCGGGGCCGTGCGCACCGAGGTGGTCGGCGGCGAGCGACTGGAGCGCGACGGGTCGTACATGCTGGTGTCCAACCACCAGTCGGCCATCGACCCGCCGCTGCACATCGCCCGGCTGCCGGTGTCGGTGCGGTTCCTCGCCAAAGCGGAGCTGTTCCGGATCCCGATCTTCGGCCCGGCGATGCGGGCCGTCGGCATGGTCGAGACCGACCGGAGCGCCGGCCTCGCCGGGCATCGTGCGATCAACCGGCAGGTCGACCGGGTGATGGAGTTGA
This sequence comes from Actinomycetota bacterium, assembly GCA_020444505.1. Taxonomy (GTDB): domain Bacteria; phylum Actinomycetota; class Acidimicrobiia; order Spongiisociales; family UBA11373; genus JAHJML01. The sequence continues at coordinate 12,465 of JAHLKU010000059.1, read as the reverse complement.
AGAAGTCCCTCATCATCTACCCCGAGGGCACGCGGACCGCCGACGGGGACGTGCGTCCCTTCAAGAAGGGGGCGTTCCGGATCGCAGTGGACAACGGGCTGCCGATCGTGCCGCTGACGCTGCACGGCGCGTTCGATGCCTGGCCCCCGAAGACCCGGCTCTGCCTCGGCGGCAAGGTGACCGTGGTCGTCCACGAGCCGATCCCCACCGAGGGGCTCACGTCCGGCGACATCGACGAGCTGCGCGACAGGGTGCGCGGCATCATCGTCGACAGCCTCGCCGAGTTGCGGGCCGGCGGGGCCTAGGCCGACACCGCCATCCGCCGCTCCGCCTTCCGGGCGTACGCCGCCACCAGCGGCGCCAGCGCGGCGCAGATGGCCGCCCCGATGGCCACGTCCACCCACACGTCGCCGAGACCCTGCCCGAGCACGCCCACGTCGTACACCGGCATCAGGAAGTAGTAGGTGGGCACCACCCGGGCGATCCACTGCGGCAGGTCGGGCCAGATGGCGAACACGGTGGGCAGGAACACGATGATGCCGCTGCCCTTGATGGCCGTGAACATGGTGTTGGCATCGCGGGCCCACAGCCCCAGCACCAGGCCGCCTTCGGCCAGCATGACGGCGCCGATGGTCAGGATGCCGGCGAGCAGCAGGGCCTGGCCCCCGAGCGCCCGGTTGAGCGCCAGCGTCACCATGGCCATCGCCACCGCCAGCACCGTCGCCACGATGCCCTTGGCCGCCAGCACGTCGCGCATCCGCACCGGGGACACCAGCAGCGCGTCGAGGGTGCGGTGCTCCCGCTCCTCCACCAGGGAGGCGGCCGGGTAGTAGAGGGCGGCCATGACCACGGCGTAGAACACCATCAGCGGGACCAGGCGGTCGCCGATCGGCACCGCGTCGTCGGCGCCGAGGCGGGTGACCGTCACCGCCAGGTCGGGCCCGGCGCCGGTCACCTCGTGCACGACGTCGGTGACGGCCGCCTGCATCGTCACCCGGGTGCTGGCCAGGCTCGACCCCGACAGGTACAGCGTGGCCGGGTTGCCGCCTTCCGCCACCGCCTCGTCGAACCCCTCCGGCAGCAGCAGGCCGCCGTCCAGGTCGTGCGACTCCACCATGGCGGTGAGGCGGCCGGCGTCGTCCACCACCGTCACGTCCAGGCCGTCGAGACCGGCGACCGCCGGGGCGACGGCCGAGCCGCCGAGGTCGGTCAGGCCGAGGCGGGGGGCCTGCTCGAACAGCGAACCGAACACCGCCGAGATCAGGAACGTGATGAGGAACGGGACGCCGATGACCAGGAAGAACGTCGGCGACCGTGGCCCCAGCCGCACCTCCTTCAGGATGAGCCGTCCCACCAGCCTCATAGCGACGCCACCTTCCTCCGCAGGATCCACACCCCGGCGCCGAACAGCACGGCGCACCACCCGGCGAGCAGCGCCAGGTTGGGCGCCACCTCGGCCCAGCCCTCGCCGCCGGTGGTGACGCCCACGATGGCGTCCACCAGGCCGAACGACGGCAGCGCCTGCACCCATCCGGCCGCGGTCCCGGGGAACAGCACGCCGAAGGCGGGGATCATCAGCGGGATCATGATCAGGATGCTGATGAACAGCACGTTGAGGAAGTCCTTGCCGAACGAGCCGGCGATCATCCCGAGGCCGGTCACCAGGATCGCCCCCAGCAGCAGCACCACCAGCACCAGCGCCGGGTCGGCGGCGAGGCCGCCGATGAGCGCCATCAGCACGCCGGCCTCGGCGAAGGCGAGCATGGTGCCGAGCAGGCTCTTCGCCGCCAGGAAGTCGGCGGTGGTGGCCGGCGTCACCAGGATCGCCAGCACCGTCCGCCCGTGGATCTCGGTGGCGAGCAGGGTGGCCAGCGCCAGCGTCTCGATCAGCAGCACGAAGAACACCATCAGCGGGCGCATCTGCTCCTGCAGCGACACCTGGTCGCCCACCCGGTCGGCCCCCAGCACGACGGTGCGGGTGGTGGCTGCGGTGTCGCCGGACACCCCCGCCGCCAGGCCGTCGGCGATGCCCTGGGCGAGGTGCTCGAACTCGGCGGGCGCACCGGCGGGGACCAGGATCTCCACCTCGGTGGGCCGCCCGGCGGTGAGGTCGGCGGCGAAACCGGGCGGCAGCGCCAGTCCGGCCACCGGGCCGCCGCCCGAGGCGACGGCGTCGGCGAGTGCGTCGCGTGAGCCGTACTCGACGATCTCCAGGCCCGGCAACCCCGCGGCGTCGGCGAACAACGCCGCGGCGTCGTCGCCGGCCACCCCCAGCGCCACCGTCTCGTCCACCGACGACGGCAGCAGGTGGAACACCACGGCGTAGACCACCAGCCCGAGGATGGTCATGAACAGGAAGAAGCGGTCGCGTCCGAAGGCCCGCAGGTCCTTGCGGACGATGGCGGCGACCACCCGGGGGGTCATCCCTCCAGGCCCCTCCCGGCGAACGCCACGAAGACGTCCTCGAGCGTCGCCTCCTCGGTGTGGATGGTCAGCACACCCGGCTGCGACAACGCGTCGCGCACCCGGTCGCCCGCGTCGGCGTCGTCGAGCGCGATGACCTCCTCGGCCACGCCGTCGCCGTCCCGGCGCCGCACCTTGACGGCGCGGGTGCCGTGCTCCAGTTTCAGGGCCTCGGGGGCGTCGAGGGCCAGGATGCGGCCCTGGTTGATGAACGCCACCCGATCGGACAACTCGTCGGCCTCGTACATGTCGTGCGTGGTGAGCAGCACCGCCGCCCCCCGGTCGGCCTCGGCGAGGATCATCTCGCGGATCGCCCTGGCCGACACCGGGTCCAGCCCGTCGGTGGGCTCGTCGAGGAACAGCACGTCGGGCGTGTTCACCAGCGCCCTGGCCATCATCAGCCGCTGCCGCATGCCCTTGGAGTAGCCGCTGACGCGGTCCTTGCGCCGGTCGGCCAGGCCCACCCGCTCCAGGAGCCACACCACGTCGGCGTCGGCCCCGAACAGCGAGGCGAAGAAGCGCAGGTTCTCCTCGGCGCTCATGTTGAGGTAGAGGTTCTTCTCCTCGAAGCACACCCCGATGCGAGCCTGGACCTGCTCCCTGGAGGAGGGCACCGGCAGGCCGAGGATCTCGATGCTCCCGCCGTCGGGCGGCAGCTGGCCGGTCAGCATCTTGATGGTGGTGGACTTGCCCGCGCCGTTGGGCCCCAGGAAGCCGAGGATCTCCCCCGGCTCGACCCCGAACGAGACTGCGTCGACGGCCTTGACGTCCCCGTACGAGAAGGACAGGTCGGACGCACGGATGGCGGTGGTCATGGCTGCCCCCGGCTGCTCGCGGTGTTCACCCCATTGTCGCACCGCAAACGCCCCGGTGGCTCGCGCCGGTCACCACTCCCGGGTGCCGGTCCTCCGCACGGCCGCCCACAGCAGCAGCGCCGAGACGGCCGCGGTCACCGCAGCCGACCCCAGGTAGCCGGCGACGTCCCCGCCCGACACCAGGTCGGTCTGCGCCCCCACCAGGTGGCTGGGCAGCCAGCGCCCCACCGGCCCCACCAGGCCCAGCAGCGGCAGCACCAGCAGCGCCACCAGCGCCCCCAGCACGGTGGACAGCACGCCGTCGAACCGGCTCCCCACCGCCGCCGCAACCGCCGCGGCGAACGCCAGGTACAGCATGCCGAGGGCGGTGCCGGCCGCCATGCCCCCGGCGGGGACGCCGCCCAGCAGCACTGCCGTCTCGTACCAGGCCACCATCGAGCCGAGCGCGAACGCGGCGGCGCCGGCACCGGCGGCGACCACGTAGCGGGGCAGGAGCAGGCGGGCGGGCGACGCCACCCGGGTGCGCAGGAACACGGCCATCTCCCCCAGGGCGCCCATCGTCAGCGCCCCGGCCGCCACCACCACCGCGACCAGCAGCCCGATCTGGGTGGCGTTCGCGGAGAACTGAGCGATCCCATCGGCCGGCACCGGGTCGGGCACCACCACCTGCATCTGGTCGCCCCCGAACCGCTCGAGGATCTGCGGCAGGTAGCGGGCGGTCAGCGGGCCGACGAACCCGAAGAACACGTACACCCCGGTCAGGGCCAACAGGCGCCGGGTGCGCACCAGGCGCAGCCACTCGAGCCGCCACAGCGTCACGAGGTCACCTCCAGGAAGAGGTCCTCCAGCGACGGCGCCTCGGGACGGATCGACACCACCGCGGCGCCCGACGACGCCAGGGCGGCGACCAGGCCCTCCTCGGCTGCTGCCGCGGACGACACCCTCACCCGCAGGTCCAGGTCGCCCGACGGGGCGGCCTCCTGCACCCAGGGCAGCGCCGCGAGGGCGGAGGCCGCAGCGTCGCGTCCCCGCCGGAAGCGCACCACGTAGGCGGGCTCCACCCGCCCTTCCAGCAGCCCGCCCGCCTCGCCCTGCAGCAGCATGCGGCCTCGGTGCAGGATGCCGAGGTGGTCGCTGACCTCCTGGACGTCGGCCAGGATGTGGCTGGAGAACACCACGGTGGCCTCGCCCCGGGACCGGCGCACCAGGTCGAGCACCTCCCGCCGCCCGGCCGGGTCGAGCGCCGAGGCGGGCTCGTCCAGCAGCATGACGCGGGGCCGGCCCACCACGGTGGCGGCGATGCCCAGCCGCTGCAGCATCCCCCGCGAGTACCCGCCCACCCTGCGCCCTGCGGCCTCGTCGAGGCCGGCGTCGGCCAGCGCCTCCTCGACGCCGCCGGGTGCGCCGGCGAGCGCTGCGGCGAGGGCGACCACCTCCCGCCCGGTGAGCCAGGGGTCGAAGCGGGGCGTGTCGGGGAGGACGGCCACCTCGGAGGGCCCGGCGCCGATCGTCACGGTGCCCCCGGTGGGCGTCCGCAGCCCGGCGAGGATCGACAGCAGCGTGGTCTTGCCGGCGCCGTTGGGGCCGACCAGGCCGAACACGGACCCGGCCGGCACGGCGAGGTCGACGCCGTCGAGCGCCCGGGTCTCGCCGTAGGCCTTGACGAGGCCGGCCGCCTCGATCACGACCGGGGCCTGCCCGCCAGCAGCCACACGAGGCCGCCGAGCGGGACGCTGAGGACGATGAAGGCCGCCCACAGCCAGCGGGCGGGCGGCTGCACACTGCTGCGGAGCAGGTCGCGCAGGCAGTAGACGATGAATCCGATCGCCAGCAGCGCGAGCGGGAGGAGTGCGGCGGTGAGGGTGGTGGAGAGTGCGATCATTGTGCTATTTACACTAGAACAAGTCTCAATCGACCGCAAGCGGGGCGCGGGCCAGGACCAGGTTGTCGATGGCATACCGCGTGCCGTCCTCCACCTCCACCGGGCGGACGACCGTCTCGGACCGCTCGATCTGCAGCACCTCCCCCACGACGGCGGCGACCTCGGCGGCCGTGTAGAGCACGGCGGCGCGCGACGGCCCGCCGTACCCCTCCTCGAGGTTCCTGGCGTCGTGCCCCACCACCAGCAGGTGCCCGCCGGGGGCCACGGCTGCGGCGGCCGCCCGCCACACCGCCTCCCGCTCGCCCTCGGGGAGTTGCAGGTACACGGTGGTCACCAGATCGAAGCGGCGCCCCGGCGACCACTCACGCAGGTCGGCGTGTTCGATCTGCAGGTCCACCCCCCGCTCGGCGGCGAGGGCGGCGGCCTTGTCGAGCGCGACCCGGGAGTAGTCGAGCGCCGTCACCCGCCAGCCGGCCTCGGCCAGCCACACCGCGTTGCGGCCCTGCCCGGCGGCCAGCGCCAGCGCGGTGCCGGGTGTCAGCGGGGTGACGGCGGCGACGAGGAAGCGGTTCGGCTCGCGGTTCGCCAGCCGGTCCTCCCGGGCGTGCCGCTCGTCCCAGACCGAGGCGTCCATGACGCCAGGCTATCGCAGGGGCGGCGGCACACGGCACGGGGCCGCCTACCGTGGGCGCAGCACACCACGGAGGTCGAGATGCAGGTGGACGAGATCCTCGGGCGGGCCGGCGACAACGACGTGGCCCGGATGGTGTTCGGCGAGCCGATCGACCGCGACGGCGTCACGATGGTGCCGGTGGCCAGGATCGCCCGGGGCGGCGGTGGCGGCACGGACGCCAGGGAGGGCCGGCAGGACGCCGGCGGCGGCTTCGGCGTCATCGCCCGGCCGCTCGGCGCCTACCGCATCGCCGGCGGCAAGGTCACCTGGGTCCCGGCGGTCGACGTCACCCGCATCGCCATCGGCGGCCAGGTGATGTTCGCCGTGGTGATGATGCTGCTGTTCCGCTCGATCCGCAAGGGCCGCCGCCGCAGCTAGGCCGCCGCCTCAGACGGTGATCACGGTCTTGGCAGGGGTGGCGCCCGCCCCGATGCGGCGCATCGCCTCGGGGGTGTCCTCCAGGGGGAAGGTCGCGCCGACCACGGCCTTCACGCTGCCGTCGGCCACCATCGCGGCGAGGTCGGCCAGGTCCTGCGGCTTGGGCGTCGCCACGTAGGTGGGCCCCTGGCGGCGGAGGAACGGGGAGGTCGCCATCGCCCCCAGCACCCTGCCCAGCGGGCCGAACCAGTCGCCGCCGGACGTGCCGTTGTTGGGGACGAGCAGGCCGGTGGGCACCAGGGCGCCCCGCATGGCCTTCAGCGTGTGGCTCGCGGCGTTGTCGAGGATCAGGTCGTAGCGCTCGCCGCCGGCGGTGAAGTCCTCCGTGGTGTAGTCGATCACGTGGTCGGCGCCGATGGAGCGGACCAGGTCGGCGTTGCGCCCGCTGCACACCCCGGTCACCTCGGCGCCGAGCGCCTTGGCGATCTGGACGGCGAAGGTGCCCACGCCGCCGGAGGCGCCGTTCACCAGCACGTGCTGGCCCGCCTGCACCTTGCCCACGTCGCGGATGCCCCGCAGGGCGGTGGTGCCGGAGACGGCCAGCGGGGCCGCCTCCTCGAAGCCGAGGCCGCCGGGCAGGGCATGGAGGGCGCCGGGCCGGGTGACGGCGTACTCGGCGCACGACCCCCCGGCGGTGCCGAACACCTCGTCGCCGGGGGCGATGCCCTCCACCCCGGAGCCGACCGCCTCCACCGTCCCGGCCAGGTCGAAGCCGGGGATCTTCTTGCGCGGCCCCCGCAGCCCCCACCCGGCCCGCATCACGTAGGGCCTGCCGGTGGTGAGGAACCAGTCGCCGGGGTGGATCGACGCCGCCCGCACCCGCACCAGGACGTCGCGGTCCCCCGGTTCGGGCCGGTCCACCTCGCGCAGTTCGAGGGCCTCGGGCCCGTACCGGTCCTGAACGATCGCCTTCACCGTGGCCTCCTGGGGGATGTGCGGGGGCCGAGCATAGGGGGCGGGGGCAGGCCCGGTCAGCAGTTGGCGGACACCCACTCCTCGATGGGGATCTCGCCCGCCTCCACGGCCTCGTGGATGTCCGCCTCGTCCCGGAAGAGCGCAGCGATCGAGTCGTCGTCGAGTCGTGTGGCATCGAACACTGCCGCCTCGTAGTCCGGGAAGAGCTCGACGTATCCGTCGGCGATCACGCCGACCTGGCGGCGAATCTCGGGCGGGGCCACCCGATGCGCTTCGGTGATGAGATCGAGGAACCGGCGTGCCAGCGGCTCGGCCTCCTGCGGTGGCAGGGAGAAGAAGTCGCCGATCTGCTCCAGTTCGTCGCTGAGTTCACAGAAACGTCCCGGATCGCCTGCGTCGCCTCCGCACGAGGCCAGCAGGGACAGAGCGAGCACGAGCGCGACACGTCTCACGGAGCCGAGCCTAGGTCGCGACCCGGGCCCTCAGTCGTACACCCCGGCGAGGGTGCAGCCGTCGGGGCCGACCTCGCAGAGGAAGGCGCCCGCCGAGGTGACCAGTTGGTACCGGTCCACCGGGTGGCGGCCCTCCCACCAGCGGTCGATGGACCGCCACGGCCCGGCCCACGACAGCACCGGCTCCCACCTGCTGCCGAGGCGGACCCGCACCGGGAAGCCGCCGTCCCACTCCACCTCCAGGGCAGGCGGGTCGGGAGGCACCAGCGCCGGGGAGGGGGCGGGGAGGCGGCCCGGCCAGGGGGCGTCGGGGTCGTGGGCGGGCGCCCCGGGCGGCTCCTCCCAGCGGTGCCACTGCACCCGCTCCCCCGGCAGGCGGCCGCCCTGGGGGCGGGCCTGCAGCACGGCGTCGGGGCCCAGCAGCGCCTGGGCCCTGGCCAGCGCCCGCCGCTCCTCCAGGCCGGAGGCGGCGTCCTCGGTGAGCCGCAACTGGCGGCCCCGGTCGGAGAGGTCGGCGGGGGCCACCCGCAGCCGCACCAGGCCGCCCGGCACCCCGCCCGACTCCACCCAGGCCCGCAACTGCCAGCGGATCCGGTCGGCCAGGGCGGTCTCGGTGAACGGGTCGGCGCTCCGCCAGGTGCGGGTGCGCACCGTGCCTGCGGCCGACTCGGCCTCCACCTCCACCCGGTGCGGGATGCCCCCGGAGGGGGCGAGGGCCGCCATCAGCCGCCCCGCCACCGCCCTGGCGGCGAAGGCGGCCTGCTCGAGGCCGGTCAGCGGGGGTTCGAAGCGCTCCTCGGCGGCGGTGTCCACCGGGACGGGACGGGGCTGCGGGGAACGGTCCTCGCCGGACGCCACCCGGTGGGCCTGCAGCCCGGCCGGCCCGAAGCGGCTGGCGATGGCGGCCCGGGGCAGGGACCGCAGGTCGCCGAGGGTGCCGATGCCCAGCCAGCGGAAGGTGTCCACCACGTCGTCCACGCCCAGCGCCCCGATGTCGAGGCTCGCCAGGAAGGCGGCGGTGTCGGCGACGACGCGGGGCGGGTCGGCGGCGGCCATCCGGGCGGCGAAGGGCCCGTCGGCCACCCCGATGCGGCCCGGTTCCCCGGAGGCGGCTGCGGCCACCGCGGCGGCGGCTCGCTCCACCACCGCCTGCTCGCTGCCGTAGTAGCGGAGCGCCCCCTCCAGCGGGACGAACAGCAGCCCGGGGTGGGCCACCTCCACCCGGGGCACCACCGCCTCGACGGCGGCGGCCACCGGTTCGAAGGCGACTGCCTCGGCGCCGGGGTCGGCGGCCAGGGTGACGGCGGCGGGGCAGAGCGCCTCTGCCTCCCGGCGGCGCATGCCGGGGCGGACCCCCGCCTCCCTGGCCCGCACGTCGGCGGCGGTGACCAGGTTGCGGTCGTCCACCACCTGGCAGGGCTCACCCGGCGGCGCGTCGGGACGGCGCAGCGGCCAGTCCGGGAACCACACGCACAGCGTCCGTCCCATCGTCCTCCACCTCGATGTGCCGCTCCATGCCCCCGGCGCCCTTGCCTGCGGCCCGCAGCGTCAGCAGCCGCCGCCCCAGCCGCCCGTGCCCCTCGCCCGCCCCCTCCCAGGCAACCCCCTCGCCCCGCAGCCGCAGGTGGGCGAGGCCGGCCGGGATGCCGCCGCGCACCGGCCGCAGCAGCAGGGCGGCGCGCCGGGCGCGGGCGAGGGCGCCGAGGCGGCGCAGCAGCGCGTCGGAGGCCCCGGCGGGGACCTCGGCGTACACCGCCCCGAGGCCCTCCAGCAGGGCGGCGGTCACCTGGGCCCACAGCCCCCGGTCGGGGCAGCGGACGATCACCAGGCGCTCGGGCGGGATACCGGCCTCCCAGGCGGCCAGCGGCGACAGCCACCCCCGCACGTCCACCGCCGCCACCGTCCCGGGGTGGGCGGCGAGCACGGCGAGGCCCAGCCGGGTGAGCCCCGAGCCGGGAGGGCCCTCCAGGGCGAGCACCCGCCCCGGGTGGGCGTCGAGGAGGCCGGGGACGGCGTCGGGCGCGCCGGGTGCGGGACGTGCCGTGCCGATGTCCGCCATCCGCCCTCCTGTGCCGGGCCTGCCATCCTAGTCGAACACATGTTCGATCGCGGCAGTGACACGGTTGGACGGCGGACAATGTTCAACTAGTTTGAACAGCCGGGAGAGGAGGCACATGGCGAACATCGAGGAGCTCCACGACGACACCGTGATCCTCATCGAGGACATGGAGACCTTCCGGATCATCGACAACCCGCTGCGCCAGCGCATCTGGCACCTCACCCGCAACCCCCGCTCGGTCGGGGAGATCGCCGAGCGCCTGGGCGTCCCCCCCACCCGCCTCTACTACCACGTCAACATGCTGGCGGACGCCGGGTTCCTGGAGGTGGTGGAGGTCCGCAAGTCGGGCGCCCAGCTGGAACGCGTCTACCAGGGCCGCGCCGGCACCCTGGCCCCCTCCCCCGAGTTCCTGGAGTCCATCGGCGACGCCGGCAAGGCGGCCCACATCCTGGCCGGCGCCCTCTTCGACAACAGCCGCACCGAGGTGGAGGCGCTCCTGGCGCGCACCTTCGGCGGCGAGGACGCCTTCGGCACCCTCGCCCGGGCCGTCCTCCAGTTGCCCGCCGACGACGCGCAGCGGTTCCTGGATCGGATCGAGGATCTCGCCGTGGAGATGCGGACCGCCTCACGCGAGTGCGACGACGAGGGGGCCGCCATCTACTCGTTCACGTTCGCGTTCGTCCCGATGGATCCCTCGTGAGGCGCCTCCCACCCATGAGCGGCCTGCTGCCCGGCCTGCTCCTGCTCGCCGCCTGCGGCAGCGGCACCGCCGCGACCACCACGACGACCGTCCCCGCCCCGACCACCACCGCAGCGCCCACCACCACGACGACGCTCCCCGACGACGGGGCGCTGGTGTCGCTCGCCGTGGGCGGCGACGTCGAGTACGCCCCGAGCGGCGAGGACCTGCCCCCGGTGGGCCCGTCGCTGCTGGCGGCCGACGCCGGCGGTGGCATCCACCTGTACGACCCGGTGGGCAACCGCATCCTCTCGTTCACCGGCGACGGGTACCGGACCCGGTCCGAGATCGACCTGGAGGCCGCCGACATCCTGGCCGTCACCGCCTTCACCGCCGCCTCCGACCACCTGCTGGTGGTGGAGGTGTTCTTCGCCCCGCTGCGGCAACGGGTGCACCGCGTGGAGTACGACGGCACGGTGCGCGAGACCATCGACCTGCCGGCCGGGTACGGCCTGGAGGACGGCCTCAGCGACGTGCTGGCCGGCGACGGCGACGAGATCGTCATCGAGTACGGCGGCGGCGCCTACTACGGGGCGTGGGTGCCCGAGTCGGGCTCGTTCCTCACCGGGCCCGCGCTCACCTTCGGCGGCACCACGATCGTCACCCGACCGCCCGACCTGGACATCGGGCCCGGCACCGCCACCGCCGACCTGGCGGGCAGCCTCGGCGGGATGCGCTACCTGGGCATGACCGCCGACGGCACCGTCGCCGTGATCCGCGAGGAGGTGCGGGTGACGTCGTCGGTGTTCGACGTGCTGACCACCGTGGAGTGGTACTCCCCCACCGGCGGCTTCCTCGGCTCGGCCCGGGTCCCCGGCCTGCGCAGCCAGGCGATCGGCGCTCCGCCGGGCGTGGCGGTGCTGCCCGACGGGCGGGCTGTGGCCCTGGTGGCCCTGCCCGACGTGGTACAGGTGGTGGAGTTGCCGCGGGTGAGCGTCCGCATCACCGACCTCACCAGCAGCGCCTGAGCCGGCCCCGGTAGGTTGGGGCCATGGCCATCCACAACTTCTCCGCCCTGCGCGGCACGCGCGTCGAGTTCACCATCCAATCGGAGGCCGTGGCAGGCAACCTGCTCGGCGACCCCGCCACCCGCCGCGTGGCCGTGTACCTGCCGGAGGGGTACGACGAGTCGGACGAGGACTACCCCCTGTTCGTGGACCTGGTCGGCTTCACCGGCAGCGGCCTGGCCCACTTCAACTGGCGGCCGTTCGGCGACAACATCCCCCAGCGCCTCGACCGTCTGGTCGCCGCCGGCGAGATGGGCCCGGTGGTGACCGTGTTCCCCGACTGCTTCACGTCGCTGGGCGGCAACCAGTACATCGACTCGGCCGCCATGGGCAACTGGGAGGCGTTCCTGATCGACGAGATGCTGCCCGCCGTGGAGGAGCGGTTCCGGGTGCGCAGGGGCCGGGAGCACCGCGCCCTGTTCGGCAAGTCGAGCGGCGGGTACGGCGCCATCGTCCACGGCCTGCGCCGCGCCGACGCATGGGGCGCCGTCGCCTGCCATTCCGGCGACATGGGGTTCCTGATGGCCTACTGGCCCGACTTCTCCCACCTGCTCGACGAGGTGGCCGAGCACGGCGGCGACCTGATGAGCCTGCTGGCCCACTACGAGGCGAAGCCGAAGCTGAGCCACGGCGACCTGCACCACCTGATGACCATGGCCATGGCCGCCACCTACGACCCCGACCCGGACGCGCCCAAGGGCCTCCGCCTGCCGGTGGACCTGCGGACCGGCGAGATCATCCCGGAGCGCTGGGCCAACTGGATGCGCCACGACCCGGTGGAGATCGCCAAGACCCCCGAGGGCATCGCCAACGCAAAGGCGCTGAACGGCCTGTTCATCGACTGCGGCACCACCGACCAGTACGCCCTGCTGTACGGGGCGCGGGCCCTCACCCGCATCCTCACCGAGGCCGGCGTCGACCACCGCTACGAGGAGTTCGACGACGACCACACCGCCGTGGACTACCGCCAGGACGTGTCCTTCCCGTTCCTGTACGAAGCGATTGCGGGGTAGCGGGTCGGA
>JAHLKU010000058.1 GCA_020444505.1 Actinomycetota bacterium | reverse complement strand
GCCACCCTGGGGTGGCGCGATCACAGGTCGATCGGGTCGGCGTCGACCCGGACCCTCGCCCCCCGGTCCCGCCACTCCTGGACCACGCCGCGCAGCGCGATGCGGGCAGGCCGCAGGTCGCGTCCCTGCACCAGCCACCTGACGCGATCGCCTGCCTCGGCGGGCCCGTGCACCTCGGCCCGCGCCCCGACGGCCTCCCGCAGAGTCCCATCGGCGCCGTCGGGCGCCGCACCCGCCTCCACCACCAGCACCTCGCCGCCGGGCGGCAGGCCCAGCGCCGACCGCTCGGCGAGGTGCCCGGTGAGCATCTCCAGCGGCTCGCCCCGCCGCAGCGCGGCCAGGGCCTCCCGGCCCGGGTCGGACGTCTGCACGATCGCCCTGCGGCCCCGCCCCGTCCCCGCCGCCAGCACCGCGCGCGCCAGCAGGCGCAGCCCGTCTTCGGTGGCCCGGTAGTGGGGCGCCAGCAGCGGGCCGTCGGCGTCCACCACCACCGTCAGGTCCACGGGCCCGAGGCCGGGCAGGTCCCGCTCGGTGCCCACCACCACCTGACGCCCCGATCCCGCCTCGCCCACGGCGTCCCGGCCCAGGAAGCCGCCGGCCTCGTGCAGCACGCGCCCCATGCCGGCGCCGAGCGCCTCGAACCGGGTCCCACCGCACGTCGCGCACCCGCCGAGCGCGGCCCCGCACCGGGGGCACGCCGGGTCCCGATCGGGCCGCGCCCCGCACTCGGGGCAGGTCCGCAGCGTCCGGCAGCGGACGCACCGGGTGCTCGGCGCCCGGCGGTCCGTGAACACCAGGGCGCGCCCGCCGTCCCGCACCGTGGCGTGCAGCGCCCGCCTCGCCCGTTCGCCGATCACCCCGCCGCCGGGAGGGTCCTCGCGCCGATCCACCACCTCCACCAGGCCCCACACCCGCCCCTGCCGCAGCGGGACCACCCGGGGACTGCGGCCCAGGGCGTCGCCGGTGGGCACCGCCCCGCACAGGACCAGCGGGAAGCGCTCGACGGCCGAGCGGCGCCACAGCAGGTCGCGGGCGTGCAGGGTGGGGGTGGCCTTCTCCTTCATGCCCCGACGCCCCTCCCCCACCACCACGCCGAGGCCGAGGCCGGCCACCGGCCACAGGGCGACGTCGCGGGTACCCACCACCAGCAGGCCGGGCTGGGAGGCCGCTCGGGACCACGCCCGGGTCGACGCGGCGTTGCCGAGGGCGGAGGCGCCGAGCACCACCCGGGCGCCGAACGCGCCGGTCAGGTCCTCCGCCAGCGCCGTCGCCTCGGCGAACGACGGGGCGGCCACCACCACGCTCCGGCCCGCGGCCAGCACCGGGGCGGCCAGGGCGGCGAGCGGCCCTGCCCACGGCCCGGCCCCCATCCAGTAGGTGGCCCTGGTGTGGGTGCCGGCCGCCGCTGCGGCGGCCACGTCGGTGAGGGCGCCGGGGAGGCCGGGCACGTCGGGCAGGCCGGTGGCCGCCACGGCCCGGGGCAGGTTGGGCGGCGCGGCCTTCGCCAGCACTGCCGCCACCGGAGCGACGTAGTGGATCGCCGCCCAGCGCAGCACCTCCAGCAGGCGCTCGCCGAACACCGGGAGGTCGCCCGACACCGCCAGCACCTCCTTGAGGCCCGACGGGTCGCCGGGACGCACCTGCACGACGTACCCGCGCACCCGGCGGCCGCCGAGAGGCACGCGCACGATGCTGCCGACGGATGCCTCCATGCCGTCGGGGAGGGCGTAGGCGAAGCCGTCGTCGACCCCGAAGACCGGCAGGTCGGGGACGACGCGGGCGACGCGGGCCGTCAGGACTCGCCGCCCGGCAGCAGCGAGGCGACCCGGTCCCAGAGGCGCTCGGCCACCTCGTCCTTGGTGGCGAGCGGCCACGGCTCGGTGGAGCCGTCGGGGGCCACCAGGGTGACGGCGTTCGTGTCGGTGCCGAACCCGCTGTCGGCGCGGGCGACGTCGTTGGCGACGAGCAGGTCCACCCGCTCGTGCTTGCCCTTGGCGATGGCCTCGGCGACGTCGCCGGTCTCGGCGGCGAAGCCGACCAGGAACGGGCGGTCGTCCATCGCTGCGACGCCCCGCAGCACGTCGGGCGTCGGCTCCAGGCCGATCTCGGGCGGGCCGTCGGCGCGCTTCAGTTTCCCGCCGGACGGGGCCTCGGGGCGGAAGTCGGCGACGGCGGCGGCGAACACCGCCACGTCGCACCCCGGCGCCCGGGACCACACCGCCTCGGCCATCTGCTCGGCGGTCTCCACCGGCACCACCTCGATCGGCCCGGCAGGCGCCTCGACGGTGGTCACCAGCACCACCCGCGCCCCGCGCCGCGCTGCGGCCAGGGCGATGGCGTTGCCCATCTTCCCCGACGAGCGGTTGCCGATGTAGCGGACCGGGTCGATCGGCTCCCGGGTGCCGCCTGCGGTCACCAGGACGGTGCGCCCCGCCAGGGGGCCGTCCTCGAACAGCGCCTCGACGGCCGCCAGGATCTCCTCGGGCTCGGCCATGCGGCCCCTGCCCTCGTCGCCCCCGGCCAGCGCCCCGCTGCCGGGGCCCACCACGACGTGCCCGTCGCCGCGGACGATGGCGATGGACCGCTGTGTCGCCGGGTGCTCCCACATCTCGGTGTGCATGGCGGGCGCCACCACCAGCGGCGCTCTGGTGGCGAGCACCGTGGCCGACAGCAGGTCCTCGCTGAGGCCGTGGGCGATGCGGGCCAGCGTCGCCGCGGTGGCGGGAGCCACGACCATCGCCTCGGCCCACTGGCCGAGCGTGGTGTGCGGGCTCACCGAGGGGCGGTCGAACATCTCGATCTCCGGCGGGACGCCGGTGACGGCGGCGAGGGTCTGCGGGCCGAGGAAGCGCGTGGCGCTCTCGGTCATGATCGTGCGGACCTCGGCGCCGGCCTCCACGAGGCGGCGGGCGAGATAGGCGGCCTTGTAGGCGGCGACACCCCCGCTGACGGCCAGCAGGATGCGCCTCCCGGTGAGCACGGGGCTACTCGCCGGTGTCGACCACCAGCTTGTCGGCGGCGATCTCCTCGAAGGCCTGGGAGAGCGGCTGCCGGGACAGCGAGTGCACCTGGGGCGGCACGTAGCCGCCGATGCCCTCGCCGAGCTGGTGGTAGTACGCGTTGATCTGGCGCGCCCGGCGGGCGGCCAGCACCACGAGGGTGAAGCGGTTGTTGGTGCGCTCCAGGAGCGTCTCGATGGGCGGGTCGATCATCATGAGGGGACCTGCGGGGGTCGGGGAGCGGCCAGTATACCGGCCACTTCCTCCACAGCCGCGCCCAGGTCGTCGTTGACCACGAAGTGGTCGAAGAACTCGCGAGCCTGGCCGATCTGCCACTCGGCCACCTCCAGGCGGCGCCGCATGGCCTCCTCATCGGTGTCGCCCCTCCCCCGCAGCCGGGCCTCCAGCGCCTCCAGGCTCGGTGGCAGCACGTACACCATCAGCGCCTCCGGGAAGGCGTCCTTCACCTGGCGAGCACCCACGATCTCGATGTCCAGCAGCACGTCGGCGCCCTCCGACAGGGGGCCCTCGATGGCCGCCTTCGGTGTCCCGTAGAGGTGGCCGCTGTAGCGGGCCCACTCCACCATCTCGCCGGCGGCGACCGCCGCCTCGAAGGTGGCGCGGTCCACGAAGCGGTAGTCCACCCCGTCCACCTCCCCCGGCCGGGGCGGGCGCGTCGTCATCGACACGCTGAAGTGGAACGGGAGCCGTGCCGAGAGCCCCTCCACGACGCTGGTCTTGCCGGCCCCGCTGGGGCCCGAGAAGACGATCAGCCTGCCGCGGCGGGGCCGGTCAGGAAAGAGCGGCGAGGAGGGCCTCCCGTTGCCGTGCCCCGAGGCCGCGGATGCGGCGGCTCTCGGCGATCTCCAACCGCTCCATGAGGCGCTTGCTCTTCACCTTGCCCAAGCCGGGCAGCGAGGCCAGGGCGTCCTTCACCTTGAGGCCGGCCGCGTGGCCGTCGGTCTCGGCTCGCTCGAACAGCTCCGGCAGGGTGATCGTGCCGTTCTTGAGCAGCTCCTTGATCTCGGCGCGCTCGCGGCGCGCCTCTGCGGCCTTCTCCAGGGCCCGGGCCCGCTGCTCGGGGGTCAGTTTCGGTGGTCCCATGGGTCTCCTCCTGCACCTGCCGCCACTCTATGCCACCCGGGCCGCGAGCGAGGCGGCCGCAGCCACGGGGTCGGGGGCGGCGACGATAGGGCGGCCGACCACCAGCAGGTCGGCGCCGCGCTGCAGCGCCTCCTCCGGGGTCGCCACACGGCGCTGGTCGTCGTCGAGCGGCCCGTCCGGCCGGATGCCCGACGTCACCCGCAGCAGGCCCCCGGCGCCCTTCACCTGGGCGACGTCCCCCAGCTCCTTGGTGGCGCACACCACCCCCTCGGCGCCCGCCGAGGCGGCGATCTTCGTGTACCTGGCCACGAGGCGGCCGGGGCTGTCGCCGTGGCCGAGCGACGCCAGTGCGGCGGCGTCGAGACTGGTCAGCACCGTCTCGACGAGGATCCCGGCGGTACCTGCGGTGGCGTCGGTGAGTGCCGCGACGGCGGCCTCCAACATCTCGGCGCCGCCGGAGGCATGGGCCGTCACCCAACGGGCGCCGTACTCCCCCAGCCGGAAGGCGGCGGCCGCCGCCTGGGTGGGGATGTCGTGCAGCTTGGCGTCCACCATCACCGGACCGATGCGGGCGAGCGCTCCCACCACGCCCGGCCCCGGACCGTGCAGCAGGCCCAGCCCCACCTTGAAGCCGCCGACGTGCGGCGCCACCGCCTCGGCGAGGGCCACCGCCTCGGCGGCCGACGCCACGTCGAGGGCCACGAGGACGGGGCTGCCGTCCCTCACTCCTCCCGCGCCTCTCGCTCGGCGGCGGCCAGGCCGGCGAGGACGCCGTTGACGAACCGGCCGCTGTGCTCGGTGGAATAGGCCTTGGCGAGGCGCACCGCCTCCGACACCACCACCGCCACCGGCACCGCAGGGCGGTTCCTCAGCTCCCACAGGCCCAGGCGGAGCACGTTGCGGTCCACCGGAGCCATCCGCCCCACCCGCCACCCTTCGGCTGCGGCACCGATCGCCTCGTCGAGGGCGCTCAGAGCCCCCCAGACGCCCTCAACCAGGTCTGCTGCCTGATCGCTGAGCCCGGTGGTGTCCGGGCCCCGGCCCGCCTGATCGGCGGCATACAGCGCCTCCAGGGCGTCATCGCGGCGGAACACCCGGTGCAGGCGGTCCAGGGCGGCGGCGTCCACCCGCACCGAGTGCCAGTACGGGTCGCCGTGGTCGGCAGCGAAGGCCACCGGGTCCTCGGCGGCGGCGGCGATGATGCCCGCCGCCTCCCGCAACTCGGCGTGGCCGTGGCCGGCCTCGCCGGACAGCAGCGAGCGCAGCGCCGTGTCGGGGCCCCGGAGCGCCTCGGCCAGCGCCACCGCAGCGCCGGAGGCGTCGCCGCGGCTCACGTCACCCGGGTCATGTACTCGCCGGAGCGGGTGTCCACCTTGATGCGGTCCCCCTGCTCGACGAACAGCGGTACCTGCACGACGAGGCCCGTCTCCAGGGTGACCGGCTTGGTGGCGCCCGACACCCGGTCGCCCTTCACCCCGGGCTCGGCCTCGGTGACCTCCAGTTCCACCGAGGCGGGCAGGTCGAGGCCCACCGCCCGGTCCTGGTACATCGCCAGCAGCACGATGGCCCCATCGGTGAGGTAGGGGGCGGCGTCGCCGACGGCCTCGGCCGGCAGCGTGATCTGGGCGTAGGTCTCCCCGTCCATGAACACGTACCCCATGTCGTCCCGGTACAGGAACTGGTGGTCGCGGCGGTCGATGATGGCGCGCTCCACCGTCTCGTCGGCCCGGAAGGTCCGGTCGATGGTGGCGCCCGTCTCCAGGTTCTTGAGCTTGGTGCGCACGAACGCCTTGCCCTTGCCGGGCTTCACGTGCTGGAACTCGATGATCTGGAACAGACCCTCGGGCAGGTCGAGCGCCATCCCCGGCTTGATGTCGTTGGTCGAGATCGAACTCATGCGGGCATCATCTCCCTGGAAGACTCCGTGAGCACCACCGGCCCGTCCGCGGTGACCAGCACCATGTCCTCGATGCGCACACCGCCGACGCCGGACAGGTAGACACCGGGCTCCACCGTCACCACGTTCCCCACCTGCAGCAGGTCGTCGTTGCCACGCCGCACCCACGGCTCCTCGTGGATCTCGAGGCCCACGCCGTGACCGGTGCTGTGCAGGAACCGGTCTTCGTACCCGTAGCCCCGCAGCACCTCGCGGACGGCCTCGTCCACGGCCCCGCACGCCACCCCGGGGGCGATGGCGTCGATGCCGGCCTGCTGCGACTCCGCCACGGCCCGGTACACCCGGGACAGCTCCTCGTCGGGGTCCGGGCCCAGCCACACGGTGCGGCTCATGTCGCTGTGGTAGCCGTCCACGATGCAGCCGTAGTCCAGCAGCAGCATCCCCCGGCCCATCGGCACGTCCGCCGAGTGGTAGTGCGGGATCGAGGCGCCGGGGCCGATCGCCACGATCGGGTCCCAATCGGCGGGATCGCCGCCGTGGCGGCGCATCTCCGACGTCAGCGCCCAACCGAGATCGGCCTCGGTGGGGGCGCCCTCCAGCAGCCCCGGCAGCGCCGAGAAGGCGAGGTCGCCGGCATGGGCTGCTGCGGTGAGCGCGGCCACCTCGCCGTCGTCCTTCACCCGGCGCAGCGCCTCGACCACTCCGGTGGAGGGCGCCGGGTCGATGCCGGTCTTGTCGGCCAGCGTGCGGACGAAGTCCCAGGTGACGCCGGCCGACTCCAGGCGGAGGCCGTCCCGGCCTGACAGGACGGGGCCCAGCGAGTCCCACAGCGGCCCGGTGGTAACGATCAACTCGACGTCGTCGAGGGCGGCGATGAGCGGTTCGGCCGACTCGCCGTAGCGGCCGTCGGTGAGGAACACGCCGCCTCCCCCGGGGAGGGCCAGCAGGTAGGCGCTGCTCCCGGCGAAGCCGGTCAGGTAGCGGATGTTGGGGAGTTGCGTCACCAGCAGCGGGGCTTCGATGCTCCCGCCGAGAGCGCGCATCCTCGCGGCGTGCTGCATGTCCCTCCTAGGCGATCTCGACGGCGTCCAGGGCGGCCTCTACGGTAGCCGCCCCCACGTGCCGCACCGCGGGCCGGCCCACCGCCTCCAGCAGCACCATCCGCAGGCCGGCGGCGTCCCGCTTCTTGTCGGCGCCGAGGAGAGCGAGGACCCCGGCGGGGTCGAGGCCGGGCGCCGCCGCCGGCAGCCCGAGCCGGTCGATGGCCTCACGCTGGCGGTCCTCGCCGGTGAACCCCATCTCCAGCGCCGAGGCCCTGCCGGCGGCCACCATGCCCACCGCAACCGCGGCGCCGTGCCCCATCCCGGCGGCCACCTCCACGGCGTGGCCGATCGTGTGCCCGTAGTTGAGGTGCGCCCGCTCCCCCTGCTCGGTGAAGTCGCGCCCCACCACCGCGGCCTTCACAGCCACCGCTCGGGCCACCACGTCCTCCAGGTCGGCCGCTTCACCGTCGCGCTCCAGCAGGGCCACCAGTGCCTCGTCGCCGATCAGTCCGGCCTTCAGCGCCTCGGCGAGGCCGTCCCGCCGCACGGCGGGGGGCAGGGCGTCGAGCACGTCCACGTCCACGACCACCCGGGCCGGGTGGTGGAAGGCGCCCACCAGGTTCTTCGCCCCCAGGTTGACGCCGGTCTTTCCGCCGACGGCGGCGTCGACCGCCGCCAGCACCGTCGTGGCCACGTACACGGCCTCGATCCCCCGCAGGTAGGTGGCGGCGGCGAACCCGGCGGCGTCGGTGATCGACCCACCGCCCACCGCCACCAGCGTGTCGGACCGGCTCATCCCCAGGCCGGCCATCCACTCGTACAGCCCCGCCACCACCGCCAGGTCCTTGGCGGCTTCCCCGTCGGGCAGCACCCGCACCTCGGCCCTGGTGCCGCCCGCCTCCAGGCCGCGCGCCAGGCCGCGGGCGAGGCGCGCCGTGGATGGTTGGGCGACCACCGCAGCGATCGAGCGGGGGCGGGGCGGCAACAGGCGCTCGGCGGTGGCGATGCCCCGGCCGACGGCGACCGTGGTCGCCCCGGCTACGACGAGCTCCGCCACCACGTCACGATCTCCTTGGCCAGGCCGTCGGGCGCCTCCGACGCGTCGAAACGGGCGTGGGCGGCTGCGTCGTACTTCTTCTTGCGGCGGCGCTGCAGCGAGGTGAGCCGTGTCACGGGGTCACCCTGGAGCATGGGGCGGCCGGTCCCGTCGCCGAGGCGGCCCGCCAGCACCCGCACCGGCGCGTCCAGCCACGCCACCCTGCCGTGGGCACGCATCGTGGTGACGTTGGACGGGTCCTCGACCACGCCGCCCCCGCAGGCCACCACGACCGGGCTCCCCGCCACCGACGCCAGCGCCCGCGACTCACGTTCGCGGAACCCCGCCTCGCCCTCGTCTGCGAAGATCCGCACCAGGTCGCATCCCGCCTCCAGCGCCACCACCTGGTCGAGGTCCACGAAGTCCACGCCGAGCGCGTAGGCCACCCTGGGCCCGACGGTGCTCTTGCCGCTGCCCATCATGCCCACGAGCCACAGGGTGGGCACTAGAACTCCTCGAGGCGCCGCCGGTACGCGGCGGCCGCAGCCGTGAAGTCTCCCACCGTGTCGCCCCCGAACATGCGCCCCGCCTCCCGGGCCAGCACGTAGGCCGTCACGTGCTCGGCGACGATGCCCGCCGCCGGGACGGCGCACACGTCGCTGCGCTCGCGGATGGCCTTCTCCGGGGTCTTCTGATCCACGTCCACGGTGTCGAGCGCCCGCATCAGGGTGGACAGCGGCTTCATGTGCGCCCTCGCCCGGATCGGCTCCCCGGTGGAGATGCCCCCCTCGATGCCCCCGGAGCGGTTGGTGGCGCGGACGAACCCATCGCCGCCGTAGCCGATCTCGTCGTGTGCCGCCGACCCGGGGCGGGCGGCGCCGGCGACGCCGTCGCCCACCTCGGCCGCCTTGATGGCGGGGATGGACATCAACGCCCCGCCGAGGAGGCCGTCGAGGCGCCGGTCCCAGTGGACGTGGCTCCCCAGCCCCGCCGGCACGCCGTGGGCGACCACCTCGACCGTGCCTCCCAGCGTGTCGCGGGCCGCGCGGGCGGCGTCGATGGCGGCGACCATGCCTGCCTCGGCCGACCGGTCGAACACCCGCACCGGCGACGCGTCGATGGCGGCCCGGTCCGCGGGCGACGGCGGGGCGCCGTCGGGCACGGCGACGCCGCCGATGGCCACCACGTGGGACAGCACGTCCACCCCGATCTCCCGCAGCAGCGCCGCGCACAGGTGGCCGACCACCGCCCGGGCCGCGGTCTCCCGGGCCGAGGCCCGCTCCAGCACGTCTCTGGCGTCGTGGGTGCCGTACTTCATCATCCCGGCCAGGTCGGCGTGGCCGGGTCGCGGGGCGGTGAGGCGCCGCCGCGGCGAGCCCGGCTCCGGCGACATGTCCTCCTGCCAGCGGGGCCACTCCGTGTTGCGGATCACCACGGCGACCGGCCCCCCGAGCGTCGCCCCGAAGCGCACCCCGCCGAGGATCTCCAGCTCGTCCCGCTCGATGGCCATGCGCTTGCCCCGGCCGTGGCCCATGCGACGGCGCGCCAGCTCGGCGGCGATGCCGTCTGCGGTGACGGGGAGCCCGGCCGGCAATCCCTCGACGACGGCGACCAGGCCGGGCCCATGGGACTCACCGGCGGTGAGGAAGCGGATCATGGCCCGGGATGGTACCCCCGGGCCGGGGTCACTTCAGGATGGCCTGGCCGACCGACAGCGTGAAGGCGCTGTCGCCGTACAGGAACACGCCCGACGACTCGGCCAGGCTCACGACCTTGAAGGAATCGGCGAAGGTCTCCCCCACCCCCACCACATGGGTCTCGCCGTCCACGGTGAGCACCGCCTTGCGGACGCCGGCCTCGTCACGGATCTCGAGCAGCACCACCCGGGTGCCCTCCGGCTCGAAGCCCTGGGTGGTGGTGGTCGCCCCCGCCTCGGTCGTGGTGGTCTCGCCCGCCTGGGTGGTGGTGGTCTGCCCGGGCAGCGTGGTGGTCGTGGCGGGCGGCTCCGACGTCAGCGGAGCGAAGGGATCGCGCGGCTGGGCGACCTGGATGTTCTCCGCCAGCGGCAGCGCCGACTCCGCTCCCGGCGCCGCTGCGGCCTCCGATGCCGACGGCAACGGGCCGTCGATGGACGGCGCGGCGGCGGCGAACAGGCCGGAACCGGTGACCAGCCACACGGCGACGACGCCGGTGCCGACCAGCAGGAGCGCCAGGAAGGTGGCGGTGAGGCTGCGGCGGGCGCTGCTCACGGGGTGTCACCTCCCGCGGCCTGGCCGGACGGCGCCTCCGGGCTGTCGATACCGAACTCGTCCTGGCCGAACGTGCCGCCGAAGGCGTCGCCCTCGGTGGTGCCGTCACCGGCCCCGTCGTTGGCCACGGCGACGGCAGGCAGCAGCGGCGTCCGCGTGAACAGCTTCACGGTGAGAGAGATCGACAGGGTGTTCTCCGACAGCGTCGGGATGGTGGTCGTGGTCGTCGACTCCCCCTCGACCGTGGTGCTCGTCTCCTCTTCGGGCAGCTCCTCCACGGCGCCGCCCCCGCCACCGGCCGTGATGGAGATGGCCTGCACCACGACGATGCGCTCCATGTCGTCCAGCCCGTACAGGAACCCGAGCAGCTCGAAGTACTCGCCCTGCAGGGCCAGGGTCACGGTGATGTCGTACACCGGCAGCGTGGCCGACGCTGCCGGCTCCGACGGGGCGATCGACTGGACGGCGATGCCGGTGGACTCGGCGAGCGCCGTGACCTCTTCGATGAACACGGCCAGTTCGGGCTCCTCGGGGATCCCGGCCTCCATCTGGCCGATGGCCGCCAGGAAGGCCACGTCGTTCTCCTGCACGTCCCGGAGCGCGGCGGCCGCCGCCCGCAGCGCGTCCTCCTCGGCGATGGCGGTCTGCAACTGGTCGTCGAGGTCGGAGATCTTCGAGTTGCGCGGCGACAGCAGGAAGAAGTACCAGAGCACCGTCACCAGCAGGAACACCAGCGTGCCGAAGGCGAGGAGACGCCGGCTCATCCCGACACCTCGGGGACCCGCTCCTGCACCCGGTTGCTGATGGCCGCGTCGGTGAGCCCGGCGGTGCTGCTGAACGAGATCACGGTGTCCTCGCCGTCGAGGCCCTGCGCCTCGGTGGCATTGGTCACCCAGGAGCCGATCACGCCGGGGAACCGGGCCTCGTCCAGCGAGCGGAGCCACGCCGAGACGTCGGCGAACTCGAACCCGGTGCCGGCCACGGTGATACGGCCCACCACGCCCGCCACGTCACCGGCACCCGCCGCCCCCACGAAGTTCTCCAACCACACCCGCTCGGGGATGAGGCGCCCGAAGTCGTTGAGGAGGCGGCCCCATGCCACGTCGTCGGAGAGCACCTCCGCCGTCAGGGCGGCGTTCTCCTGGTACTCCAGGCGGAGTTCGTCGGCGGCGGAGAGGGCGGACACCTCGGCCTGCAGGGTCGCGTTGCGGGCCTGCTGGTCGGCGAGCCGGTCTTCGGCCGCCTCCACCTTGCCGTTCCACATCACCGTCAGGGCGGCCAGGCCGGCCACGTAGACGAACCCGACCGCCACCACCAGGAGCACCCGGCGGCGCGCCGCGGCGGCCCCCCGGTCTTCCCTCGGCAGCAGGTTGATCGGTCTCATCGGTGCCTCTCCCTAGGCGACGTGGGCGAACCGGTTGCTCGGCCCCACGACGTACTTGCCCCACATCGCCAACCCGACGCTGGCCGGGAGCACCGGCTGCAGGTCGAGCAACTGGCTCTCGGTCATCCCGATCCGCCCCACCCCGATGTGTTCCAGCACCCGCACCGGCTCGACGCGGGTGGACAGCGAGCGGGCGACCCGGTTGGCGAGGTGCGGCAGCCGTGCGCCGTTGCCGGACACGACGAGCCGGTCGAGGTTGTGCTCCCCGGCCTGGGTCAGGTAGTAGTTGATGGAGCCGCGGATCTCCTCGATCAGGCCGTCTGCGGTGCGGGTGAGGGTACGGCGTGCGGCCTCCTGGTCGCCGTCCCCCTCCGGCATGCCCTCGGGGGCGACACCGACCACGCGCTTCAGCTCCTCGGCGTCCTCGAACGACACCGACAGGGAGGCCTTGAGGTCGTCGGTGAACTGGCTCCCGCCGACCGGCAGGATGCGGACGAACCGGGTGATGCCGCCCCGGACGACGGCGATCTGCGACATCGACGCCCCGATGTCGAGCAGGCCCTGGGGCCCGTCGCCGCCGAGCAGCAGGTCGGCTCCGAAGGCGGCCCGCACCAGGCCGAAGGCGGTGAGGTCGATCGACATCACCGACAGGCCGGCGCTCTTGGCCACGGCCATCAGGCCGTCGGCCATCTCACGCTGGGCGGCGATGACGAGCACCGACATCATCAGGTCGCCGTCCGGCGTGTTGAATTCCTCCAGCGGCACGTAGTCGAGCACCGCCTCTTCGACGGGGATGGGGATGGCGTCCTGCACCTGGAACGGCAGGGCCTCCACCATCTCGGCTTCCTCGAGGTGCGGCACGTCCACCTGGCGCACGATCACCCGCTGGTTGGCGAGGCCGATCACCACCCGCTTCTTGGGCAGCTTGTTGCGCCGCCAGAGTGCGGAGACGGCCTCGGTGACGGCGCCGTCGTCGATGATCTCGCCGGAGACCACCGCCCCCGGGGGCAGCGGCATCTCGGCGAAGCGCCGCAGCACGGGCGCGCTCTTGGCGATGTCGACGACCGCGGCGCGCACGGCGCCGGAGCCGATGTCGAGACCGACCGCTACTGCCATCTCTCCCTCCGCAGCGGCTCGCTGGCCTGCTGTCAGCACCCACCGACACTGGTGTAGTTACGGCGGTGTCACCCGCAGGCTACCCAGGGGCGCGCCGCGGACAAAGCATTTGCGGCACTACGGAGCGTTGCCGAACTCCCCCCCGCTCTCGCGCGCTTCGCGCGCAGCACCCGGCCGCCTACCGGCCCAGGTACCACCCTGCGATCGCCGCCCCCCACACCAGGCCGACCACCGCCCCGACCAGCATCGCCGGCCCGAACGCCATGGCGTCCCGGCGCCCCAGGCGGCGCAGCGCCAGCAGCGCGGCGCCGGCGAGGCCACCCGCCACGAACGCGGCCAGCACCCCCACCACCAGGGCGTCCCACGACCGGTGACCCAGGAACGTGCCGAGCAGCAGGGCGTACTTGACATCGCCGAAGCCGAACCCTCCCCGGGCGGCGACGGCGATCAGGAACAGCACGGCGAAGTACCCGCCCGCGCCGGCGGCGGCCCTCGCCAGCGGCCAGGGCGCCCCGTCGGCGAGGGCCCCGGCGGCCAGCAGCACCCAGGAGACAGCGAGGCCGGGGAAGAGGATCGCGTTGGGGATCCGCTGCCGGTCGAGATCCACCAGGGCCAGCGCCAGCGCGGTGGCGGCCCCGGCCCAGTAGGCCGGCAACGTCCACGACTCCCCCACCATCACGGCGAGGCCCGCGAACACCGCCGCCGTGCCGGCCTCCACCAGGGGGTAGCGGGCCGAGATGCGGTCGCCGCACGCCCGGCACCGCCCCCGCAGCAGCAGCCACGAGAGCACCGGGACGTTGTCGCGCGGCCGGATGGGCGTGCCGCACGACGGGCAGGCCGACGGCGGGGAGACCACCGACATCCCCTCGGGGACCCGGTACACCACCACGTTGAGGAAGGAGCCGATCATCAGGCCGAGGAGCGCCCCGGCCGCCACCAGGACCGGGGTCACCACGCCGTCCCGATACAGGCGTCGAGCGTCATGTCGGCCTCCTCGCCGGTGCACGCGTGGCGGCCCGCGTCGTCACCCTCGCGCACGAGGCGCAGCCCGAACCAGTCGCCGGTCACCGAGCGAGCGTACAGCAGGATCTGTGCGTTCTGCGAGGTGCCGACGTCGCCGGTCACCACGTGGATGCTGCGGGCGCCGACGCCGCCGAAGTCCAGTTCCGGCATCGTCGCCGCCAGCCACACCGGGTCGCCGGGGTACTCCCCCAGTTCCACCTCGATGGCCGCCGCCGCCCTGGCGGCATCGGACAACTCCACCTTCACCTGCATGTCGAGCGACTGGCGCCTGAAGCCGAGCAGGCTGGGGAGGGTCAGCGACACCAGCACGGCGACGATGCCGAGCACGACGATCAGCTCGACGAGGGTCCAGCCAGATTCTCGATGTGCGGTCTCCATCGGGACACGCTCCTCACGACGACAGTGGGGCGGGCCCGAAGGCCCGCCCCACTGGTATCGGTCGTTGGTGCTTCGGCTTTACCAGCCGCCCTGCGAGTAGCCCGCAGGGGCCGCGGCCGGGCAGTCGGCGGCCGACAGGTCGGTCGCGCCGTAGTAGGTGCCGGCCGTAGCGCTCTCCCAGATCGCGAACGTGTTGCCGCTGTCCGCAGTGCGGACGATGCAGACCACGTCGCTGGAAGCAGCGTTCAGGTCGATGTACACCCCAGCAGCCGGGTCGGCGTTGACGGAAGCGTTGGGCTCGAGTGCGGTGATGTCACCGGCGGTCTCGGTGTAGTCGCCCTCTTCCAGCCAGAACGCCTTCTCGGCGAGCAGGACGTTGCGGATCTCGCTCTGCGCCGAACGGTCCTGGGCCGACTTCCGGAACCCCAGGAACGACGGGATGGCGATGGCGATGAGAACTGCAATGATCATCACCACGACCATCAGCTCGATGAGCGTGAAGCCCTCGTCCCGGCTCAGATTGCGCCGGATGGCCTTCATCATGGTGCGAACCTCCTCAGGTTGCGCTAGCAAGGGATCGTGTCTCGATCCGTGGTGTGCTATCGGCCGGCGGGTCCGGGGAGTTGAGGGGCATTTCGCGATCTGCCCCGATCACGCGACGGCGGCCGCCCGGAGGCGGCCGCCGTTCCCGCACCTTCGGGCTCAACCCG
>JAHLKU010000057.1 GCA_020444505.1 Actinomycetota bacterium | reverse complement strand
CCTACGCCGCGCCCCAGGTGCGGGGCCTGGCGATGCGGACGGTGAGATCGCGTCCCTCCATGTCGGCGCCGTGGAGCCGCGCCACGGCCTCGCGGGCGTGGTCGCCGGGCATGTCCACGAACCCGTACCCCTTGGAGCGCCCGGTCCGCTTGTCCACGATCACCGTCGCCTGGTGGACGCGGCCGTGGCGGGAGAACAATGCCTCCACATCGTCGCCGGTGGCGTCCCACGGCAGGTTGGCGACGTACACGCTCTCGGCGCCGGCAGGGGTGGCGGTCGCGACCGCCGTCCGGGGGCGGGGGCGCTTCGGCGCCGGTGCCGTCGTCCCGGAGTGGCGGGCGGCGGCGGGCCGGCGGGCTGGGGCCGGCACACGCCCGGCGGGGAGGTCCTCGGCCCGGGGCATCCCGAGCGGGGCGTCCAGATCGAGTTCGCGCTGCAGGCGGCGCACCGCGCCCCGCTGCTGCGGCGTCACCAGGCTGACGACGGTGCCGGTGGCGCCGGCGCGGCCGGTGCGCCCGGACCGGTGCAGGTAGTCCTTGTGGTCGGCGGGCGGGTCGAAGTGCACCACCGAGGCGACGTCGTCCACGTGGATGCCGCGCGCCGCCACATCGGTGGCGATCAGCGCCTGGACGCGGCCCGACGAGAAGGCGTCGAGCGCGCGATTGCGTTGACTCTGCGTGCGGCCGCCGTGCAGTGACGTCGTCTCCACCCCGAGCCGCTCCAATTGGCGGGCGAGGCGGTCGGCGCCGTGGCGGGTGCGGGTGAACACGATCGACCGGCCGGTGCGGGTGACGACGTCGGCGGCGGCCTGGACGCGCTCGGGGTGCTCGACCAGCCAGAAGTGGTGGTCGATGTCGAGGGCCTCGGTCTCGACGGCGGCCGCCTCGTGCCGGACCGGGGTCACCTGGTAGTCGCGGCTGAGGACGGCGACGGCGCCGTCGAGCGTGGCGGAGAACAGCATGGTCTGGCGGTCCCGGGGGGTGGCGTCGAGGATGCGGCGGACGGCGGGGAGGAACCCCATGTCGGCCATCCGGTCGGCCTCGTCCACCACGACGATGCCGGCGTCGGAGAGGCGCACCGCCCCCTGGTCGATGAGGTCTTCGAGGCGCCCCGGCGTGGCGACGAGCACGTCGGCCCCGCGTCGGAGCGCCGAGATCTGCGGCCGGTACCCGACACCGCCGTAGACGGCGCACACGGTGCGGCCGGCGGCCCGGGCGAGCGGGGCGAGTTCCTGGCTGATCTGCTCGGCCAGTTCCCGGGTGGGGGCGAGCACGAGCGAGCGGGGGCGGCCGCTCCGTGCGGTGCCGACGCGGGCGAGCAGCGGCAGGCCGAAGGCGAGGGTCTTGCCGGACCCGGTGGGGGCCTTGCCGGCGAGATCGCGTCCGGCGAGGGCGTCGGGGATGGCGGCCTGCTGGATCGGGAACGGCTCGGTGATGCCGCGGGCGGCGAGTGTCGCGGTCAGCGCCCCGGGCAGCCCGAGCTGAGAGAAGGTGGTGGACATGGCGTGTTGACTCCTGGCCCCGGCGGGGCGGTCGTGGTTCGGCTCTCTCGCTCGACGGGGTCGAGGGTCGGCCGAAGAGGCGATCCAACCGGGGTGAGAATCTCTGCCGTGGCCACCGGGGAAGCGACGGTTCGCTGGCCTCCACCCGGTGCGGCATCCGGCACCCTAGCGGATGGATTGCCCTAGCCGGCCGATTCCGTGGGAGAGACCCGGAACCGTCATGCCTGATGTTCCCAGACAGGGGTCAAGAACCGGCGGGCCGGGTGCCGATGGAACCCCCATGACGCGTATGGTCGAGTTCCTCGCCGCCCTCGCCGTGGCCACCGCAGCCGCCGGGTGTGCCGCGAGCGCGCCGTCCCCGGCCTCCACGACGCCGCCGGCGGCCGACGAGTCGTCCGTGCTGGCCCCGGTGGAGCGGGCGTCCGGCGTGGCGGAGCAGGTGAACCAGCGCGAGGCCGATCTGGAGCAGATGGTCGCCGAGATGGGCGGCTAGCCCGCCCGTCCCCCGATCAGCAGCCGGGCGGGGCCGTGAACTCCGTCATCTCCCCGAACTCGGAGAAGTCCAACCGGTACACGACGTCGCGCGGCTCGGTCTGGTCCACCGTGAACGTGTTGTTGCGGCCGGTGCCGATCATCACCAGGCTCACGACGTAGCCGCCGTCCCTGGCGACGTCGAGGTACGCCTCGCTGAACGACGTGTACTCGCTGTCGGCGGACGGTTGGATGTTGGCCAGCGTGATCTCGTAGCGGTCGGCGAGCACGCCGTTGCTGGTGATCCCGGCCTCGTACAGGAACGCCTCACCCGCCAGGTCGCCGCCGGTGTCCCCCGACAACCCGCCGTAGAAGGTGTGGTACGCGCTCACGAAGTTGGGGGTGGAGGCGGCGATGTCGAAGCAATTGGGCAGGTTGGACAGCCCTTCGGTTCCCACCACCAGCGAGTGCCGCTCCGGGTCGAGCAGCTTGCCCCCGTCGGCGGCGACCGTGCCCTCCTCGATGGTGCCGTCGCCCAGGTCGGCGCGCATCCGGAACTCCAGCGTGGCCCGGTAGGACACGCCGGGCGGCTCCTCGGCGAGCGCGGGGTCGTCGAGCATGATCGACGACGGCGGCCCCGCGGTGGTGGCCGTGGCCTCCGTGGTCGTGGTGGCTGCGGTGGTGGTGGTCGCCGCCCCGGTGGTGGTCGTGGCCGCTGCGGTGGTGGTGGTGGCCGCGGTCCCGGTGGTGGCGGTCGTGTCGTCGTCGCCGCATGCGGTGGCCGACAGCATCAGGGCGAGCAGCAGCGCGCCCGAGCGTCTCACAGTCACAGGTTCCCCTCCTGGATGAGTGCCGGGAGCGTAGCGGAGAAGGTCCCGGCCCGCCGGTCAGTCCGCGTCGGCCTGCGCCGCCCGGCTGAACCGCAGGATGGCCGAGAACACGTCGGCCACCGTCTCCTCACCGAGCCCGCGCTCGGCGGCCCATCGCCGCCGCTCGTCGAGCAGCTCGCGTTCGCGGGCGGCGTCGCGGATCCCGGCCCCCGCCTCCGACTTGATCCGGCCCGCCCGGGTGGAGAGCAGGCTGCGCCGGGCGAGGAGGGCGACGATCTCGGCGTCGATCTCGTCGATGAGGTCGCGGGTCTCCCGCAACTCGGGGGCGGCCGCCGCTGCTGCGGGGATCGTCAGGCTGCCGGGTGCGGCGGGGTCGAGCGGTGCGTCGAGGCCGGTGTGGACCCGGGCGAGGGCGTCGAGCAGGGCCTGGCGGGCGTCCTCGGCGTGCGGGTTGCCGCGTTCGATGGCCAGGAACAGGTGGGAGGCGTCGGCCCGCACGGTGTCGATGGTCTGGGCCAGCGCCTGGAACGACGGCGGGGAGAACGGCAGGTCGTCGCCGGCGCCGATGTCGATGAGGCCCTTGGCCACGAAGAAGGCGAGGGCGTGGGTGCGGGCCATCACCCGGTCGTGCTCGTCGGCGGTCTGCTCGATCACCTCGCACCCGAGGCGCTCGTAGAGGCGGCGGGCGCCCGCCACCGCGTCGGGGTGCAGGGGGTTGGCGCACACCACGGCCCGCAGCGGCCGGTCGCCGCGGGCGATGTTGAGCGGCCCGAACAGGGGGTGGGTGGCCGCCCAGGGGATCTCCCGGCCCAGCACGGCCTCCAGGTCCGCGGACGGGGCGCGCTTCACACTGCCGACGTCGATGACCAGATGGGCCGGGGTCAGGTGGGGGCGCAACTCCTCCAGGGACCGGCGGATCTCGGCCACCGGGGTCGCCACCACGATCACCTCGGCTCCCGCGGCCAGGCGTGCGGGGTCGGCGGCGGTGACGGCGGCGGGCACGCCTCCCGCAGGGTCGTAGCCGCGCAGCCGCATCCCTGCGGCGTCGGCCAGGCCGGCGAGGGCGCGGCCGAACCGGCCGTACCCGGCCAGGCCGATGGTGGAGGCGGGCGGCCCGCCTGGGATGCTCATGGGCCGCCACGATAGGCCCGGGCTCGGGATGGGAACCGGATCGGCACCCCCGCCCGTCACAATGGCGACGTACCCACGGAGGCACACACTCATGCGCAGGACCATCGCACTACTGGTCGCCACGGGGCTGCTCGCCGCGGCCTGTTCGAGCGACCCCGACGCCGGCACCACCACGTCGATCGGGCCGATCGGCGGGGAGGCCGGCACCGGCGCCGTCACCGGCACCTTCGACCCGAGCGACATCAGGTTCGTGGCGGCCCTGGAGCGGTTCGACTCCTGTGACGCGCTGCTGGACCACTTCAAGGCGGAGGCGAAGGAGCGGGTCGGCCCGTACGGCCTGGAAGGCGGCGGCTACTGGGGCCCCGTCTTCATGGACGGCGTGGCGATGGACGCCGCCGTGGAGGAAGCGGCCACCACCACCATGGCGGCGGCGGCGCAGGCCGCCCCGACCGCCGGCGGTGAGGACGGCGGGCGTGTCGAGGGCGTGGACTACAGCGGCACCAACGTGCAGGTGGCCGGTGTGGACGAGCCCGACATCGTCAAGACCGACGGCACCCGCATCCTCGCCATCACCGACGGGAAGCTGTCGTACGTGGACGTGTCCACCGGCGAGCCGCTGCTGCTGGGCACGCTGCAGCTCACCGAGGGATGGAACCATCAGATGCTGGTGGTGGGCGAGACCGCCTACCTGTTCGCCAACGGGGGCGGGCTGATCGCCCTGCCGACCGACGTGGCGGCGGACGGCGCCCGCATCTGGCCCGGCTACCAGACCAACACGATGATGGTCTTCCAGGTGGATCTGTCCGACCCGGCGGCCATGAAGGTCACCCGCACCATGACGGTGGAGGGCCAGTACCTGAGCGCCCGCCTCATCGACGGGACCATCCGGGTGGTCGTCTCCTCCTACCCGAGCGACCTGCCGTTCGTGTACCCGACGAACGAGGCCTCCCAGCAGATCGCGCTCGAAGCCAACCGCAGCGTGATCGACCTGACCACGCTGGAGGACTGGCTGCCCGAGTACACCATGGTGGAGTCGGACGGCTCCAGCAGCGAGGGCCTCGTGGTGTCGTGCGACCGCACCCACCGGCCGGCCGAGTTCGCCGGGTTCGAGACGCTGTCGGTGCTGACCATCGACGGCGAGCAGGGCGTGGGCGGCGGCGGCGAGGCCACCGCGGTCATCGCCGACGGCGAGACCGTGTACGCCTCCACCGAGAGCCTCTACGTGGCCACCAACGTGTGGGTGCCCGGCTGGTGGCTGGAGGGCGAGGAGACCGGCGACTTCGAGGAGTCCTACAGCACCGCCATCCACAAGTTCTCGATCAGCGGCAACGGCCCGGCCACCTACGAGGCGTCCGGCAGCGTGGACGGCCACCTGCTCAACCAGTTCTCCATGGACGAGTACGACGGCTACTTCCGGGTGGCCGTCACCGACGGCCCGCCGTGGGGCTTCGACGACGACTCCGAGTCGTACGTCGACGTGCTGGAGCAGCAGGGCGACCGCCTGGTCGAGGTCGGCAGCGTGGGCGACATGGGCGCCGGGGAGCGCATCTACTCGGTGCGGTTCATCGGCGACGCCGCCTACGTGGTCACGTTCCGCCAGGTCGACCCGCTGTACGTGGTGGACCTCAGCGACCCGACGGCCCCGGCGGTCGCCGGCGAACTGAAGATCGCCGGGTACTCGGCGTACCTGCACCCGCTCGGCGACGGCCGCCTGCTCGGCATCGGCCAGGACGCCGACGAGGACGGGCGCACGCTGGGGGCCAAGGTGTCGCTGTTCGACGTGTCGGACCCCTCCGACCCGAGGGAGGTGGACTCCTACACCCTGGAGGACGCCTACACCGACGCCGAGTGGGACCACCACGCCTTCCTGTACTGGGCACCGGAGCAGCTCATGGTGATGCCGCTGCAGGCGTGGCAGGACGACTTCGCCGGGGCCGTGGTCTTCAAACTGGACGACGGCATCCGCGAGTTCGGCCGCATCTCCCACGACCTGGAGGACCGGCCCACCACCTCCGAATGCGTGCAGTACGAGGCGGGCAACGGCTACGAGAAGGCGATCCTGCAGGTGTGCGGCCCCAACGACCAGTCGTACATCGAGGGCTACTACTGCGACGTGTTCCCGCCCGAGGAGCTCGAGTGGATGGCCGAGGAGTTCGGCATCGAGCAGGACCCGGCCGAACTGCTGGGCCCCGACGAGCACCTGGAGATGTGCTGGCCGGAGTACTCCGACTGGAACCCGATCCAGCGCAGCCTGGTGATCGGCGGCGACCTGTGGACGCTGTCGTGGCGGATGCTGCAGGCGAACTCCCTCGACGACCTGGGGATCCTGCACCGGCTGGCCATCGGCTGACCGGGAGACGAGGCGACGCGAACGGGGGCGGGGCATGGGCCCCGCCCCCGTCGTCGGTGAGGACCTCGCCGGGAGGAGATGGTCAGGGGGCGGCGAGGGCCTCCGCCAGTTGCTCGCGCACCTCGCCGGGCAGCGTGGTCTCGAGCAAGCGGCCGTCGAACCTCCGCACCTCGGCCAGCACGTGGGCCAGGTGCCCGTGGGACACCAGGAAGCACCCCGCGGCGCCTCCCGGCTCGAGCCGGGTGCCGAGGCGGCGCAGGGTGCGGGCGGTGAAGCCCACCGCCCGCCGCGACCAGAGGCCTGCCACCAGCGCGGCGAGCGCCCCGCCGGCGAGTGCGATCCACGTGCCGACCACCCACTGCAGCGGCAGGCCGGCGGCGGCGAACGCCCCCAGCGCCGCAGCCGCCGGGGAGGGGCGGCCGCCCCGGTTCACCCGCACCCGGCCGGCGGCGTCGCGGGTGACGACGGCGGCGTCGTTGAGCACGATCGACAGCCTCCGCTCCAGGCGGGCGGCGGCCAGCATCGCCTCGTGGGCCCGGAAGACGTCGGGGAAGGCGATCACGACCACGTGGCGTCGGGGCGCGCCGCCGGCGTGAGGAGGCGCGGTGCCGGCGGCGGGGGCCCGCCCGGTGCGCTGCAGCGTGGTCATGGAGGTCTCCTCCCGGGTCGTCGAGGCCAGCCTCGGCCGCCCGGGTGAACGACGCGTCATGGGGATGTTGAGATCGTGTGAAGCGGCGGGCATCGCCTCGACGTGGACCCTGCGGTGTGTGACTCCCATCCCACAGGTCACTCGCCGGGGAGGGCCGTGAGGTTTACCGCTCCCGGCTGCGGGGCCGTAGGCTCCCCGCATGAGCACCACCCCCCTGGAGCCCTGGAGCGACGCCACCGCCGTCCTGCTGCACCCGCGCCGGGCGGAGCGCCCCATGCCCGGCATCCGGGTGGTGCGGGTGATCACGCTGGAGGTGGTGGCGGCCCTGGTGGCCCTCGGCATCCTGCTGACGGCGTTCGTGGACGTGACGGGCGTGCCGCCGATCGGGTGGATGTACGGGGTGGCGGGCTTCACGGCGGCGACGCTGCCGTTCGGCTTCTTCACCCGGCAGCGCCGCAACGAGCACTTCCTGCGGACGGCACGGCAGAGCGACGCCTACGGCTTCTACCGGGGCCGCATCCTGCTGGGCGTGGCCATCGGGGCGCTGCCGGCGCTCATCGGGTTCGGGATGTCGTTCCCTGCCGATTCGATGCTCCCGTACCTGGCGGGCCTGGCAGTGTCGCTGTGGCGGATCGCCGAGTTCGGCCCCACCGCCCGCGACGTCGCCCAGTTGCAGGTGTCGATGGACGAGTACCAGGACCCGCTCGACCTGGCCGCCATCCTGATGCGCCCGGCCGGGTCGTCGTGACGGAGCGCCTCCGTCTCGGCATCAGCGAGTGCCTGCTGGGCCGCAAGGTGCGCTGGGACGGCGGCCACAAGCACGACCGGTACCTCACCGACACGCTGGGCGAGTGGGTGGAGTGGGTGCCCACGTGCCCCGAGGTGGAGATCGGCCTGGGCACGCCCCGCCCGCCCATCCGCATCGTGGCCACCGGCAAGGGAGACCGCCTGGTGGTGCGCAAGACCGGCGAGGACATCACCGGCCGGATGACCGCATGGGCGGAGCAGGCCCTGGAGGGGTTCGCCGGCGTGGACGGGTTCGTGCTGAAGAAGGACTCGCCCTCGTGCGGCATGGAGCGGGTGCGGCGTCACCACGGCGACCAGCAGGTGACCCGCGACGGGCGGGGCGTGTTCGCTGCGGCGCTGCTGGAGAGGTACCCGCTGCTGCCGGTGGAGGAGGAGGGCCGCCTCAACGACCCGGGGCTGCGGGAGCACTTCGTGGCGCGGGTGTTCGCCTACCGGCGGTGGAAGGACTTCCTGGCCACGGGGCCGTCCGCCGGGGCGCTGGTGGCATTCCACGCCGCCAACAAGATGGCGCTGCACAGCCACCACCCCGGCGAGTACCGGGCGCTGGGCAGGCTGGTCGCCGGGGCGGGCACCACCGGCCTCGGGGCGCTGCTGGACGAGTACGGGACGGCGATGATGCACCTGCTGCGCCACCGGGCCACCCGGAAGCGGCACACCGACGTGCTGCAGCACCTGGCGGGCCACCTCAAGAAGGAGATCGACGCCGAGGACCGCGCCGAGCTGGCGGAGTTGATCGAGTCGTACCGCCAGGGCGTGGTGCCGCTGGTGGTGCCGCTGACCATGCTCCGCCACCACGCCCGCCGCCACGGCAGCGAGTGGCTCCGCAGCCAGACCTACCTGCAGCCGTACCCCGACGAGTTGATGCTCCGCAACCACGTGTAGGCGGGTGCATCCTCCCACCGGGGCGGGCGGTGGGGCACAATGGGCGCCGGACCGCCGCAGGGAGGATCGAGCATGCGGAAGACGACGACGGCGCTGGCGCTGGCCTTGACCCTGGTGATGGCCGGGTGCGGTGACGACAGCGTGCTGAACGACTCCACGTCCACCACCTCCGGGGAGACCACCACGGAACCGGCCGCGGCCACCACCACCACCACAGGGGCCCCGACCACCACCACGTTGCCGCCCACCACCACCGAGTCGCCCGCGGTGGCCTGCGAAGCGGCCGGCGGCATCTACGCGGCGGAGGAGGGCGACGGCGGGGTGTGCTTCCCGGCCGGTGCCATCACCGCCGAGGAGTATGCGATCCGCAAGGTGGACCTGGACGACCCCGACGGCGGCCTGCGGGTGTGGAGCGGCCCCGGCGCCCCCGGCAAGAAGGTGCCCCAGGAGGACAAGTACGTCGAGACCGGGGTGATCCCGCCGTACGCCGACGGCGTGATGGCCACCGGCCACGCCACCCCCGACGACCTCTGGTACTACGTGCAGTACGGGGGCTTCGAGGGCTGGGCCCGCTCGGCGTTCCTGGCGCCCGCCGGGTCGGGGGGCCCGCTGCCGGCGTGCATGGCCGGCGGCGCGGCGCCGATCCCCTCCGGCGCCCCCGGCCTCACCGAGATCACCGGCGACTTCGACGGCAAGGCAGGCGAGGACACGTTCAGCGTGTACTGGGACGGCACCGAGTGGGTGGCGCACCTGCGGACCGCATACGGCTACCACTCGGAGATGCCCACCGGGCACACCGGGCTGGCGCCGGGCACCGGGCCCGAGGTGGTCGCCGCCTTCGGGTACGACTTCGAGGCCGACGGCCAGGACGAGGCGTGGGTGTACGACGACTCGCCTGCGTCGGGGGAGATCTGGAGCACGTTCGCCTTCTTCAACGACGGCTGCACGCTCACCCACGTGACCCACCAGACCACCGGCACGCCCCAGTACTGGGTGGTGGGCCAGACCGTGACGCACGTCGACTCGATGAGCTGCTACGTGAACGGCGTGGCCCACTACAACGGCGCCGCCAACGGGGTGGACACCTACGCCGGGGAGGCACAGGAGCACTGGTACTCCTACGAGGACGGTGTGACGGCCGAGTGGGTGATCATCGACGGCATCGTCTGGAACACCGCCGACGGGGACGTGATCCCGAACGGGTTCGAGTGCCCGTGACCCCGGTGAGGGAGCGCCGCCGGTGATCGAGGCGATCGGCTGGGCCGCCTCGGGCCTGGTGATCCTGTCGCTGATGGCCACCTCGGTGGTCCGGCTGCGGCTGATCGGCCTGGCGGCGGCGGGGGCGTTCGTGGCCTACGGCGTGCTGATCGGCGCCTGGCCGATCGTCATCACCAATGCCGTGGCCGGGGCCATCCACGTGTGGCGGCTGCGGGGCCTGCTGTTCGTGGAGGAGTTCTTCGAGGTGCTGCCGGTGCAGGCGTCGTCGGCGTACCTGGCGTACTTCTGCGAGTTCCACGCCGACGACATCCGCCGGTTCGTGCCCGGGTTCACGTACGAACCGGCCGACGGGCAGGTGTCGGTGTTCGTCCTGCGCGACATGGTGCCGGCGGGGGTGTTCATCGCCGTGCCGTCGGGCGACCGGCTGCAGGTGCGGCTCGACTACGTGACGCCCCGGTACCGGGACTTCAAGGTGGGGCGGTTCCTGTACGCGCCGGGGTCGGGTGTGTTCGACGGGGTGGCCGCCACCACGCTGTCGGCCGAGGGGGCGACGCCCCGGCACCGGGCCTACCTGGAGCGGATGGGCTACACCCGGGCGGACGGCGATCGCTACACCCGCGAGGTGCCGCGGGCCTAGGACGCCCGGGCGCGTCGCAGCGCCTCGGTGACGGCCAGTTGGGCGGCGGCGGCGATCACCAGCACCGGGGCGACCACCCCGATGCCGAACCACCCGACCAGCGGCCCGAGGCCGCCGGGGATGAGCGCCGCCC
The DNA here is from genome assembly GCA_020444505.1 of Actinomycetota bacterium. Taxonomy (GTDB): domain Bacteria; phylum Actinomycetota; class Acidimicrobiia; order Spongiisociales; family UBA11373; genus JAHJML01. The sequence continues at coordinate 4,476 of JAHLKU010000057.1, read as the reverse complement.
CCGTCGAGGCGGCCGCCATCTGGTAGCCGACCATGGCGGTGGTGGCCCCGGCGCCCACCCGGCGCGGCGTGAGCAGCATGTGGATCGGGAAGATCGGCCCCAGCGCGGCGCCGAGGGCGATCAGCGCCGCCGGGTCCACCCAGTCGGCCGGCGACCACCACAGCACCAGGGTGCAGCCGAGCACGGCCAGGGCCGCCCACCCGGCCACCGGGGCGGGGGCGGTGCGGTCCCCGGCGATGCCGAGCAGCACCCGGACCGCGGTGAGGGCCACCCAGAACCCCGTGACGGCGAGGCCGGCGACGCCCTCGCCGAGGCCGCGGCCCTCGGTGAACAGGGTGAACGCCCACTGGGCGACGGCCACCTCGATGCCCACGTAGAACAGGAAGACGGCGAGGGCCAGCAGCACCACCGGGCGGAACGGCACCCGGCCGGGCGGGGGCGGCTCGCCGGTGCCCTCCCACGAGCGGAAACTGGACACGAGGCCGGCGAGGATCAGCGCCTGCAGGCCGGCGATGATCCAGAAGCCGGGGCGCCACCCGGCGTCGAGCGCCAGCAGGCCGGTCATCAGCAGCGGGCCGAGCGCCGAGCCGATGCCGAACCCGGCGTGGATCCACCCCATCACCCGGGCACTGCGGTGCAGGGCGACGTGGGCGTTGACACCGGCGTCGAGCCATCCGCCGCCGACGCCCAGCACCACGGCGGCGCCCAGCAGGTGCGGCCACGACCCGGCGGTGGCGTAGCCGATCACGCCGACCGTGGCGACGGTGGCGCCTGCGGTGAGGAGGGGGGCCATGCCGAAGCGGGCGGCGAGGCGGCCGACGGTGAGCGTGCCCACCAGGTAGCCGCCCACGAACACGGCGACGGCCGTGCCCAGATCGGCGAGGTCGCGGGTCAGGTCACCCGCCATGGACGGCCATGCCACCCCGAAGGCGGCCTTGGGCATGCCGAGCACCAGGAACGCCGACACCGCCACCGCGGCGGTGACGGCGGGGGAGCGGCGGGTGGTCACCTCAGAGGACCGCCCACACCCGCCACAGGGCGGACGGGTCGCTGAGGGGGTCGCCGTGCACCAGGAAGCAGTCGGACGGCCCGCCGGGGCGGAGCACCCCGGCGCGCGGCTCGCCGAGCAGTTCGCCGCCCCGCCAGGTGGCGGCGGCCAGGGCCTCCCACGGCTCCAGCCCGGCCTCGACCAGGGCCTCGACCTCCCAGGCGAGGTGCCCCGCCCGCAGCGAGCCTCCGCCGAAGTCGCTGCCTGCGGCGATCTTCACCCCGGCGGAGCGGGCCGCCCGGACGGCGGCCACGGCCCGCTCCAGGCGCCCGGCGATCGCGGCGGGCCCGTCGCCGGTGAAGCGCTCCAGCGTGGTGGTGGTGCCGAACGACAGCCACGAGCGGAACACCGAGTGCGTGGTGACCAGGAACGTGCCGCGTCGGGCCATCTCGGCGGCGAGGGCGTCGTCGACGGCGTCGCCGTGCTCCAGCGAGGCCACCCCGCCTTCGACGGCGGCGCGGCTGCCGGCCGGCTGGGTGGCGTGGGCGGCCACCGTGGCGCCCGCCTCGGCGGCGGCCGAGGTGACCCGGGCCACCTCGTCGGCGGTCCAGATGGAGGTGTCGGGGTCGGGGCCGTCCATGTACAGCTTGATGAGGTCGGCGCCGTCGTCGAGTTGGGAGAGGGCGGCCTCGACGAGGGCGTCGGCATCGGCGGCCTCCACCAGGAAGTGGGCGTTGGGGAGGGCGCCCTGCTTGCCGATCCAGGTGCCTGCCGCCCGCAGGTAGGGGCGGTCGCGGCGGCCCGCCCAGTGGTCGCGGACGTGGAGGGCCAGGGCGCGCTCGGCGCCGTCCACCTCGCGGGTGGGGGAGCCGACATCGCGGGCCCAGCGGATGCCGGCGGCCACCAGGCGCTCGCCGTTGCGCTCGGCGGCGGCGAGCAGGTCGCCGGTGGGGTCGTCGATGCGGTCGATCCAGTGGGAGCCGCCGGGCAGCGACACGTGGCTGTGGCTGTCGACCATGGCGGGCACGATGGTGGCACCCCCTGCGTCGACGATGGTGGCGTCGGGGCCGGGGTCGGGCTCGCCGCCGTCGGGGCCGAGCCAGGCGATGGTGCGGCCCTCCACCAGCAGGCTGACGCCCAGCTGCAGCCGGTCGGAGCGAGCGTCGGCGTAGGCGGCGTCGCGGTACAGGGTGGTGGCCATGGGGGGAGGCTACCGGCCGGTGCGCACCCCGACGGCGGCGAGCGCCACGACGGCGATGCCGAGCACCGTCTGGTGCCATCCCACCACCACGGCGCGGACCGGAGGCCGCCACAGGCTCCACCACCCGAACGGGAGGAGGGCGGCGATGGCGGCGGCGCCGAGCCACGGGACCCAGCCTGCGGCGGCGGCGCCGAGCGCCAGCAGGGCGGCGGCGGCCGCGGTGGCGTGGGCCGGCCAGGTGCGGTACGGCTGTCCCTTGGCGCGCCGCAACTGGGCGCGCACCAGGACCACGGCCACGACGGCCCGCAGCGCGGCGATCAGCCACAACCCCCAGGCGGCGGTGGCGGCGAGGCCGCCGGCCAGGGCGATGGCGGCGGCGACCGAGGCGATGCCCGCCGGCCCCGCCACCTCGGGGACGAGGCGGCGGCTGCGGGCCCGGACGTCGTACCCGGCCTGGATGAGCATCAGCGGGACCGCGGCGGCCAGCGGCGGCCAGAAGGCGTGCTCGGCCGTGACGACGGCGGTGGCGATGGCGGCGGCCAGGATCGTCCCGTACAGGAGCGCCATCCGCACGGCCCGCCGGGTGCGGGGGAGGGTGCGGCCCCGGCGCCGGTCGCCCGCCGCCACCTTGAAGGGGGTGCGGAACAGGAAGGCGGCGAGCGCGGCCACGCCGAGGGCAGCGCCGGCCACCGAGGGGGCGGCGGCGAGGCCGAGGGCGACCGGTTCCAGCGTCAGCCCCCACCCGCCGTGCTCGGTGGGGACGGCGACGCCGCGCCACGGGATGCGGGGTGCGGTCATGCGGGCGCCATTCAAGCCGGTTCCGACCATCGGCCCTACCGATGCGGGCCGGGCGCCGTCATCGTGTCCGCCAGGGAGGGATCCACATGAGACGCACCTGCATCCTGATGCTCGCCGTGGCGTTGGCGGCGGCGGCCTGCGGCGACGACGACACGGCCTCGACGGCGGCCCCGTCGTCCACCGGGGCGGCGGCCACCACCGCGCCGCCGGCCACCGAGGCGGCCACGACCACGACGGCGGCGACGACCACGACCGAGGCGGGAGGCCCGCTGGGGGTGCAGTGGCCGGCGGAGGGGGCGACCGCCGTGTACGAGGGGCGCACCTGGGACGGCGAGGTCGTCGACGTGGTGGCGTCGCTGGCACCCGGCACCGAGTTCCTGGACGAACCGTGGACGGCGATCGCCTTCGGCCACCCGGAGGACGGCGACGCCCTCGTCCTGTACATGGACTTCGGGTTGGGGACGCTCACGTTCAAGGGCATGGACGGGTACTCGGCGTCGATGCCGGAAGGCCAGGTGCAGCGGGAGTGGTACGAGACACCGTTCCTCATCGACCTGTTCGAGTTGCTGCAGGGGACGATCCGCTTCGAGGAGCCGTTCCACCTGACGTTCACCGAAGCGGGTGACGAGTTCTCCGAGGACATGTGGGTGGAGGTGGAACTGGAATCCACCGATGCGGCCGTCGAGACCCCGTACGGCAGCGTGGACGGGTGCTTCCACCTGGTGTTCACGGTCGGCGGGCCCTACATCGGCCCGGGCGACGCCTCGTTCACGTTCGACGTCTGGCTGCACCCGACCCACCTGGTGGTGGGGGTGACGGAGATGCCGGTGTTCGCGGAGCTGTGGCTGAAGGAGCCGTGGGCCTAGGCCGGGGCGGCGCGGACGACGTAGCCGGTGATCATCGCGAAGTGCACGCTGCTGCCTGCGATCACGAAGACGTGGAACACCTCGTGGGATGAGAACACACGGGGCCACAGGACGGGCCGGCCGCTGACCATGATCGCCATGCCCCCCGTGTAGAAGACCCCGCCGAGCCCGAGGAGCAGGAGGGCGGTCCAGGGGACCTGCTGGCTGAGGGGCCAGAGCAGCAGGAGCGCCGTCCACCCCTGGGTGGTGGAGAGGGCGATCGACAGGCGGCGCGACGGGTTGGGGCGGGCGAACTTCTGGATCGCCCCGGTGGCGACGATGCCCCATTGCACGGCGAGCGTGGCCCACCGCAGCCACCCGTCGAGCAGGAAGGCGATCGGGGTGAAGGTGCCGGCCACCAGCACGTGGATCATGGTGTGGTCGAGCCGCTGCATGCGGTCCTTCCAGGCCTCCCGCCACGGGATGGAGTGGTAGAGGGCGCTGACGGTGTAGAGGGCGACCAGGCTGAGCCCGAAGACGAGGACGGCGATGTGCTTGCCCACCGACCCGATGGTGAACACGGTGATGAGGATCGCCCCGACCAGCGAGACGAGGGCGGCGGTGCCGTGGAGGAACCCCCGCAC
>JAHLKU010000056.1 GCA_020444505.1 Actinomycetota bacterium | reverse complement strand
CTCGCCGTCGGCGAGGCGGGCCTCCAGTTCGGCCAGGCGCGCCTCGGCGTCGGAGCGACGGGCTTCCGCCTCGGCGAGCCGGGCTTCGGCTTCCTCGGTACCGGCGGCGTCCGGCTGCGCCGGCTCGCGCTCGATGGCGTCGAGCCGCTCCCGCAGCGCCCTGAGCTCGGCTTCCCTGGCGGCGAGCGCCGCATCGTGCTCTCGGGTCTTCTCTGCCAGCTCGGCCTCTCGGGCGATGAGACGGTCCTCGATGTCGGTGAGGCCGGCGAGGTCGGACTGCAGTTCCTTGATCAGGCGGTCGCGGGCGGCGAGCTCGCCGTCCGGGTCGGCCGGAGCCGCTTCCATCTGCTCGAGGCGGGCGACGGCCTCGGCGTGGCGTGACTCGGCCTCGGCGAGCAGCAGCTCGGTCTCCGCCAGCTTCGACTCGGCGGCAGCGGCTCGCGCCTCGGCATCGGGGTCACCCCGCCCGCCCGAGGCCCGCGCGCCCTCCAGCTCCTGCCGCAGCCCGTCGCGTTCCACCTTGGCCGCCGAGAGGGCCTCCTCCACGGCGGCGGCCCGGCTCAGCGCCTCCTGCGCCTCGGACTCGGCGGCCGCCACCCGGGCGTCGGAGTCGACGGTGGCGGCCGACAGCGCGGCCCGCAGCCCGTCGACCTCCTCGGTGGACGCGGCCAGCCGGGTGCGGAGGCGTTCGACCTCGGCGTCGTCGACGGTGCCGGAACCGGCGTCCCGCTCCAGCTGGGCCACCCGCGTCTCGGCGGCGTCGAGATCGGCCCGCAGCTGCACGATCTCGCGATCCGCATCCGACAGCGACGAGGTCGCGTCGTCCAGCCGCTGCTGCAGCCCCGCGGTGAGTGCGCCGGAGTCGCTGAGGGCTTCCTCGGCGGTGCGGCGGGCCTCCAGTGCGTCGTCGAGCTCGGAGCGCAGCGAGAGGCGCTCACGCCGCAACCGGCCCTTGCCCATGCGGCCGAGCAGCCAACCGAGCAGGAGCCCGACCAGCGCCGCGGCGCCGAGCCATGCGTAGATCCACGGGGTGTCGGGTGGGAATGTGAACATACCGCTACGGAGTGTAAGGGACTCCCAACCACCGCGTCGCCTCGGGGAGTAGCGTCGGGGCGTGGAGGTCCGGCAAGCCACCCGAGCCGATCTCCTGGAGATCGCCCGCATCGCCCACGCCTCGCTGCGCTCGGCGAGCGGCACGCTCGTCCGTCCCTCGACGGTCGATGCCGCTCTCGACGCCGAGTACTCTCCTTCGACCCTCGACCGGCGCGTGAGGGAAGGGTGCCTGGTGGTGGCCGTCGGAGACGGAGGGCACCTGATGGGGTTTGCCGAAGCGGGCGTGGCGGACGGGGCGCTGGCGGTGCGGATCCACGCCCCCGACGGCAACGCGCGCCGGAGCGACTGGGTGAGAACCGCGGTGACGGCCCTGCGGCGGGGGCACCCGGGCCGGCCGGCGCACGCCGACGTGCTGCTGGGAGACCTGGCGTGTGAGCGGTCCTGCGAAGCGGCGGGGTTCGTGCCGGGCGAGGTCATCCAGCGCCTGCTGCACGGGGAGCCGGTGGTGGAACGGCGCTGGTGGGATCCGGTTCCACCATAGAATGGACGGGTGACGCTCCCCACCGACTTCCCCAAGGTCGTGCTGCACGACCACCTCGACGGCGGCCTCCGCCCCGCGACCATCCTCGAGCTCGCCGCCGCCTCCGGCTACGACGGCCTGCCGGCCGGCGACGAGGCCGGCCTGGCCGCCTGGTTCGACCAGTCGGGGTCGGGGAGCCTGGTCGGCTACCTGGCGGCGTTCGACCAGACCGTGGCCGTGATGCAGACGCCGGAGGCGTTGCAGCGGGTGGCCAGAGAAGCGGTGGAGGACCATGCAGCGGCCGGGGTCGTCTACGCCGAGATCCGATTCGCACCGTCGCTGCACACCCGGGAAGGCATGAGCCGGAGCGAGGTGATCGCTGCGGTCCTGGCCGGGCTCGCCGAGGGCGAAGCCGCCACGGGGCTGCCGGCGAGGGTGATCGTGGACGCCATGCGCCATGCCGCCGACTCGTCCGAGGTGGCCGCCACCGCCGCCGAGTTCGCGGGGCGGGGTGTGGTCGGGTTCGACCTTGCCGGCCCAGAGGCCGGCTACCCGGCGGTGGCACACGCCGAGGCGCTGCGCCTGGCGACGGAGGCCGGCCTGCACCTGACCATCCACGCCGGTGAGGCCGCCGGGCCCGAGAGCATCGCCGACGCCCTCTCGGCCGGCGCCGAGCGCCTCGGGCACGGGGTGAGGGTGGTGGACGACGTGACCGTCGAGGGCGGCCGGATCATCGCCCGGGGACCGGTCGCAGCGGAGGTCCACTCCCGGCGTATCCCGCTGGAGATCTGTCCCACCAGCAACGTCGGCACCCGCGCCGTCGCGTCCCTGGAGGCGCACCCCGCCCGCATGCTGCTGGAGGCCGGGTTCGTCGTGACCCTCAACACCGACAACCGGTTGATGAGCAGCACGACCATGGACGGCGAGTTCGCCCTCGCCGCCGGTGTCCTCGGGTTCACCACGGCCGACCTGCGCGCCGTCACCGACCACGCGGTGGCTGCGGCGTTCTGCGACGAGCAGACGCGGGCGGCCGTCGCCGGGCGGGTGGCGGAGGGTCACACCGCCGCGTGAGCGCCGCTCAGGCGGTCGATCGCGCTGGGGGCGTGTGGCGCTCGATCCAGCCGACGATCGTGCCGATCGCCTCGGCCCCGCCCTCCTCGTTGAACGACTCGTGCCGGAAGCCCGGGAACACCACCCGTTCCACTTCCGGCGCCCCCTCGTAGCGTGCCGTAGCGGACAGGGGGACGAGCGGGTCCTGCCCGCCGTGGATCAGCAGCGCGGGCATGGGGATGCCGCCCGCCTGGGCGAGGCCCATCGCTTCCAGCATCGCGCCCCCGAGGGCGGCCGTCGTGGCCGTGTGGACCAGGGGGTCGGCGAAGTACGCCTCCCCCACCGCCGCGTCGTGCGACAGGTCGTCGCCGGAGATGTCGTTGGGCAGCGACAGGGTGGGCCACACCCGGCGGAGGATCCTGGCGGCCAGGCGCTTGGGGGCCGAGATGACCGCTTCCACCGAGGGCGCCGAGAGGACGAGCAGGTCGGGCCGGTTGCGGGTCTGGGCGTAGCGCAGCGCGATCAGGCCGCCCATGGAGTGGCCGAGCAGCACCACCGGCGCGCCCGCCTCCCCCGCCCGTGCGACCAGGGGATCCAGGTCGTCGAGGTAGGCGCCCATGTCGCGGACGTAGGCGCGCCGGCCCCCGGACTCCCCGAAGCCCCGCAGGTCGGGCGCCGTCACCGCGAGCCCCGCAGCGGCGAACGCGGCGCCGACGTGGCCGTACCGGCCGGAGTGCTCCCCCAGGCCGTGGACCAGCACGACGGCGGCTCGCACCGGCGTCTCGGGCTCCCACGACCTCACGAACAGGGCGGTCCCGTCGCCGGCGTGGATGGTCTCGGTGGTCTCGTTCATCCGTGTGCCTCCCTTGCCGCCGCCGCCGCACCGACGATGCCGGCGTTGTTCTTCAACTCGGCCGGGACGATCTCCGCCCTCGTCTCCAGGTAGGGGAAGAATCGCTCCGGCTCCTTGCTGATCCCGCCGCTGACGACGATCAGGTCGGGCCAGAAGAGCGCCTCGACGTAGGCCAGGTACGGGTTGACCCGGGTCTCCACCCACGCCTCCCAGTCGAGCCCCTCATCCTTGCGGGCCTTGGCGGACGCCTGCTCCTCGGCGCTGCCGCCCCACATCACCAGGTGGCCGAGCTCGGTGTTGGGGACCAGCTTGCCGTCCACGAACAACGCCGAGCCGATGCCGGTGCCCAGCGTCAGCAGCATGACGACCCCGTCCCGTCCCGCACCGGCGCCGAAGCGCATCTCGGCGATGCCGGCGGCGTCGGCGTCGTTGAGCAGCACCACGTCGCGGCGCAGCGACGCGGCGAGCAGGGCGCGCCCGTCCGTGCCGATCCAGCGGTCGTCGATGTTGGCCGCGGTGCGGACGACGCCGGCGGTGACCACGCCGGGCACGGCGATGCCGACGGGGCCGTCGCAGGGCACCTCTCCCACTGCGGCGGCGACGACCTCGGTGATCGTGGCCGCCACCGCGTCGGGGGCGGATGGGTCGGGGGTGGGGATACGGTGGCGGGACGCGGCCAGTTCGCCCGCGTCGAGGTCGACGACGGCTCCCTTGATGCCGGTCCCCCCGAAGTCCACGCCGATGCCGAGCATCACTCTTCCTCCATGGCCCAGGTCAGGATGGGATGGCGGGCGGCCCCGGCGTCGTCGGGCCTGCCCACCGGGGTGCGGTGCGGCGCCTCCTGCACGGCGGCGGGGTCCTCGGCGGACCGTGCGGCGATGGCGCGCAGCGCCTCGGCGAGGGCGTCGATGGTCTCCGGCGACTCGGTCTCGGTGGGCTCGATCATCAGGGCCTCGTCCACGATCAGAGGGAAGTAGACCGTCGGGGCATGAAAGCCCCGGTCGAGCAGCGCCTTGGCCACGTCCATGGCCCGCACGCCGGTCTGCCGCTTGAGGGTGGCTGCGGAGGCGACGAACTCGTGCATGCACGGCACCGGGAACGGGATGTCGTAGGTCCCGGAGAGGGCATGCTCCAGGTAGCGGGCGTTGAGCACCGCCCGTTCGGCGACCCGGCGGAGCCCCTCCCCGCCGAGGGCCCGCATGTACGCCAGGGCCCGCAGCACCACCAGGACGTTGCCGTGGTTGCCGTGGACCCGGCCGATGGAGCTCTCCGGCGTCTCCCAGCCGACGGTGCCGTCGCTGCGCCGCGCCGGCAACGGCCCGGGGAGGAACCGCACCAGTCGCTCCACCACCGCCACCGGGCCCGAGCCGGGGCCGCCGCCGCCGTGGGGGGTGGCGAACGTCTTGTGGAGGTTGGAGTGGACGATGTCGAACCCCATGTCCCCCGGCCGAGCCACCCCGAGGATCGCGTTGAGGTTGGCGCCGTCGTAGTACACGAGGCCGTCGGCCTCGTGTACGGCCTCGGCGATGGCGACGATGTCCTCCTCGAACAACCCGAGCGTGTTGGGGTTGGTGAGCATCAGGCCCGCGACGTCGTCGGTGACCAGGGATCGCAGGGCGTCGAGGTCCACCATGCCGCGGTCGTTGGAGGGCACCTGGACGGCGTCGTACCCGGCCAGCGAGACGCTGGCGGGGTTGGTGCCGTGGGCGGAGTCGGGGATCAGCACCGTCCGGCGAGGGCGCCCTGCGGCCTCGTGGTAGGCGCGCATGATCAGCAGCCCGGTCAGTTCCCCCGCGGCGCCGGCCGGCGGCTGGAACGTGGCGCGGGCCATGCCGGTCAGCTCGCAGAGGAACGCCTCGGCATCCAGCAGCATCTCGAGCACGCCCTGCACTGCGTCGGCGGGCGCGGCCGGGTGGAGGTCGCGGAAGCCGGGGTGCTCGGCCGCCCAGTCGGCCACCTTGGGGTTGTACTTCATGGTGCAGGACCCCAGGGGGTACGCGCCCACGTCGACGGCGAAGTTCCGGTGGGCGAGGCGGGTGAAATGGGCCACCAGGTCGCGCTCGGACACCTCGGGCAGGGGCGGGGGCGACGCGGCCTGCTCGGGCAGCGCGAGATCGCGCTCCGGCACATCGAGCGGCGGCAGCGACCACGCCTTCCGCCCCGGCGCCGACAGGAGGTCGAGGGTGGGCTCGGCGTCGGCGGCGACCAGCGGGGCCGAGGCGGCGCGTCCTCCGGGCTCAGGCATCGGCGATCACCTCTTCCAGCGCGGCCGCGTAGCCGTCGAGTTGCTCCCGGGTCCGCTGCTCGGTCACCGCCACCAGCAGCCCGCCCGGCATCTCGGGGTAGTCGGCCGGCAGCGGGATCCCGGCCAGGTAGCCGCGTTCGGCCATGCGTGCGACCACCTCCCCCGGGTCTGCCGGGGTGAGGACGGGGAACTCCCTGGCGAACGGGGCGTCGGCGCCCAGCGACACGCCGGGGATGGCGGCGAGGCGGCCGGCCAGGTAGTGGGCCTTCTGGATGGACTGCCGCCCGGTCTCGGCGAGGCCTCCTGGGCCCAGCCACGCGAGGTGGACGGCGGCCCCGATGGCGTTGAGCGTCTGGTTGGTGCAGATGTTCGACGAGGCCTTCTCCCGGCGGATGTCCTGCTCGCGGGTGCGAAGCGTGAGCGTGAAGGCGGTGCGGCCCTCGGCATCGGTGGTCTTGCCGGAGAGGCGCCCGGGGATGCGGCGCAGCAGGGCCCGGGTGGTGGCGAACACACCGAGCACCGGCCCGCCGAAGGACATCGGGTTGCCGAATGGCTGGCCCTCGGCGAAGGCGATGTCGCATCCTGCGTCGCCCGGGGAGCGGAGGACGCCTGCCAGCATCGGGTCGACCTCCGCCACCGCCAGCGCGCCGGCGTCGTGAGCGACGGCGACGGCCCGGTCGTACGGCTCGAGGAAGCCCAGGTAGTTGGGCTGTGCGAAGACCACGGCGGCGGGCGGCCCCGCGGCGTCCTCCGCCCACGCCGTGGTGCCCCCCACCATGGGGTGCTCGACGACGGTGATCTCCCTGGCGTGGGCGAAGGTGTCGATGACCTCACGGGTGTGGGGGTGCAGACCACGTGACACCCAGACCACCGTGCGTCGGGTCGCGGCGACCGCGAGGTTGACCGCCTCGAGCCCGGCGGTGGCCCCGTCGTAGAGCGAGGCGTTGGCGACCGGGAGCCCGGTGACGGCGGCGATCATCGACTGGTACTCGAACAGGGCCTGCAGCACGCCCTGGGCGACCTCGCTCTGGTAGGGCGTGTACGAGGTGACGAACTCGGGCCGCAGGGTCAGGGAGCGCACCACCGGCGGCAGGTAGTGGTCGTAGACGCCGCCGCCGGCGAAGCAGACGAGCGCGGAGCGGTTGGCGGCGGCGAGGCCGTCCACGTAGCGCATCACCTCGAGCTCGGACCGGGGGCCGGGGAGGTCGAGGGGGCCGTCCAGCAGCACCTCGGCCGGCAGGTGGGAGAACAGGTCGGCGGCGGCCTCGAAGCCGAGGACGTCGAGCATGCGCCGCTCGTCGGCGTCGGTGTGTGGGGTGAAGTCCATCCACGCTCCTGTCGGCGTCGCGGCCGAGCCTAGCCCGGCGCCGAAGGCTTCCCGGATGTGCCTATCCGGCCTGTTCCACGTCGCCGAGGTTGACGATCCGGGGCGGGCCGGGGATGCGGGTGGGCGGGGTCAGTTCCTGCTCCGGGCCCGGCTCGAGGCCGTACTTGATGAGCAGGTGCAGGTAGTCGCGCTGGTAGAAGATCTTGCAGTTCACCGAGGGGTGGTGCTCCTTGAGCAGGCGCACCTTGCGGTTCTTCCTGGTGACGAGCTTCTGGCTCATCGTGGTGATCTCGATGAAGACGTCCTCAGCGGGGAGGTAGAAATCGGGGGTGAAGAACTTGACGGCCTCGCCCTCGGCGTCGAACTCGATGGGGAACGAGCGGGGCTCGTACTCCCATTCGATCGCGTAGAAGTCGAGCAGGCGGGCGAACTGCCGCTCGCTCTCGTGGGCGAAGTCGACCAGGTCGGCGTGCGTCGAGAAGTCGAGGTCGGTGGTCAGGGCCTCATGCCTCCAGGCTCGCCGGTGCGGGAGCCGCCGCCACGGCGGGCTCGTCGGGGAACAGGCTGAGGATCTCCCCCTCCAGTTCGGCCTGCACGGGGCCCACGGCGATGCCGAAGACGCCCTGGCCGCGCCGGAACACGTCGACCACCTCGTCGGCGGAGTGGGCGGCGTAGATGGTGCGGCCGTCGGACAGCAGGGTCACGTCGGCGAGCGGGTGGTCGCTGCTCAGCTCGGCGCGCAGGATGTCCATGGCGGAACGGATCTTCTTCAGGCTCATGCCGGCGTCCAGGAGCCGCTTGACGACGCGCAGTTGCACGATGTCGCCGAACGAGTAGAGGCGCTGGCTGCCGGAGCCCTGGGCCTCGGCGAGCGACGGTTTGAGCAGGCCCGTGCGGGCCCAGTAATCGAGCTGTCGATAGGTGATGCCGACGATGTTGCACACCTGTGGGGCGCGATATCCCCGTTCGTCCTTCACGGCGCGCTCACCTCCCCAATGAGCTTACACGACCGTAGTTCCCTGCCATGGAACTACCGGGATGAAACTAGACGCCGCGACGACGCGTTGTCAACAACCGTTGTGGATAACTCTCCCGGAGGACCGAAGGCACCGGGAGGCGTCAGTCGAGGCTCTGGAAGTCCTCCGGCGTGACGTCCTCGAGGAAGTCCCGGAAGCGCTCCACCTCGGCCTCCTCGTCCTCGTCTTCGATCTCCACCGACGCCTCGTCGAGCACCGAGGCGGCCACGAAGATCGGCGACTCGGTGCGGGCGGCCAGAGCGATCGCATCCGACGGCCTGGAGGAGACCACGACCTCGCCGTCGGTCCCCCGGTCGAGCACCAGGTCGGCGTAGTAGATGCCGTCGCGCAACTGGGTGATCACCACCCGGTCGACGCCGGCGCCCAGCGTCTCGGTGACGATGCGGAGCAGGTCGTGGGTGAGCGGCCGCTGCGGTTCCACGCCCTCGAGCGCAAAGGCGATGGCGGTGGCCTCACCTGCGCCGATCCAGATGGGCAGGTAGCGCGGTCCCCCGACCTCGCGCAGCAGCACGATCGGCTGGTTGGTCGGCAGCTCGATGCGGACTCCGACCAGCTCGACGGGGATGGCGTCGCCGCTCATGCGGCCACCCTATCACCGGCCCGTTGAGAACACCGCGGCCCCCAGGGCGCCCGGATCGCCCTGCAATTCGGCCAGGTCGAGCACCGCCCACAGGCTCGGCAGGTTGCGGAACCGGCCCTCCCAATCGAGCCCGTACCCGACCAGGAACTCGTCGCCGATCTCGAAGCCGCGGTACTCGAGCGGCACGTCGACGATGCGCCGGGTCTGCTTGTCGAGCAGGGTGACGGTGGCCAGCGACGCCGGCTCGCGGGTCTCCAGGAGGCCGCGCAGGTACGACAGCGTGAGGCCGGTGTCGACGATGTCCTCGACGATGATGACGTCCCTCCCCGAGATGGGCGTTGCGGTGTCCATCGAGATGGACACCCGACCCTCCACGCCGAAGCGGGTGAGGCCGAGGAAGTCGATGTCGGCCCGGGGGCCCAGGCTGCGGGACAGGTCGGCCAGGAACGGGACGGCGCCCTTGAGCACGCCGAGCAGCACCGGCTCCCGGCCCTCGTAGTCGGCGGCGATGTCGGCGGCGAGTTCGGCGACACGCGCCGACAGGGTCTCGCGGTCGACGACCTCGGCCACCGTCACGCGTCGCCCCCGAGGAGCGGCGGCAGCAGGTCCCGGAACACCCCGATCACCTCGAGCGCCCCGGGGGTGGCGGTGGCGCCGGACACGTGGTCGTCGCCGCTTGCGAGCGCCCCGGCGGCCACGAGGCGCGGCACCATCCAGCTGGGGAGGAAGTCCTCGATGGGCGAGCCGAGCGCGGGGGCCAGCAGGTAGTCGCCCGGCCCGCGCGTGGTCATGCCGTACGCCAGCAGTCTGGCGGTCTCCCCGTAGTGGTCGCTGGTGCCCATCACCACCGACAGCACCCGGCGGGCGCCGTACTCCTGGTAGGCGAGCAGCACCCGGCCGGCCGCATTGGTGTCGCCGGTCTTGATGCCCCGGACGCCCGGGAACACTCCGAGGAGACGGTTGGTGTTGGTGACCGCCATCTCACGGCGGCTGGTGGGCTGGAAGGTGATGGCCTTGATGGTGGTGACGGCCAGGATCCGGTCGTAGCCGATGGCGGCCCGCCCCATCTTGACGAGGTCGCGGGCGCTGGAGAAGTGCTGGGCGGAGTCGAGCCCGTTGGGGTTGGCGAAGCTGGTGGAGCGCATCCCGAGGGAGGAGGCCTTGGCGTTCATCATCTCGACGAACAGGTCCACGGAGCCGGCGACGTGCTCGGCGAGCGCGACGGCGGCGTCGTTGCCCGACTGCACCAGGAGGTCGGCGAGCAGCTCCTCGACCGTCCAGTTCTCGCCCTGGTTCACCTCCGGCTGGCCGGTGTAGCCGATCGGCGTGCCCGCCGCCCTGGCGCTGATCTCCACCTTCTCCGACGGCTGGGTGTTCTCCACCACCAGGATCGCCGTCATCACCTTGGTCACCGACGCCATCGCCCGCTGGAGGTCGCCGTTGACGGCCACGATCTCGGTGTCGGGGTCGAGGATCTCCAGCACCCACGAGACGGCGTTCAGGTCGGGAGGGGCCTCGGTCTCGAGTGGGCTGATCGGCGGCGGCACCGGCAGCTCCAGCGGCCGCAGCGACGCCTCCCCGTGGGGGATGGTCAGGCTGATGAGGAGGGCGGCGATGGGGATCACGGTGATTCCAACAGCCTACGGAGCTGGTCGCGCAACAGCGCCTCTTGCAGGTCGCGCACGCCCTGGGCGGCGTCGGCGAGCAGCTCGGCCGCCTGGCGGTGGCCCGATGGGCTGCGGTGCCGGAGCAGCGGTCCGGCCAGCTGCCCCAGCAGGTCGGCCTCCCGGTTGGCCCCCAGCTGCATGGAGCGCAGGTGCCGGGTGTCGAGCCCGAGGCCGGTGAGCCGGTGGGCGGCTCTGGCGATCGCCAGGTCGTCGTCGGTGAAGAAGGGGGCGTCCTCGGGCCCGCGCGGCCGGATGATGCCGGCGGCGACGAGTTGGTGCACCAGGTCGGCGTGGATGCCGGCGGTGCGGGCCAGTTCCTCGGCGGTCATCCTGGCGCCGCTGTTGGCGAAGTAGGCCTCGGCAGGGGCGCCCTCGGCGGCGGGCACGGTGGGCTCCTCCCCCCGCTCCCATGCGGTGAGCTTCGACTTGATCACCCGCAGGGGCAGGAAGTGGTCGCGCTGCTGGCGCAGGATGTAGCGGATGCGGTCGATGTCGCCCGCCCGGAACTCGCGGTAGCCCGATGCGCTCCGCTCGGGGTGGATGAGCCCCTGGCTCTCCAGGAACCGGAGCTTGGACACCGTCACGTCGGGGAACTCGTCCTTGAGCAGGTTGATGGTCTCCCCGATGGTGAGGGGCTTGCGGGTGCTCATGCGCCTCGAGCCACCACCAGGTGGAAGCGCCCGATGATCACCTCGTCGCCCGCCGCCAGTGCGGCGTGCTCGGTTCGCGTCCCGTTCACGTACGTGCCGTTGGTGGAGCCGAGGTCGAACACCTCCAGGCTGCCGGGACGCACCACGAACCGGGCGTGGTGGCGCGACACGGTGACGTCGTCCAGAAACACCAGGGCGTCGGTGTTGCGGCCCGCCTCCCACTCCCCCTCGTCGAGCACCCAGTGGGCGCCCTGGCGGGGCCCGCCGGTCACCACGAGCGCGAAGCCCTCGAACCCCGGGATGCCGGCGGCCGCCTCGGCCTCGCGGATGGCGCGCCCGGCGTCGACGGCGCCGATGGTCTCGGTGACCTCGGTGGGCTCACCGGCCTCGTTGTGGGGCACGTCGCTCGATCCCATGACAGCCATCGTAGCGGCGGCGGCGAACCCTCGACCCGAGGTTCAGGTCAGGCCGTGAGGTCGGCGTAGGCGGCGGCGTCGAGGAGGGCGTCGGGCGCCGAGGGATCGGTGGGCTCGATGGCCAGGAACCAGGCGTCGCCGTAGGGATCCGAGTTGACGGTCTCGGGGGCGTCCGCGAGGGCGCCGTTGACGGCGGCGACGATCCCCTCGAACGGGGCGTACACCTCGGCCACCGACTTGGTGGACTCGACCTCGGCGATCACCTGCCCGGTCTCGACCCGGTCGCCGGGCGCGACCAGGACGTCGACGAAGACGACGTCGCCCAGCGCGTCCTGGGCGTAGTCCGTGATGCCGATCCTCACGGCCCCGGCGGTGGGCAGCGCCCACTCGTGCTGATCGGTGTAGCGGCGATCCTCGGGAACGTTCATCTCACTCCTCTGGGACTGCGTCGGAGGATACCGGAGGCCGCCCCGCCCGGAGCGCCCGCCGGACGTCGCCGACGTACTGCAGGGTCACGAGGTAGTAGAGGGTCAGGCCGGGGATGATGTACAGCCAGGACCACCACTTGAAGAAGAGCCAGCCGGTGCCGGCGTAGAGGTAGAAGGAGGCGACGCCGCCGTAGACCGCCCACGTGGCCGCCTTGCCGAGCCAGCGGACGTCGATGCGCCGCCCGGTGCGGGAGGCCAGGTACAGGGTCATCATCCCCACCCACACCTCACGGGCGAGGAGGGATCCGGCGACCCACCACGGCACGACGCCTGCGATGCCCCCGCCGACGAGGGCGGCGACGATCGCCAGGCGGTCGGCGATCGGGTCGAGCATCTTGCCGAGCTCCGACACCTGGTTCAGCGCCCTGGCGAGGAAGCCGTCCACCCAGTCGGTGGTGCTGATGGCCACCAGCACCCACCCGGCGGCCGTGGGATCGTCACGCGCCAGCAGCAGCCAGAGGAACACCGGCACGGCCAGGATGCGGGCCGCCGAGATCGCGTTGGGGATGGTGAAGATCACGGAGCCTGCCTGAGCCGGAACGGCACCCGGATCAACTCGCGCCCCTCGTGCTCGACCACGAAGACGTAGCCGCCGGGGTGGGGGAACCGGACGTTCATGAACACGCTGGTCATGGGCACCAGGGTCATCGCACCCGCCGGCAGCGACGACGGGGCGCCCACCCGCAGCCGGCCCTCGGAGCGCACCTCGGTCTCCTTGCCGTCCTCGTCCACCAGGGTGATCTCGATGTCGAGGTCGCGGTTGCGGTCGGCGGGGCCGACCTCGGCCACCAGCGCGAGGGTGAGGGAACGGTGGACCGCCGGGAACGATTTCGCCGAGATCGTGTCGAACGCCCCGCCGAGGACGTACAACTTGCCGGCGGAGACCTGGGCGGCATCGGCCAGCATCGCCGAGGTGAACCGCATCAGCCTCCTTCCACGTCCTGTTCGAGACTGTAGACCCGGCCGTCGGGGTCGCGGACCCGCAGCACCCGCGTGCCCCAGTGGGTGTCCTGCACCGGCGCGGCCACGCCGACCTCTGGAGCGGGCGGGGCGCCGTCGAGGTCCCCAGCCCTGAACACGAGGTCGAAGGCCGGTCCCGCACCCTCCGGTGCCTCGGCGAGCACGATCTGCGCCGTGCCCGACTCCAGCCGTCCGGCGCGGTGGCCGTCGCTCCCCCACCGCTCGGCGACGGTGAACCCGAGCCCCTCCCAGAAGCGGAGGGAGGCCTCCCAATGGAGGGTCTCCACGTAGAGGTGGCCGATGGCGGTGATGTCCATCGCGGCGACTGTAGCGGCGGGGCGGGCAGGGCCGGGAGCGGGCGGCGGGGGTTCAGTGACGTTCGGCCCTTCCGGCGGCGGCCCGGAGGGGACAGGCTGGGAGGAGTCGGTGGAGGAGGCACGATGCGACGCACGGCGTTCGCAGTGGCGGCGGCGGCCCTGGTGCTCCTGGCGCTGGCGCCTGCGGTGTCGGGGGCCCAGGAGGGCCACGACGAGGGGGGCGAGTACCCGGCGGAGTCGGTGATGCTGATCATGGACGCCTCCGGCTCCATGAACCGGACCGACCCCGACGGGGTGCCGCTCATCGACGGCGCCAAGCAGGCCCTGCGGGTGCTCGTGTCGGCACTCCCCGACGACGCCGCCGTCGGGCTGCGGGTGTACGGGCACCGGGTGGACAACAGCGACAAGGCCAACGGGTGCCTCGACACCGAACTCGTGGTGCCGGTGGGGCCTCTCGATCGGGACGCGATGACCGCGGCGATCGACGGCTACGAGGCGAGGGGATGGACGCCCATCGGCCTGTCGTTGCGGGAGGCCGCCGCAGACCTGCCGCCCGCCGGGCGGCGCACCATCGTGCTGGTCTCCGACGGCATCGACACCTGCGCGCCGCCCGACCCGTGCGAGGTGGCCGCAGAACTGGCCGCCGAGGGCCTCGCGCTCCGGATCCACACCGTCGGTCTGTTCCTCGACGACCCGGCGGCCGAGGAGCAACTGCAGTGCATCGCCGGTGCCGCCGGCGGCGAGTTCCGCCGGGCCGACAGCATCGTCGACCTGGTGCGGGACCTCACCGGCATCGTCGCCTCCTCGCTGGAGGGTGACGGCGACGTACGCCCAGTGGTGATCGGTGCACTCGACAGGTTGGACGCCCCGGTGCTGGCCCTGGAGCGCGGAGGATCCGAAGACTGGCTCGCCTACGGCCTGGGGGTGTTCGGCACCATCTCCGCAGGCGAGACGCGCTGGTACGCCGTGGACGTGGACGACACCCGGCCGTGGCAGATGACGGCGACCGGCAACTTCAACGAGTGGGTGCTGGAACCGGCCGCCGACGACGCCGTGTCGATCCGGATCGTCGACAGCGACGGCGAAGACGTCGGTCACACCCACGCCGTGCTGGGGGTGACCGTGGACGTGCCCGACCGCATGCCGCTGGTGGACGCCGCCCGGTGGGTGCCGTTCGGTGACCCGATCCGCGTCGAGGCCGTCACCGACCCGCGGGCCGCCCCGCCGGCGTGGCCGGGTTGGGAGGCCGAGGACCCGTACCTGGCCGGGATGGCCGAGCGCATGCGCGAGGAGGGGATCAACGGCGGGCTGTACGACACCTGGACGGCCGACCGGCCGGCGCCGGGGCTGGCCCCGGGGCGCTACTACGTGGGTTTCACCTGGGAGTCGGAGGCACCGGGGACCAGCGAGCTCGACCTCGGGGTCACGCTGTACCCTGCCGGTGAGGAAGCCGGCGAGCGCACCGCCGTCCCCTGGGTGCTGGCCGACGGGGCCGGCCCCGAGGAGGATCCGGTGCTCCTCGGCCTGCAGCCGTGGGAGGGCGACCCGATCGGGCCGCTGACACCGCTCCGGGCCGTCGAGGTGTGGGGCAGGATCACGCCGGGCACTGCGTCTTCGTACGCCGTCGACCTCGCCGAAGGCGAGATGCTCCAGACGGCGTGGCGCCAGGCATCCGGATACAGCCCCTCCGAGGGAGAGGTCACGGTGGTCGTGCTCGACCCCGACGGCGCCCGGATGCCGCAGGCCGGGGAGCAACTCGACGGACTCACCGGCTACGACACCGACGTCGGCTGGCTGGCGCCCGCCGACGGCCGGTACACCGTGGAGGTGCGGTCGTCGGGCGACCTGCTCGGCGAGGACAGCGGCGTCGTCCTCGGCCTGTTCGCCTTCGAGGCCGAGGACCCGCTGGCGCTCGAGCCGGGCGCCTCCTCCCCCACCGTCGCCGTCGCGACGCCGGCCGAACCCGACGAGGACGAGGGCGAGGGGAACGACGGCATCGTCGTGGTCGCGCTGCTCGGGGCGGGAGTCCTGGCCCTGGCCACGGCAGGCGCCTGGTGGTGGCGGCGGAGGCGGTGACGGTC
>JAHLKU010000055.1 GCA_020444505.1 Actinomycetota bacterium | reverse complement strand
TGTTCGTTCGACGCCGCCCTGACCGGCGACGCGTCGGGCCCGGCGCACTCCGACACGGTCACCGCCTCCGCCTCCGACGGGGAGGGCAACACCGCCCTCGACACCGACTCGGCCACCGTCGCCTTCACCGACGTGCTGCCCTCGGTCGCCGCCGTCAAGACGCCGTCGGCGGCCTCGGTGCCCGAGCCCGGCGCCTCCGTCACGTTCACGGTCGAGGTGGAGAACACGTCGGTGGAGCCGGTCACCATGTCCTCGCTGTCGGACGACGTGTTCGGGGACCTGCTCGACCCGTCGAACCCGGCCGTGTCGGCCAACACCTGCCCGACCACCCCGGCGGCGGTTGCCGTCGGCGCCACGTTCACCTGCTCCTTCGAGGCCTTGCTGGCGGGCGATGCCTCGGGACCGGATCACCTGAACACGGTGACCGCCACCGCCACCGACGGCGAGGGCAACCCGGCCACCGACGACGACGCCGCCACCGTGGGGTTCGACGACGTGCTGCCGTCCATTACCACCACCAAGACGGCGCTGCCCGACACGCTCACCGAACCGGGCGGCACCGTCACCTTCCTGGTGCAGGTGGAGAACGAGTCGCCGGAGGGCGTCACCCTCACCTCGCTCTCGGACGACGTGTTCGGGGACCTGCTGGACGGCGCCAACCCGGCCGTGTCCGCCAACACCTGCGACGACCAGCCCACCGCGCTCGCCGCCGGCACCGCCTTCACCTGCACGTTCGACGCAGCCGTGACCGGCCTCTTCGGCGACCCCGACCACGTGGACACCGTGACGGCGGCGGCACGCGACGACGAGGGCAACCCGGTGTCGGACGCCGACGACGCGACCGTCGCCTTCACCGACGCGCTGCCGACCATCTCGGTGTCGAAGACCCCTTCCGCCGGTTCGGTGCCCGAGCCGGGAGGCACGGTGACGTTCTCGATCGAGGTGGACAACACCTCCGGCGAGCCGGTGACGCTCACCTCGCTGTCGGACGACGTGTTCGGAGACCTGCTCGACGGCGCCAACCCGGCCGTCGCCAACAACACGTGCGTCGGCCAGCCGGCGTCGATCGCCGTGGGCGGGACGCTCTCCTGCTCGTTCGACGCCTTCCTCGCCGGCATGGCGGGCGACCCCGCCCACGTGGACACCGTCACCGCGACGGCCTCCGACGGCGACGGCAACACCGCGACCAACTCCGACGACGCCACCGTGGCGTTCGGTGACGAACTGGCCACCATCTCGGTGTCGAAGACCCCGTCGGTGGGCTCCATCCCCGAGCCCGGCGGCACGGTCACCTATGCGGTGGAGGTGGCGAACACGTCGGCCGAGGACGTCACCCTCACCCTGCTGGTGGACGACGTGTTCGGCGACCTGCTCGACGGCGCCAACCCGGCCGTGTCGAACAACACCTGCGACGACCAGCCGGCGGCGATCGCCGTGGGCGGGACGCTCTCCTGCTCGTTCGACGCCTTCCTGACCGGCGACTACGGCGACCCGGACCACGTGAACGTGGTGCACGCCCAGGCCGACGACGGGGAGGGCAACCTGGCCGAGGGCTCCGACGACGCCACCGTCGCCTACGAGGCGTCGTTCGGCGGCCTGACCGGGCACCTGTTCGTGGACGAGGACGGCGACGGCGTCCAGGACCCGGGCGAGCCCGACCTGCCCGGGGTGGACGTGGTGATCGTGGACGACGACGGCACCGTCTACCGGGTGACCTCCGACGGCGACGGCAACTGGGCCCAGACCGCGGCGCTCGGCCCCGCCAACCTGGCGGTGGACCCCGCCACCGTGCCGGCCGGGCACCTGCTGACCACCGCCAACGACACCCAGACGGTGGCCGTGCCGGCGGGCGGCGTCGCCTCGGAGCCGATCGGGTACCAGCCGGAGCCGGCGTCGGTCGCAGGGACCGTGTGGGTGGACCTGGACCTCGACCTGGCCCGCACCGCCCCCGAACCGCCGCTCGGCGGGGTCACCATCCGCCTGCGTGACGACGGCGGCACGGTGATCGCCGTGGTCGCGACCCTGTCCGACGGCTCGTACCTGTTCGACGGCGTGCTGCCGGGCGACTACACGGTGGAGATCGACCAGTCCGGCGTGCCCGACGGCTACGCCCTCGCCTCCGACCCGGACGGCGACGCCTCCGGCGACGCCGCGGTCTCGCTGGCGCCGGGCGAGGACCTCACCGGCCAGGACTTCGTGGAGCAGGGCACCGGGTCGGTCGGCGACCTGGTGTGGCTCGACGAGGACGCCGATGGCGGCTACGACGCCGGAGAGCCTCCGCTGTCGGGGATCACCGTGGGCCTGGTGTACGCCGGCGCCGACGGGGTGCTCGGCACCGCCGACGACTGGGAGTACCCGTCGCAGGCGACCGGCGCCGACGGCCTGTACCGCTTCTCCTACCTGCCCCCGGGCACCTACCGCGGTGCGGCGGACCTGCTGACGGTGGGCGACGGGATGTCGGCGACGACGCCGCCGTCCTACGAGATCACCCTGCTGCCGGGCCAGGACTGGGACGACGGCGACATCGGCTTCGGCGCCGACGAGGAACTGCCGATGACCGGCATCGACGCCGATCGGATCGGCCTCGCCGCCCTCGTCTTCCTGCTGCTCGGCGCCTCACTGCTGCTGATCGCCCGTGAGGTGGAGATCCGGCGCCGCCGCGCCGCACCGTTCGACCGATTCCACCGGCGCTAGTACGTCACCTCGGTGAGGTGCGCCACGTCGGCGAACGACGCCAGTGCAAGGATGTGCGCGCCCGCCAGGCGGTTGGGAGCGATCCGGCTCAGGGAGGCGTGGGGGAGGCGGAACCGCTCCCACTCCCACGGCGTGGGCTCCAGGCCCAGCAGGTGCCCGATCGCAACTGAGTTGGTCCCGCCGTGGGCCACGATCAGGATGCGTCCCGGGTCGTCGGGGATGTCCCACAGGTAGGGCTCGGGCCGGTCGACGAGGCCCCGCTCGGCGAGGATCCGATCCATCGCCCCGGCGATGCGGTCGTGGAAGTGATGGAAGGTCTCGCCGCCGGTGAAGCCGTCCCACCACTGGTCCCAGGGGCGGGACCGCTCCGCCTCGAACACCTCCTGGAGCCGCTCGATCGGGGTGTCGTCGAAGCCGTCGCCGGTGATCTCGGCGATGTCGTCGATCACCGTCGGCTCCACCCCGACGGCCTCGGCGATCGGCTCGGCCGTCTGGCGGGCGCGCACCAGGGGGGAGACGAGCAGTTCGTCCCACGGACCGTCGGCGGCGAGGCGGGCGGCGGCCTCGGCGGCCTGGCCGTGGCCGCGCGGCGTCAGCACCGGGTCGGGCACGGTGCGGCCGTCGACCGCCCAGGCGGGTTGGGCGTGGCGGATGAAGACGAGTTCCACGAGGAGCGAGCGTAGCCACCGTGGGGCGACGGGCCGTCCGCGCCCTATTGTGTGGCCGTGCCCGCACCCCAGAGGACGCCGTGAAGGTCAACGTCGCCCGCGCCGCCTGGCGGCCCATCGCCTACGTGCTGTTCGCCATCCCCATGGTGCTGCTGGCCATCGACATGACCTTCGCCCACAAGTGGTTCCCGGAGGCGGAGACCACCGAGGTGTCGGCGACGCAGACGCTGGAGGACGGGTCCACCGTCGACACCACCATCCTGCAGTTGACCGAGACCGGGAAGGCCCAGCGCCGCCGCGAGGTCATGTGGGGCGTGATGCTGTTCGCGGCGGGCCTCGCCGCAGCCGGGTGGGGCCTCAAGGACCTGCTGGTGCCCCGCAGGGTGCTGACGCTGGAGCCCTCCCACCTCACCCTGCGAGTGGGGCGCCGGGTGTCCCAGGAGCACCGGTACTCGTGGTCCGAGGTGGCCGAGGTGCGCTCGGGCATCCTGGAGGACGAGACCGGCCGGGTGCCGGTGCTGTCGCTGCGGTTCATCGACGACTCGCTGCTGCCGCCCGAGCCGTGGGGCGCGGTGGTGGGCCCGCCGTGGCTGCACCTGTACGCCAACGAGTGGGACCACCAGGCCCACGAGATCGCCCCGATGATCGAGGCCCACCTCGCCCCGTTCCGGGGGACGGCGGTGTCGGTGGCCGAAGCCCAGGACGAGTCGTGACGGTGCCCATCGGCGCCCACGTCCGCAGCGCCGACCCCCTGGCGGCCGCCGCAGAGCGCGGCGCCGACCTGGTGCAGGTGTTCCTGTCGAACCCCCAGTCGTGGAAGAAGCCGGTGCCGCGCGCCGACGCCGAGGCGCTGAAGGCCTCGGACATCGCTCTCTACGCCCACGCCCCGTACCTGGTGAACGTGGGGTCGCCCAACAACCGGGTGCGGATCCCCAGCCGCAAGATCATCGCCGACACCGTCGAGGCGGCGGCTGCGGTGGGGGCGTCGGGGGTGATCGTCCACGGCGGGCACCTGGGCGACGACGAGGACCTGGCGGTGGGGTGGGAGCGGTGGCGCAAGGCCCTGGAGCCCATCGACCCGGCGGTGCCGGTGCTGATCGAGAACACCGCGGGCGGCGGCCACGCCGTGGTTCGGGACATCGACAACTACGGCCCGCTGTGGGAGGAGATCGGCCACCTGAACGTGGGCGTGTGCCTGGACACGTGCCACGCCTGGGCGGCGGGGGAGGACCTGTCCACGGTGGTGGAGCGCCTGGTGGCCGCCACCGGGCGCATCGATCTGGTGCACTGCAACGACTCGCGCGACCCGGCCGGCTCCCGGCGCGACCGCCATGCCAACCTGGGACAGGGGGAGATCCCCGAGGACCTGCTGGTGGGGGTGGTGCGTGCCGCAGGCGCCCCGGTGGTGGTGGAGACCCCCGACGACGACGGCGGGCAGGCGGCCGACATCGCCTGGCTGCGGGAGCGCCTCTAGACCTCGGTCACCCGGAACCGGCGGTGGCACGCCGGGCACCGCCCCTTCACCCCGTGGCCCCGCGCCGCCCCGCCGCAGTACGGGCAGTGGGTGATCTCGGGGGCGGGCGTCGCTGCAGGACGGAGGCGCTCCACCACGGGGGCGGCGATGGTGGTGGCCCCCAGCAGCACCGCCATGATCACCAGCAGCCGCCAGGCCTCGCCGGGGCTCCATCCCCACAGCACCGCGATGGTGAAGACGGCGATGGCACCCACCAGCACGTAGGCGGTGGGGAGCAGGCGGCGGTAGCGGCCGGGGAGGTGCACGTCGCTGACCAGCGAGGCGTAGCCGATGCCGACCGCGACCGTGACCAGGCTGCCCCCGAGGCGCCACAGCAGGGACATGTGGAAGTCGTTCCACACCGCGCCGATCAGCAGCGCGTACCCGGCGAGGGCGGCGCCGACGCCGAGGAGGGGGATCAGCCACCCGATGCGGCGCTCCGGGATGGCGGCGGCGCACGCCACCGAGGTGACGCCGGCTGCGGTCAGCAGGAGCGAGGTGGCCAGCACCGCGGCGCCGATCTCGTCGAGGTCGCCGGCGACGGCCCAGATGCCCAGCAAGGCGTTGCCGAAGATGGAGGCGAGCGTGACCCGGCGCGCCCAGTGCTTGAAGGCGTCGAGGCGGCTCTCTTCGATGATCGCCGGCGCGTGGTCGGTATCGGGCGGCATGTCGGCTCCCAGAGTGCCATCCCCACGGCGTTCGGCAAGCCCCTAGGTGGCGGCGTCGTCCCCGAACTCCATCAGCCAGGCGTCCCGCCACGCGCCGCGCACCCGTTCGTAGGCGGGGAGGAGGCGCACCCGGCGGAACCCCGCCCTCTCGTAGCATTGCACCGCCGCCAGGTTCTCGACGTGCGGGTCGATCACCACCCGCTCGGCCCCGTGGTCGGCGGCGAGGCGCTCCGCCACGCCCCGCACCAGCCGGGTGCCGATGCCCCGGCCGTGCAGCGCCGGGTCGCCGAGGTACACGTCGAGGCCCCACACCCCGGTGTCGGACGGCCCCAGCCCGATCGCACCCTTCCATTCGTCGAGGTACTCGTAGAACTGCAGGTGCCCGACGGGACGGCCATGCAGGCGGACGATGCAGCGGGCCACCGGTTCGCCGCTCTCCAGATGCCTGCGCCGGATCTCGTCCTCGGTGACGGGGCGCCCCCCGTACCACTCGTGCACCTCGGGCCGGCTCCGCCACGCCACGATGCGCGGCAGGTCGGCCTCCGTGATCGGGACCAGGTCGAACCCGTCGAACGACATCACCGGCTCGGGCATGCCGGCACGGTACCCGCCCGGCGCGGCGGCGCCGTCCCCACCTACCATCGCCCGGCCGCCGTACGAGGAGGACGCATGCCGAACGACGAGTCCCCGCCGCGGGTGCTGCAGTTGCGCCTGGTGGTGGAGGCGGACGACTTCGACAGGGCCCTGGCCTTCTACCGGGACGCGCTGGGGATGCCAGAGGAGTTCTCGGTGGAGAGCGAGGGCGGGGCGCGGGTGGTCGCGCTCGGGGCCGGGCGGGCGACGCTGGAGATCGTCAACGCCGCGCAACGCCGGCTCATCGACCATCTCGAGGTGGGCAGGGACGTGGCGGGGCCCATCCGGGTGGCCTTCGAGGTCGACGACGCCCGGGCGGTGACCGGCCGCCTGGTGGGGGCCGGGGCGACGCTGGTGGCCGGGCCCACCCCGACGCCGTGGGACTCGCTGAACTCGCGTCTCGAGGCGCCTGCCGGGTTGCAGATCACCCTGTTCGAGGAACTGGGCCCCGGGGAGTGAGCGGCGCCGCTTCCCGGTGTGGCAGGGTGACGCCATGGAGGACGTCCTCGGGAGGATCGTGGCGTGGGCCGAGGCCGAGCCCTCGGTGCTCGCGCTGGTGCTGACCGGGTCGAGGGCTGCACTCGGGGGCCGGCCCGACGAGTGGTCGGACCTCGACGTCGAGGTGATCTGCGACGACCCATCCGCCCTGGCGGCGGACGACGCCTGGCCGGGCACGTTCGGCGAGGTGCTGGTGGTGGTGCCCCTGGTCGCCGGGGACGGCGACCACGCCACGCGCCTGGTGATCTACCCGGAGGGCGAGGTGGACTTCTCGCTGTGCGGGCGGGACCGCATCGACGGCCAGGCCGGAGGCCTCACCGACCTGTACCGGCGCGGGTACCGCGTGCTCCACGATCCCGGCGGCATCACCGAGGTGCTGCCCGAACCCGACGGGCACCACCACCCCGTGCCGGGGCCGGCGGCGGCGGAGGTGGAGCGGGCGGTGTCGGTGTTCTGGCTGGAGATGCACCACCTGCCCGGTTACCTGGCTCGCGGCGAGTTGTGGGCCGCCAAGTTCCGGGACGGCACCATCAAGCGCTACCTGCGGCGGATGCTGGAGTGGCGGGCGCTGCTGGCCGACCCGGGCGCCGACGTCCGCCACATCGGCCGGGGCATGCGGGGCTGGGTGGGTGAGGAGGAATGGGCCGCCCTCCACGGGGTGTGGGGCGGTTTCGACGCCGCCGATGCGGTGCGCGCCGCCCTCGCCACCATCGACGTGTTCGGCCGGGTGGCCCGGGAGGTGTGCGCCGCGGTGGGCGTCGCCTACCCCGCCGAGGTGGAGCGCCTCGTCACCGGGCGGCTGCGGGGCCTCGGCGCCGGGTGAGGCCGCGGTGGCTCAGCGGTACTCCGGGTTGGGGAAGTCGAACCGGCACCCGGCGTCCCACGCCGACCGCTGGTTGCCGTGCACGGGGAGGCCGCCGGCGTCCTTGAGCATCCTGGCCAGGTGCAGCAGGTTCCACGTCATGAACGTGGTGTTGCGGTTGGTGAAGTCGTTCTCGGGCCCGCCGGAACCGGGGTCGAGGTAGGAGGGCCCGGGCCCGGCCTCGCCCAGCCAGGCGGCGTCGGCCTGCGGCGGCACGGTGTAGCCGAGGTGCTGCAGCGAGTACAGGATGTTCATGGCGCAGTGCTTGGCGCCGTCCTCGTTGCCGGTGATCAGGCAGCCGCCCACCTTGCCGTAGTAGGCGTACTGGCCGGCGTCGTTGAGGATGCCCGAGTTGCCGTACAGGCGCTCGATCACCTGCGTGCACACCGAGGTCTTGTCGCCCAGCCAGATGGCCGAGCCGAGCACCAGGATGTCGGCTTCCATCACCTTCTCGTACATCGCCGGCCACTCGTCGGTGTCCCACCCGTGCTCGGTCATGTCGGGCCAGACGCCGGAAGCGAGGTCGTGGTCGACGGCGCGGATGGTCTCGGTGGCGACTCCGTTGGCCTCCATGATCGCCGCCGAGATGTCGATGAGCCCCTGCGTGTGCGACATCTCGGGGGACCGCTTCAGCGTGCAGTTGATGAACAGCGCCCGCAGGTCGGAGTAGTCGGCCGGGGGAGTTGCGGTCGCGGCGTCGTCGGTGCGGCTCATCGGCCCTCCCGTGCGTCGTGGTGCCGGCACCCTACCGGCACGACTCCGGCTGCGCCCGCAACGGGGATGCGGTCCCCCGCCGGCGCGGCAACGGGCCGTTCTCCCCTTGGGCGGCGCGGTGGCCGATGCCACGCTGTCGTCGCAAGTGGCAGAGGAGAGGAGCACCGGGATGCGGCGCGCGACGATCGTGGTGGCGGCACTGGCCGTGGTGTCGGCGGCATGCGGCGGGGGCAGCGGGTCGTCCGCCCTCCCGGAGGTGGGCGGCGGCAGCACCGTGGCCGCCACCATCGGCGACGCAGCGAGTACGACGACCGAACCGGCCACCCCGCAGACGGCGCTGGAGGGAACGCACCACTACGACCTGGAAGTGGTCGACGGGACGTGCACCCTCGGCGACGACGCGCCGCAGCGCACGGTGACACTGGCGTTCGTCGACGGTGGCGTCGAAGTGGACGTCGACGAGCACTCCTTCGTGATGCAGCAGGTGTCCGACACGGCCTACCGGCGGGACGGCGACACCGAGACGGGACGCGCCACGCTCGAGTTCCGGCTGTCGTTCGGCGGGTTCGAGGCGCACATCTGGGAGCCGGGCGTCGATCCGGACGCCGAGCCGTCGTGCGCCCACACCGTCTACACGCTGGCCGGCACGTCGGCGCCGGGAGCACCGGTGCCGGGCACCGCCGGTCCGGCCGATGCGACGTTCCTCACGCTCGACCTGGGGGTGCTGGTCTCCGAGCGGTTCGGCGTCGTGGCGGCCGGCCAGGTGATCGCCGTCGCCGGGCCGGGCGCGCCCGACACGACGATCGACGATGTCGCGGCGGCGCTCGGCGCCACCGAGGTCGGCCGCCTCTGGGATGCGGGTGTCGTCCTGCTGCAACTCCCCACCGACACCGAGATCGGGTTGGCGGAAGCCCTGGCGGCCGCCGCCGCCTTCGACGGGGTGACGGTGGCACCGAACCCGATGGCCCAGATGCGGTCGGCCGACCGGTCCTGCAGTGCCACCGACTCCGACCTGTACGACGGTGCAGCGTCCGCCGCCTACCGTGCGATCGGCCTGGACGCCGCTCACCAGATGATCGCCGGGAGCGGCGTGCCGGTGCAGATGCCCACGATGGGGGTGGTCGACAGCAGCCTGTTTGCCGGGTCGGACGAGTTCACCGGCGAGGGAGCTGCCGCGATCCGGGCCGCACGAGCCGATGCCGTGGCGTACGAGCACGGGCAGATGACACCGGTCACGTTGGAGCACTTCGGGCGGTCGGCCACGTCGCACGGCACCGAGGTGGTGTCGGTGCTGGCCGGGCGCCACGACAACGGCGGCGTCAACGGCGTGCTCGGGCCGCTGACCTCCTCGTCCGAGATCGTCCACGCCTCCGTGTACCAGGACACGGGGAGCATCTACTGGGTGGAGGGCGACGAGTGGCGGGAGATCGCCGGCGACGACCCGGTGCTCCTCGACGACGAGCACCTCCTGGCCGTCGGGGGGGTGGGTCAGGAGGACTACGCCGGGGCGCAGGGGGGGTACGCCGGCCCGCGCGTGTACGGGAGCGCCGGCCTCATGACGACGCTGCTGGCCATCGAGCAGGTGGTGCGCGACGGCGCCACCGTGGTGAATCTCTCGATGGGCCAGGACGGGGCCGATCCCCTGGTCGCAGAGGTGGGCCGCGCCTACCTGCGGAGCCTGGCGCGCCGCTACCCCGAGGTGATCGTCGTGGCCGCGGCACCCAACCACGAAGTTGGTCTCGACGGGCGGAACGACTGGTTCGCCGGCCTCGACGAGCCCAACGTCGTCACCGTGACCGGACTCGACACCGGCGGCGCACGCTGGGACCTCGATGGAGACGGCCCCGGCTCCGAGTACGACTGGGGCTCCGGTTACGCGGCGGGCGGCGAGGTGACGATCTCGGCCGTGAACGGCCTCCCGCTCAGGGGGGACGGCTCCGACCGGAACCGGCACGGCTCGGACTTCTCCAACGGCAACAGCTACGCCGCTCCCCAGGTGACCGGGGCGATCTCCATGCTGCGAGGCCTCGACCCCACACTCACGCCGGCCGAACTGAAGGACTACCTGGTCCGCTCGGCGGCGACGACGTGGACGCTCGATGGGGCGAGCACCCCGGTCGACCCGGCGGTCGGGCCCCTGATGCGGGTGGACGAGGCCGTGTACCTGGTGCTGACCGAGCGGCTCGGCATCGACCTCAGCCGGGAGGAGCTGCTCCGGCGGGGCTCGATCGAGATCTCTGCCGCCGAGGTGGCCGACCTCGCCTACGAGGTCGCCGTCACCCTGGCGTGGGTCGGCCCGGGCGGCACGTTCGTGGAGTTCGAGAGCAGCGGCCCCGGCACCTTCTACGGCGACGCCCAGGGCTTCGACGCCGCCGGGACGGCGGTGTGGGAGTACACGTTCGCCCAGGACGGCCAGCGGGCCCGGGTGGTGGCCACCCGTCGCGACACCGGCATGTGCGCCGCCGCCACCATCGGAGGCGACGCCGTGCCGTTGGCCGGCACCTACATCGGCGCCGTGACGGTCACCGCGCAGGGCGACGGGGTGATCGGGGAGATCCCGTTCACCGCCATCGTCGGCGACGACCTGTCCTTCAGCGGGACGGTCGACGGCTCGGTGACCGCGACGCTCTCGGGCGTCGAGGTCACCTACACGCTCGTCGGCGGCTGCGACGGAGCCGTGACGGCAGGAGGCGCCCTCGCCTGCGAGGGCGACTACACGGCGACGGCGGCCTCGGCAGGGAGTGCGGCGCCGCCGTCCAGCGGCGGCTGGACCGGAGAGGGGTCGATCGCCGGAGGCGCGCTCACCGGCACGATCACGACCGCGGAGACCTCGATCGAAGTGGCGGCGACGAGGACCGGCTGAGCCTGCGGGCCTGCCCGGCTAGTACGCCCCGCCCAACTTGGTGTGGTCCCAGGAGATGATCTTGCGCGGCTCCACCACGACGGCGGTGTTCTTGGGGGCGAACCGGCCGAACGCCTGGTCCAGCGCCTCGTCGTCGAGTTGGACCGGCTCGGGGCCGACCATGGGGTACTTGGCGGCCTCCCGCCGGTAGATCTCCAGCACGTAGGCGGGGTCCTCGACCAGACGGGCCGTCCCCTGGATCATGACCCCCTTCAACTCGGCGTAGGCGATGCCCTCCTCCCGGACCACGGTGAGGCGGGGGTCGCGCTGCAGGTTGACGATCTTCTGGGACTTGGTGAACGAGCGGAACACGATCTCGTCGCCGTCCAGCACGTACCACATGGGGGCGACGTGCGGCGCCCCGTCCTTGCCGACGGTGGCCACCTGCAGCGTGAAGCCGCTCTGCAGGAACTCGTGGAGCTCCCCGGGGCTCATCGTGATGTCCTTGCGGGCCATGGCGCTCCTCGATGACGGCTGCCGCCGAACCTAGCGCCCGCCGGAGGGCGCGATCGCCGGGACCCTGCGGTCGCTACGATCCGGGGCGGCGCGGGCCGCGGCACCGGCGACTCCCGGAGCGGCGGAGGCCAGCGGACGGCCGGCGCCGCGAACACTCCCGACGAGTCCTCCGACCGGCGACGGCGGAGAGAAGGGACACGCCATGGACAAGGTCACCGCACCCTCGGTGAAGGCCGCCAAGGGGGGCGACAAGCTCCGGATGGTCACCGCCTACGACGCCCCGTCGGCGCGCATCGCCGACCGGGCGGGCGCCGACATCATCCTGGTGGGCGACTCGGTCGCCAACGTGGTGCTGGGGTACGAGAGCACGCCCGAGGTGACCATGGACGCCATGATCCACCACACCGCGGCCGTCACCCGGGCGGCGCCCCGGGCGCTGGTGGTGGGGGACATGCCGTGGATGTCGTACCACGTGACCACCGAGGACTCGGTCCGCAACGCGGCGCGCTTCATCCGCGAGGGCGGCGCCGGCGCCGTGAAACTGGAGGGCGGCGCCAAGCGGGTGCCGACCATCCGGGCCATCCTCGACGCCGAGATCCCGGTGATGGGCCACATCGGCCTCACCCCGCAGTCGGTCCACGCCATGGGCGGCTACAAGGTGCAGGGGCGGGGGTTGGAGTCGGCCTATGCGCTGATGGCCGACGCCCGGGCGCTCGCCGAGGCCGGGGTGTTCTCGATCGTGCTGGAGGGCGTGCCCGACGTGGTGGCGGAGATGATCACCGCAGAGATCGACGTGCCCACCATCGGCATCGGCGCGGGGCGCGGTTGCGACGGCCAGGTGCTGGTGTTCCACGACGTGCTCGGCCTGCACGACCGCCGCCTCGCCAAGTTCGTCCGCAAGTACGCCGAACTGGCCGACGTCGCCGTGGCCGCGCTCGAGGAGTTCTTCGCCGACGTGCGCAGCGGCGCCTTCCCCGCCGACGACGAGACCTACCACCTGCCCGCCGAGGTGGCCGAGGCGCTCCGCGCTGGGGAGGGGTCGTCCGGGGAGTAGCGGCCGCCGCCCTCCTCTGCCTCGCCGCAGCGGCCTGCGGCGGGGAGGTCCCGGCCGTCCCCACGACGGCGCCTGCGCCGTCCACCACCACGGCCACCACGTCTGCGGCCAGCACCGTGGCGGCGGGGGTGCCCGGGTTCGAGACCGTCGAGGTGACGGTGGGGGGTGAGCCGTGGCTGGTGGCGCTGGCCGACACCCCGGGGCTGCGGGCACAGGGGTTGATGGGGGTCGCCGACCTCGGCGGCCTGGACGGCATGCTGTTCGCCTACCCGGACGACAGCACGGCGAGGTTCTGGATGAAGGACACCCTGATCCCCCTCGACATCGCCTTCTTCGACGCCGCGGGGGCGCTGGTGGATCTGCTGGCGATGGTGCCGTGCGAGGCCGGACCGTGCCCGTACTACCGCGCCGCCGGGCCGTACCGATGGGCGGTCGAGGTGCCGGCGGGGGGCTTCGACGGCCTCGCCGAGGTGACACTGGGCGTTCCGTAGGGACGACTTCCGCGACCTCCGGCGCGCGGTGTACACTCGCGGCCTTCCCCGACCTGCCCCTTCGGGGGCCGCCCGGATCGAGGGTGTCCAAAGGAGGTGGAGCGCAACGATGCGCGCCTACGAACTGATGACCATCTTCCGGCCCGAGATGGCCGAGAACGAGGTCCGTAACGAGGTGACCACCATCGAGCAGGCCCTGGCCGCCGGTGGAGCAACGGTCAAGGAGACCGATTTCTGGGGGAAGCGCCGCTTCGCCTACGAGATCGACCATCTCCACGAGGGCTGGTATGCCCTGGTCACCTTCGACGCCGAGGCCGGTGCCGTGGACGACGTGGATCGCGCGCTGTCGCTGTCCGACAACGTCGTGCGCCACAAGTTCATCCGCCCGGAGTAGCCGAACGAACGTCACACCCACCCGGCACACTGCAGGGTGGAGACACACCGAGACGAGAGAGAACACGAGGAACACGAGATGCCAGCGAATTCAGTGACGCTCATCGGCAACCTGGTCGACGACCCCGAACTGCGGTTCACCGCCTCCGGCGTGGCCATGGCGAAGGTCCGCTTCGCCGTCAACCGCCGGTACCAGCGCGGTGGCGAGTGGCAGGAGGAGACCTCCTTCTTCGGCGGCACGCTGTGGCGCGACGCCGCCGAGAACGCCGCCGAGTCGCTGCAGAAGGGCATGCGGGTCATCGTCACCGGCAGGCTCGAGCAGCAGACCTGGGAGACCCGGGAGGGCGAGAAGCGCTCCACGGTCGAGGTCGCCATCGACGAGATCGGCCCGTCCCTGCGCTGGGCGACCGCCACGGTCACCCGGTCGCCGCGGACCGGAGACTCGTACGGCGGCGGCAGCGCTGACAGCGGCGTCCCGGCTGCCCCGGCCGCCCCCCGCGACGACTACGGCCCCGACGAGGCCCCGTTCTAGGCATCCCGAGGAGGACGCACTTCCCAATGTCACCGAAGAGCCCCAGACGACCCCGCCGCAAGCGCGACGAGCGCGGCGGCCGGAGGGTCAGCAAGAAGCCCTGTTACTTCTGCGTGGAGAAGATCGACTACGTCGACTACAAGGACGTGGCGCTGCTCCGCAAGTTCATGTCCGATCGCGCCAAGATCCGGTCGTCCCGGGTCACCGGCACCTGTGTGCAGCATCAGCGCAAGGTCGCCCGTGCCATCAAGAACGCCCGCGAACTGGCCCTGCTCCCCTACATCAACCGATGAAGGTCATCCTCACCAACGACGTGGAGGGCCTGGGCCACAAGGGCGACGTGGTGGACGTGGCCGACGGCTACGCCCGCAACTACCTGGTGCCCCGGTCGCTGGCCGTCAAGGCCACCCGCGGCGCCATGAAGCAGGCCGAGGCCCTGCAGCGGTCCCGCGAGGAGGCGGTCCGCAAGGCACGGGCCGAGGCCGAGGAGATCGTCGGGCCGCTCGCCGGCCAGCGCGTCGTCGTCGCCGCCCGCTCGGCGGACGAGGGCAAGCTGTTCGGGTCGATCGGCGTCAAGGACATCGCCGCCGCCATCGAGACGTTCACCGGCCTCGCCGTGGACGCCGACCACATCAAGCTGGCGGCGCCCATCAAGGAGATCGGCCTGCACGAGATCGTCGTGCGGCCCCACCCCGACGTAGAGACCACCCTGACCCTGGATGTGATCCCCGCCTGAGATGACCAGCACGCTCGACGGACCGAGGACGACCGGTGCGGCGGTGCCGCCGCACAATCTGGACGCGGAGGAATCGGTCCTCGGGGCGGTGATGTTGTCGGCGGACGCAGCCAACGAGGCGTTGGAGCGGCTCCACCCGGAGGACTTCTACAAGCCGGCGCACCAGTCGATCTTCGAGGCCATCCGCGGCCTCTACGACGCCAACCAGCCCATCGACGCCATCACGGTGGCCGATGCGCTGCGGCGCAGCGACCAGCTGGAGCGCATCGGGGGCATCGAGTACCTGACGGCGCTGCTGGAGCGGGTGCCGACGGCGTCCAACGTCGACTTCTACGCCGCCATCGTCGACGAGACCGCCTCGCGGCGGCGCCTGATGAAGGCCGGCGGCGAGGTGACGACGCTGGCGATGCGCAGCGAGCTGCCCATCGAGGAGGTGGTGGACACCGCCGAGGCCACCGTGCTGGCGGTGGCCGAACGGCAGGTGGGCGACGGCCTGGTGCCGGTGGGGCCGATGCTGCAGCAGTCGCTGGAGCGCATCGAGGAGCTGCACGAGCGCGGCTCCGACCTGACCGGCCTCGCCACCGGGTTCACGGACCTCGACCGGAAGCTGGCCGGCCTGCAGCCGGCCAACCTGGTGGTCATCGCCGCCCGGCCGTCGATGGGCAAGTCCACGCTGGCCCTCAACATGGCCGAGCACGTCGCCAGCGCCGGTACCACGGTGGCCATCTTCACGCTGGAGATGAGCAAGGAGGAGATCGTCTCGCGGCTGCTGTCCGGCATGGCGCGGGTGGACTCCACCAAGCTGCGCACCGGCCAGATCGACGGCAACGAGTGGCAGCGGGTGAGCCGCGCCGCCTCGCAGTTGTTCACCATGCCGCTGTACGTGGACGACTCCTCCGATCTCACCATCACCGCGGTGCGGGCCAAGTGCCGGCGGCTGAAGCGCAAGGAGGACCTGGGCCTGGTGGTCGTGGACTACCTGCAGTTGATGCAGGGCAACGCCCGCACCGAGAACCGCCAGCAGGAGATCGCCGAGATCAGCCGCTCGCTCAAGAACCTGGCCCGCGAACTGCACGTGCCGGTGATCGCCGTGTCGCAGTTGAACCGCGCCCTGGAGTCACGGGAGGACAAGCGCCCCCGCCTCGGCGACCTCCGTGAGTCGGGCGCCATCGAGCAGGACGCCGACATCGTCATGTTCATCTACCGCGACGAGTGGTACAACCCCGACAAGGTGGAGTCGAAGGGCCTCGCCGAGGTGAAGGTGGAGAAGCACCGCTCCGGCGCCACGGGGACGATCACCATGACCTTCAACCCCCAGATCACCCGGTTCGGGTCGTACACCCGGGCCGACCCGATGTAGCGGCACCGGCG
>JAHLKU010000054.1 GCA_020444505.1 Actinomycetota bacterium | reverse complement strand
ACTCCCCCGAGATGATGGCCCAGAGGATGTCGCGGATCGAGACGATGCCGAGCAACTCGCCCTCGGCCATCACCGGCATGTGGCGGTAGCCGACCTCGAGCAGCCAGGCGGCCGCGTCCTCGCAGTCCACGTCGGGGGAGAACGTGTCGGGGGCGTCGGACATCCAGTCGGACACCTGCTCGTCTTCGGGGTCGGCGCCGTCGGCGATGCAGCGCACCACGTCACGGTCGGTGAGGATCCCCTGCAGGCTCCGGTCTGCCACCACGCCGAGGCTGCCGAGCCCCTGGGCGACGAGCACCTCGGCGGCGTCGGCCACCGTCGCCTCGGGGCCGATGACGGCCGCCGAACCGCCCACCAATGCGCCGAGCTTCATGTCGCCCTCCTCACGGCCTCGCGCGAGGCTAGCCACGCGCCCGCCCTGCGGGCGCAGCGGCCGGGCCGCCGCTAGACCAGGTCCTGCTCCCGGATGCCGAACGAGGGGTGGCGGAGGCGGCACAGCGCCAGCTTCTCCAGCTGGCGGATCCGCTCCCGGGTCAGGTTGAACTCCTCGCCGATCTCCTCCAGCGTGCGGGGCACGCCGTCGAGGAAGCCGTAGCGGAGCGCCAGGATGCGGCCCTCACGGTCGGGGAGCCGGTCGATGCTGCGCCGCAGGCTGTTGGCGATGTCGAGCTCCTCGGTGACCTTCACCGGGTCGACGGCCTCCTCGTCCTCGATGAAGTCGCCCAGCTGGGCCCCGTCCTCGCCGACCGGCTGCTCCAGCGAGACGGTGTCGGCGACGCCGAGGGCCAGCTCCACCTTGTCGACGGTGACCCCGGCCTCCTCGGCGATCTCGGCCGGCTTGGGGTCGCGGCCCAGCTCGGCCTTCAGGCTCGCCTGGGCGGCCCGCACCGCGGCGAGCGTGTCGTGCAGGTGGACGGGGATGCGGACGGTGCGCGACTTGTCGGCGATGGCACGGGTGATCGCCTGGCGGATCCACCAGGTGGCGTAGGTGGAGAACTTGAAGCCCTTGCGCCAGTCGAACTTCTCGACGGCGCGGATCAGGCCCAGGTTGCCCTCCTGGATGAGGTCCAGGAAGTCGATGCCGGAGGTGTTGGCGTAGCGGCGGGCGTTGGCGACGACCAGGCGGAGGTTGGCGGTGAGGAAGTCGTCCTTGGCCTGCTTGCCGAGCCGGGCGGTGCGCTGCAGCTCCACCTGCTCGGTCTTGGACTTGTAGTCCTTCTCGTCCAGGCGCTTCTGGGCGTCCTCGCCGGCCTCGATCTTCTGGGCGAACTCGACCTCGAGCTCGGCGGTCAGCAGCTCGTACTCGCCGATCGCTGTGAGGTACTGGCTGACCAGGTCGGTGGTCAGCCTGCCGCGCTCGTCGGTGAGCTTGTTGCGATCTCGGTCGCGCCGCGTCCGATCAGCCACAGCCATACGGTTTCTCGTCCTCTCGGGTGCCGTCCATCACCCCAACAGGCCGCGCGACCCCCCGTTTCACGATCGCACAAGGCCAGCAGGTAGGCACACTATGACACAGCGACCCGCCCATGTGAACCCCCCAATCTCGGTTTCTCGGGCCGGTCCGGCGCCGCCGCCGGGGGCCCACCGCCGTGGTTGGCGGGACGACCCCCGTACGATGCCCCGCCATGGCCCCGACCCCCCGCAACCGCCTGGCCGACGCCACGTCGCCCTACCTGCTGCAGCACGCCGGCAACCCGGTCCACTGGTGGCCGTGGGGCCCGGAGGCGTTCGACGAGGCGCGCCGCCTCGACCGCCCCATCCTGCTGTCGGTGGGCTACGCCGCCTGCCACTGGTGCCACGTGATGGCCCACGAGTCCTTCGAGGATCCCGCCACCGCCGAGGTCATGAACCGGTTGTTCGTCAACGTGAAGGTGGACCGCGAGGAGCGGCCCGACGTGGACCGCATCTACATGGACGCCGTCCAGGCCGCCACCGGGCGCGGCGGATGGCCGATGACGGTGTTCCTCACCCCCGGCGGGGAGCCGTTCCACGCCGGCACCTACTTCCCGAAGCACGACCGCCACGGCATGCCGGCGTTCGTGCGTGTGCTGCACGCCGTCGCCGACACCTGGGCCACGCGCCGGGACGAGGTCGAGGCGCACGCCGGGAAGATGGCCGCCGCGGTGCGGGCCTCCCTGCCCGGCACCGGGGACGCCCCCGACGAGGCCGCGCTGGCCGCCGCCTACCTGGCCCTCGAACGCGCCTACGACCCCGACCACGGCGGCTTCGGCGGCGCTCCGAAGTTCCCCCAGGCGCCGACCCTCGAGTTCCTGCTGCGGGCGGCCGGGCGGCCGTGGGCCCCGGCGGCGGCGGACATGGTGGGCCACACCCTCACCCGGATGGCCGCCGGGGGCATCCACGACCACCTCGGCGGCGGCTTCGCCCGCTACTCCGTGGACGCCGCATGGCACGTCCCCCACTTCGAGAAGATGCTCTACGACAACGCCCTGCTGGCCCGCCTCTACCTGCGCGCCGGCCAGGTGACCGGCGACGACGCCCTCACCGGCGTCGCCCGGCGGACGCTCGACTACCTGCTCACCGACCTCCGCCTCCCCGACGGCGGGTTCGCCTCGTCGGAGGACGCCGACAGCGAGGGCCGGGAGGGCCGCTTCTACGTGTTCACCCTCGACGAGTTCCGGGCCGCCGCCGGCGCAGACCCCGGCCTCGAGGCCCATTTCGGCGTCACGGCCGAAGGCGGCTTCGAGGGCGCCAACGTGCTGCACCATCCCCCGGACGCACCGGCGGTGCCGGAGGACCGGGTCGAGGAGGCGCGCCGCCGCCTGCTCGCCGCCCGCAGCCTCCGGGAGCGCCCCGCCCGCGACGACAAGGCCGTCTGCGCATGGAACGCCCTGGCCGTCCGGGCGCTCGCCGAGGCCGGGGCGGTGCTGGGCGACCGCCGGTACCTGGACGCCGCCGCCGACGCCGCCGGGTTCCTGCTCACCCACCTCCGACGGCCCGACGGCCGCCTCCTCCGCTCGTGGCGGGACGGCCGCACCTCGGGCCCCGGCTACGCCGACGACTACGGCGCCACCGCCGTGGCGCTCCTCACGCTGTACCAGGCGACCGGCGACGAGCGCTGGTACGCCGAGGCCGCGACGGTGGCCGCAGGGCTCCACGACCTGTTCTGGGACGCGGAGGGCGGCGGGGTGTACGCCACCGGGTCGGATGCCGAGGACCTCATCGCCCGGCCCAAGAACCACTTCGACAACCCCACTCCTTCGGACAACAGCCTGGCCGCCGAGGCGTTCGCCATGCTGGCGGCCGCCACCGGCGACGCCGCCCACGACGGCCGGGTGGACGCCATCGCCCGCGGCGCCGCCGCGCTGGTGGAACGGGCACCGTCGGCGGCCGGCCACCTGCTGGCGGTGATGACGTCCCGGCAGCGGCCGCGGGAGCTGGCCGTGGTCGGCGATCCGGCCGACCCCCGCACGGCTGCGCTGCGAGCGGTCGCCTTCGAGTCGTTCCGGCCCGGCGTGTTCGTCGCCACCGGCGACGGCCGGCCCAGCGCTGTGCCCCTGCTGGAGGGGAGGGACGGCGGCAGGGGCGGGCCGCCGCTCGCCCATCTGTGCACGGGATTCGTCTGCGAGCGCCCCACCGCCGACCCCGATGCGCTGCGCCGCCTGCTCGATTGAGGATGTAGCCCGGAGCGGGGTGCCGCGCCTACCATCGGTGCACACATCGACTGCTGAGGAGATTCGCCGGGCGTGGACGGACAACCGCCGCAGTACCCCGATCCCCCGGCAGGCGGCCCGGTCGAGGAGCGCTTCCCGCGCTTCGACCCCGATCCGCCCGCCGGGTTCCGTGGCCAGCGCGCCACCGGCGCCCGCCCCTACCGCGGCGGCGGGCAGGCCAACCCGTGGCTCGTCGGCCTGGCGGTTGCCGCCGTCCTGGTGGCCGTGAGCATCATCTCCTTCGGCCTGTTCGCCCCCGACGACGAGGGCGGCGGTGCGGCGGCCACGTCCACCAGCACCACCGACGCCACCGGCACCACGGACGCCACCGGCACCACCGACGCCACCGGCACCACCGAGACCACCGCCGGGCCGGCCGACATCACGCTGCCCACCACCGTCGACGACGGTGAGATCGAGCCGATCGGCGAGGCCATCCCCGTCAACGAGTTGCTCATGTCGTCCAACGACATCGGCACCCTCGACTTCGGTGACGACGGGCCCCAGGTGCTCGGCCGCCTCGCCGCCACCTTCGGCGCCCCCACCCAGGACACCGGGTTCATCATCGGCGACGGCACGTTCGGCGAGTGCCCCGGCGACGACATCCGGGTCGTCCAGTGGGGCCCGCTGGCCGTGGTCATCAAGGGCGACACCACTGCCAGCGAGTTCGTCTCCTACCGGATGGACCTCCGCTACGGCGACCTCACCTCCCCCACCCGGGACATCGCCACCCTGAGCGGGCTGCGGGTGGGCGACCAGGTGTCGCAACTCGAAGAGATCTACGAGGGATTCGTCATCGAGTACATCGTCGACCCCGACGTGGGCCTCGTCTTCAAGCTGTACTCGCAGCGGGGCGGCGACCTGCTGCTGTGGGGCCCGGTGGAGAGCCAGGAGCCCGAGAGCCTGGTGACCGGCATCTACTCACCGGACTCCTGCGGCACGTGACCCCGGTCCTGGCCCATTCCTGGGGATGGGACGAGATCCTGTACTTCGGCATCCCCATCGCCGCCGCCTTCGTCTGGATCCGCTGGATCGAGCGCCGCGCCAGGGCCGCACGCGAGCAAGACGAAACGGACCACGACACCGACGGGTGAGCACGGCGGCGCCCTCCCCGACGACGCCCTAACATGCCGCCCACCACGACACCCGGAGAAGCCCCCGTGCCGCGCCGCACCACCATCGCCACCCTCCTCGGAGCCGTCCTCGGCGGCATGGTCGCCCTCGCCGTGCTGGCCCTCGCCGCCGCCCGGGTGATCGACCACGGCGTGGTGTCCGGCGACGGCGGCGGCGTGTTCCGGGTGGGCGAGGGCGCCATGGACCTGCTCATCGTGGTGGCCGGCGCCGCAGCCGGCCTGGTGCTCGGCGCCATCGGGTACGCCGTCGGCAAGGAGTCCTCCCCCGACAGCCCGAGGGTGTCCCTGGGCCCGCTGCTGCTGCTCGGCGCGGTCGTCGGCGCCGCCGTCGGGTTCGCCATCGCCAGGGCCGCGCTCGGCCTCGCCGCCGACCGGGCCGGCGAGATCGCCACGGTCACCGTGTTCCGCGCCGCCCTCGTCGCCCTCGCCGCCGGCGGCGTCACCGGCGCCGTCATCGGCGGCACCGTGGAGCGCCTCAGCCGCCCCGAGGCGTTCGAGTTCGGCGGCGAGGCATGGCCGTCGTCCCCCGTCGAGTTCGCCCGCGACGCGCTGCGGGCCATGGGCCTGCCGGCGCTGGCGCTGGTGGTGGGCGGGGCGTTCGTGCTGGGCCTGTCCCGGGTGCTGCTGCACGCCTCCAAGGAGGTTGCGCTCATCGTGTTCGGCGGCGTGGCGGCCGTGGTGCTCTTCGGTGCCGCCTTCATCGCCTCCCACCCCGGCGACGGCGGCGACTCCTAGCCCGGCGGCCGGGCCCGCTACACCCTGCTGGGGATGACCGGGCCGCGCTCGGCGCGGCGGTCCTCGGCGGCCGCCCACTTGAAGAAGATCGTCCCGATGACCGCCCACAGCAGCAGGCCGCCCCCGATCTTCATGATGAGCCCGGCGATCAACTGGTCGTCGAGCACCGAGATGCCCCACAGCCGCGGCAGGTCGGTGTACACCTTGTAGACCGGCGTGGAGGCGAACGTCAGGAACGACGCCGGGACGGTGGGCACCAGCGACTGCAGGAACAGGTACCCCATCGCCATGAACGGCGACAGCTTGGGGATCTCGGGGATCGGGCCCACCACCGGCCACCACATCAAGGTGGCCGACACGATCAGGGCCAGGTGGAGGCCGAGGTGCGCCGCCTCGTTGTGCAGCATCAGCGTGATCACCGACGGGGCGTGGATGTAGGCCAGCACCCCGTTGAACAGCAGCAGCGCCACCAGCGGCTTCGTCAGGAACCGCAGGACCGGCAGCACCGGGGCCACCAGCATCTGCATCAGCCAGGTGGGGGTGCCCCGCAGCAGCATCGGCGGCACCGCCAGCGCCAGCACCAGGTGCTCGATCATGTGGAACAGGAACAGGCTCTGGTCGCCCATGTCGTGGAGCGGCCAGGACCGGGCCAGGAAGAAGAGCGTCAGGCCCCCGGCGAACCACAGCACCTGGCGCCGGGTGACCGCCGGGCCCTCGATGCCCCGCACCGGGGCGAGGCGCCGGATCGCGTAGGCGTAGCCGGCGCCCAGGGCGAGCGCGATCCCGAGGACGTCCCAGTGGACGTGGAAGGTGATCTGATCGAAGCCGATGGACGGCGGCATGGCCCTCTCCCCGTCAGTGGCCGATGAGGACCCCGAAGGTGAACAGCGTACCCCCGAGCAGCAGCACGGCCCCGGCCAGGCCCAGGTAGAAGAACCTGCGATAGCGCTTCAGGTCGTACTTGAGGTGCATGAACCACCCCACCACCAGCACGAACTTGGCGGCCGACAGCGTCAGCAGGATCGGCGCCACCACCGGGTCGAGCGCCTCGATGTAGGCCACGGCCACCTCGACGGCGGTGATGACGAACAGGACGCCGGCGATCTGCCAGTAGTCGCGGGGCGTGGGGTGGACGTGTGCGGTCTCGGACATGGCTACACCTGCAGCAGGTAGACGATGGTGAAGATGGCGATCCAGACGATGTCCACGAAGTGCCAGTAGAGGCCGACCATCTCGACGTTCATCCCCTCGTCGGGGCGGAACCGCCCGGCGAAGGACATGAATGCCGTCCCCAGCAGCAGGATGACGCCCACCGCGACGTGGGCGCCGTGGAAGCCGGTCAGGACGAAGAACGACGACCCGAACGGGCTGGTGCCGACGGTGAGCCCCTCGTGGACGAACTCGGTGAACTCGTACACCTGGCCCGCCAGGAAGACCATGCCCAGCATGGCGGTGGCCAGCAGCCACACCCGCATCTGGCGCCAGTCCTTCCTGGTGGAGGCGTGGTGGGCCAGCACCATGGTCAGCGACGACATCAGCAGCACGAACGACGACACCGACGTGAACGGGATGTCGAACACCTCGGCGCCCGGCCCGTCCCCGATGCGGGTGCGGTAGAGCAGGAACGTGCTGATCAGCGACCCGAAGAACAGCACCTCGCTGCCGAGGAACACCCAGATGGCCGTCTTGCGGACGACGTCGGGGTCGGCGTGGTGCTCTGCGTTCGTGTCGACGGCGGTGTGCTCAGACATCAGTGGTGCTCCCTGACGAGGTCCTCCATGGACCAGCCGAACATCCCCCACAGCGTCACCACGGCCCCGGCGCCGGTGGCCAGCAGGCCCCACGGCACGTAGACCAGGCCGGTGATCATCATGAAGATGCCGAACGAGCCGAGGATCGGGTAGTACGACGGCGACGGCAGGTGCAGCCCGGGCGGCGGCGTCGACTGGTCCACCGGCACGTAGTCGTCGCGGCGGGCCGCCCGGCCCTGCTCGTCCACGCCGTACTTGCGGTGCCAGAAGTCGTCCTCGGCCGTCACCTCCGGGATGTGGGCGAAGTTGTAGACGGGCGGTGGCGACGTGGTGGACCACTCCAGCGTCCTGGCGTCCCACGGGTCGTCGCCGGCCGCCTCGCCGCGCCGGTACGACCGCCACGCGTTCATCAGGAACAGCAGCACCCCGAACGCCAGGACGAACGACCCCACGGTGGCGACGAGGTTCCACATGTCGAAGCCGAGGCCCTCGCCGTAGCGGTAGGTGCGTCGGGGCATGCCGTTGAGGCCCAGCATGTGCATGGGGGCGAACGTCAGGTTCATGCCGATGAACATCAGCCAGAAGTTCCACTTGCCGAGCCGCTCGCCCAGCAGCCGCCCGGTCACCTTGGGGAACCAGTAGTAGATGCCGGAGAACACCCCGAAGATCGCCCCGCCGAACAGCACGTAGTGGAAATGGGCCACCACGTAGTACGAGTCGTGCTGCTGGGAGTCGGCCGGGCTGATGGAGTGGGTGACGCCGGACAGCCCGCCGATGACGAACAGGAAGATGAACCCGATGGCGAACAGCGCCGACGAGTTCAGTTGCAGGCGCCCTCCCCAGATGGTGCCGAGCCAGTTGAAGATCTTCACCCCCGTCGGCACGGCGATGAACATGGTGGTGAGGGCGAACGCCGCCTCGGCGACCGGGCCCAGGCCGGTGGTGAACATGTGGTGCGCCCACACCCCGAAGCCCATGAACCCGATGGCGATGCCGGAGAAGATGACGAAGTTGCGCCCGAACAGCGGCTTGCGGGAGAACGTCGGCAGCACCTCGGACACGATGCCCATCGCCGGCAGGATCAGGACGTACACCTCCGGGTGGCCGAACAGCCAGAACAGGTGCTGCCACAGCACCGGGTCGCCGCCTCCCGCCGCGTCGAAGAACAGCGTGCCCAGGTTGCGGTCGAAGTACACCTGGAACAGGCCGACCGCCACCATCGGCAGCGAGAACAGCAGCAGGAACGACACGATGGTGGACATCCAGGAGAACACCGGCATGCGCATCAGGCTCATGCCGGGGGCGCGCATCGTCAGCGTGGTGGTGATGAAGTTCACCGACGACACGATGGACGCCACGCCCAGCGTGTTGAGGCCCAGCGCCCAGTAGTCCATGCGGACCACCTCGTCGAGCTGCGTCGAGAGCGGGGCGTACCCGAACCACCCGGCGTCGGGGCTGCCGCCCACGAAGAACGAGATGGTCAGGAACAGCCCGGCGAACAGGAACAGCCAGTACGAGAAGGCGTTGAGCCGCGGGAAGGCGACGTCGCGGGCGCCGATCTGCAGCGGCAGGAAGTAGTTGATGAACGCCGTCGCCAGCGGCATCACCACCAGGAACACCATCGTCGTGGCGTGCATGGTGAACAT
Organism: Actinomycetota bacterium; assembly: GCA_020444505.1. GTDB lineage: Bacteria > Actinomycetota > Acidimicrobiia > Spongiisociales > UBA11373 > JAHJML01. The sequence goes on along the minus strand of JAHLKU010000054.1, from coordinate 7,314 downwards.
CTGGTTGTAGGCGTCGGCCGACAGCACCTCTCCGTTGGGCAGGGCAAGCTGGGCCCGGATGAACAGCGCCTCGACGCCGCCCACCACGAAGAAGACGATGGCGGTGACGCCGTAGAGCAGCCCGATCTTCTTGTGATCGGTGGTGGTCATCCAGCCCCAGATGCCGGTCCGGGCGGCGGGGATGGTGGCGGGGGTCGCGCTGGTCACTGCCATGCCTCCAGGAGGGCGATCAGGCCCTCGATCTCCTGCTCGGAAAGGTCGAAGTCGGGCATGCCGAGGATCCGGCCCGTGGTGAGGTCGTTCCGCTCGGGCGTCATCGGCTTCAGGCTGGACGGGTCGTCGAGCCACTCGGCGAGGTGGTCCTCGGTCCAGGTGAAGGTGCCCGCCCCGATGGTGGTCCGGCTCCCGAAGTGGGTGAGGTCGGGCGCCAGCGACACCTCGAACACGGTCTCCTCGCCGCCCTCGGCGCCGATCACCTCACGCGACACGGTGGGGGTGGCGCCCCGGGCGTTGTGACAGGCGGTGCACACCACCTGGAACGTGTCCCAGCCCTCGGCGGCGAGGCCCTCGGTGGGGACGGCCGCCGGCTCCTGCTGGGCGGCCACCCACGCCTCGAACTCGTCCTCGGGCACGGCGAACACCTTGTGCCGCATGTCGGCGTGGGCGAGTCCGCAGAACTCGGCGCACTGCCCCAGGAACTCGCCGGGGGCGTCGGCGGTGAGGGTCAGGTGGTTGATGCGCCCGGGCACGGCATCCCGTTTGCCGTTGAGCTGGGGCACCCAGAAGGAGTGGATGACGTCGGCGGAGGTGATGTTCAGGTACACGGTGCGCCCCGCCGGGATGGTCATCTCGTTGGCGGTCTCGATGCCGTACTCGGGGTACTCGAACTCCCACCACCACTGGTGGCCGATCACGTTGACGACGAGGGCGTTCTCGGACGGTTCGGGCGCCCGGCGCAGGTCGAAGACGGTGGCGACGGTGGGCACGGCGACGGCGGCCAGGATCAGCGCCGGGATGATGGTCCAGACGATCTCGAGGCGGGTGTTGCCGTGGACCTGCTTCACCTCGGTGTCGTCGTCCCTGCGGCGGCGGAAGCGGAACGTCGCATAGATGAGGGCCGACTCGACCAGCACGAAGATGCCGGTGGCGATCCAGAAGACGAGCCAGAACAGGTCGTCGATCTGCCGCGCCGCCGGGCCGGCCGGGTTCAAGGAGTTCTGGGGGAGGTCGGTGCTGCACCCCGAGGCGGCGATCGCCAGGATCAGGATGAGCAGGATCGGGAGGCTCCGCCTCCCCGGCCGACGCTGGTGTTCCGCCTGCTTCACGGTGTCAGGCCATCCTTACAAATGGTGTTTGGCGAAACGAAAGGATAGTGCGCCGGAGGGCCGGGGGCCAAACCCTTTCTCGGCGGCGGCCGCCGCACCGCCGCGGGTGGGATACTCCCCCATGCCTCCCGCCACCCGGACCCGCTGAGATGCCCGTCGGGCCCGGGGACCTCGCCGCCGCCCTCGCGGTCACCGCCGTCGCCGCCGGCCTGCAGGGCACCATCGGCTTCGGTTTCGCCCTGGTCTGCGTGCCGGTGCTGTCGGTCCTCGACCCGGCGCTGGCGCCGGTGCCCCAACTGCTGCTGATCCTGCCGCTGACGCTCGCCGTCGCCTGGCGGGACCGCAAGGAGGCCGACCTCCGGGCCGTGCCCTGGGTGACCGCGGGGCGGCTGCCCGGGGCGGCGATCGGCCTGCTGCTGCTGGCGTCCTTCGACGAGCGCACCCTGGGCATCGCCGTCGCCGTGACCGTGCTGGCCGGGGTCGCCCTCGTGTCCACCGGGCTGCAGGTGCCCCGCAACCCGGGCACCTCGTTCACCGCCGGGGTGCTGTCGGGGGTGATGGGCCTGGTCGCCTCCGTCGGCGGCCCGCCGCTCGCCCTCCTCTACCGCTCGGCGCGCGGCGCCACCGTGCGGGCCAGCCTGGGGGTGGTCTTCGCCATCGGCGTGGTCATCTCCATCACCGCCCGGGCCGCGGGCGGCCAGATGGCCGGCGACGACCTGCGGGTGGCGCTGCTGCTGTCCCCAGCGCTGGTGGTGGGCCTGTGGGTGGGGCGCCGCCTCGCCCCCCGGGTGGAGGGGGCCCTGCTGCGAGGGGCGATCCTGGCCGTGTCGGCGGCGGCTGGCGTGCTGCTGCTGGTGCGCAGCCTGTAGGCGCCGGCCGCCACAGCCCGCACCGCCGCTCCCGCGTACGATTCGAGGACGCGACCAACGGGGGGACACGTGCGGCGCATCTTCACCATCCTGCTCGGCATGACGCTGCTCGCAGCGGCGTGCGGGGACGACGACTCGGGCAGCACCACCACCGGACCGGAGGCGGGGACCGCCACGACCGGGGCCACGACCACGACCACCGTTCCCGAGGACGTCGGCCCGCCCTGCAGGCTCTGGTACACCGACTACTCGACGGGGACGGTCACGTCCTACGACCTCTGCTCCGCCGAGTGCCTCGGCACCACCCGGGTGGGGGCGTCGGCGGACTACGTGGACATCGCCTTCGGCGCGGTGTGGGTCACCGACTGCTCGAACGAGCAACTGGTGAGGGTCGACGTGGAGACCAACGAGGTGACCGGACGGCTCAACGTGCCGGGCTGCCCCTCGGCGATGGTGCTGGCGCAGGACGCGATCTGGCTCGCTCTGCCGTCGCTGCCGGGCGTGTGGGAGATCGACCCGGCCACCGGCGAGGTGCTCAGCGAGATCGTCACCGACGAGCCGCCCCTCAGCATGCAGATCGGGTCGCTGTGGCTGGGATTCATGGACCACCTCGCCTGGACGCCCGACGAGGTGCACGCCGTCGGCAGCACCTTCTTCTCAGACCTCGGCCCCCGGTCGTACCCCACCGCCGGGCCGGTGAAGAACATCGACGGCGACCCCCTGTTCACCGAGCTCGTGGAAGGGGCGGGCACCGAAGGGGCCGGCACCCGCATCTCGGGGATCGACGGCAGCGGCACGGTCACCGTGCTGGCGGACCTGGCCTTCTTCTACAAGGGCGTGGTGGGCTACGGCTCCCACTTCCTCGCCATCGCCCCGATGGACGGCCACGCCTACGTGGGCACCACCGACGGAGCGCCCGGCGTGCAGATCCCCGTGAGCCACCCGTACGCGGCCAAGAAGGGCCGTGACGGTGGCGGCGGGGGGAACGGCAACCCGCCGGGGAGGCGCCCTCCCAACGTGCCGCAGCCCCCGGACGAACCGGGGGCGCCGGTCGTCGTGGTCACCAACGCCTGCGACGTCTTCTTCTGGCCGGATGGGTCGTACGACGCGCTGGACGCGCAGGGGAACTGCCAGTGCGACTGGGGGCCCCACACCTCGCTCACCGACATGACGGCGGCCACGCCCGACAGGGTCGCCGCCGAGATCGCCTACGCCGCCACGTACGACACCGGGGCGTTCCCGATGGACGCGCCCGAGCCCTCCGCCGGGCCGGGGCCGGCCGCCGGCGGACCCACCTGCACGTCGTACGGGTGGTCGAGCGGCGACGGCGGGCGGATGCTGAGCGACATCTACTCGGTGTGGGAGGACGAGGGAGCGCCGGTCGAAGGGCTCCAGGTGGCCCTCTACCTGCAGTTCGGCGTCTGGTACCACCAGGTCACCTCCGGCCTCACCGGCGACGACGGGCGCGTCGACTTCCCCGAAGGGGCAGACCTCGATCAGATCGAGGGCGCCCCCGCCGCCGGCAGCGACGTGACCATCGGCCAGGCCCCGGTGGTGGACGGCACGGTGCAGCTCGACCGGGCGTGCGCAGGCACGACCGGCTAGCGCCGGCGGACCAGCGAGGTGGTGAGCCGGGTGGCGTCACGCCACCCGGTTGACCCACTCCCCGGCGCCCCGGTAGGCCTCCAGGTTGCGGCGGAACACGTCTGCCAGGCGCTCGCCGTACCGGGGCGACGCCCCGGCGACGTGCGGGGTCATCACCACGTTGGGGAGGTCCCACAGCGGCGACCCGGCGGGCAGCGGCTCGGTGGCGAACACGTCGAGGCCGGCCCCGAGCAGCGGGCCGTCCCGCAGCGCCGCCACCAGGGCGTCCTCGTCGACCACCGTCCCCCGCCCCACGTTGACCAGCCACCCCGCCCCGAGGGCGTCCAGATGGGCGGCGCCGATCATCCCCCGGGTCTCCTCCCCGCCCGGCAGCACCAGCACCACCGCGTCGGCGGCGGCGAACACGTCGAGCATGCGGGCGGCCGGCACCACCTCGTCGGCGGCGCCGTCGTAGCCGGCGGGGTCGCGGCGGGTGCCGATCACGCGCATCCCGAGTGCGGCCGCCCGTTCGGCGACCGCTTCTCCGATCGCCCCCAGGCCCACCACCCCCAGCGTCTTCCCGCCGATCTCGGTGACGTGCGGCCACTCCCACCGGCGCTCCCGACGCGCCAGCGCCGCCGTCCCGATGCCGCGGGTCATCGCCAGCAGGAGGGCGATGGCGTGCTCGGCCACCTGCGGGCCGTGGACCCCGCGGGCGCTGGTCAGCACGACCCCGGCCTCCCGGAACCGGTCCAGCGGGAACTGCTCGGTGCCGGCCGACACCGACTGCACCCATCGCAGGCCGGGCACCAGGAACTCTTCGCGCCACGGGTAGGTGACCAGGATCTCGGCGTCCTCCAGGGCGCCGGCCACGCCGGCCGCATCCGGGGTGGCGAGGCGGATCCCCTGCACCGCGGCCAGGGCGTCGGCGATGGTCGACCCCCGGGCGGGGTAGAGGACGACGCCCGGCTCAGACCTCGACGGCATCGCCCCGCTCCGGCAGCAGCACCTCTGCCTCGAACCGCTCCCGGAACGCCTTCGCCAGCGCCTTCCTCCCGTCGTCCTCGCCGTGCACCAGGGCGATCCGCTTCGGCTGTGCCTCCTCCACCCAGCGGATCAACTCGCCCTCGTCGGCGTGGGCCGACAGCGCCTCGAGGCGGGTGACCTCGGCCACCACCTCGATCTCCTCGCCGTGGATGCGCACCCGCTCGGCCCCCTCCACCAGCTCGCGGCCGAGGGTCCCGTGGGCCTGGTAGCCGACGAACGCCACCAGGTTCTCCGGGTAGGGCAGGCGGCGCTTCAGGTGGTGCGGCACCCGGCCGCCGGTGGCCATGCCGGATGCGCTGATGACCACCATCGCCTCCCGGCGCCGGTTGATGGCCTTCGAATCCTCCACGGTGTGCGAGAACGTGAGGCGGGCGGGCCGCAGCGGGTTGGTGCCAGACGCCTCCAGCGCCTGCACCTCCAGATCGTGCTCCTCGTGGTGCCGGGCGTACTGCTCGGTGGCGTCGATGGCCATGGGGCTGTCCAGGATCACCGGGAGCCGGGGGATGCGCCCCTCGTCCTCCAGCGCTCTGATGCGGAAGAGGATCTCCTGGGTGCGGCCGATGGAGAAGGCCGGGATCACCAGCACCCCGTCCCGCCCGGCGACGGTGTTGATCGCCTCGGCGATGCCGGTGTCGGGGTCGGCGCCGTCGCCGTGGTGGCGGCCGCCGTAGGTGGACTCGATCAGCAGCAGATCGGCGCCGGTGGGCGGCTCCGGGTCCTTCAGGATCGGGATGTCCCATCGCCCGACGTCGCCGGAGAACACCACCCGGCTGCCCCCGGTGTCCAGGGCGATATGCGCCGACCCCAGGATGTGGCCGGCGAAGGAGAACCGGGCCCGTCCGGCCGGGGTCTCGATCCACTCGTGGTAGGGGTTGGGACGGAGCAACCCCAGCGTGCGCTCGGCATCGGCGACCGTGTACAGCGGCAGCGCCGGACGGTGGCGGCTGTACCCCTTCTTGTTGGCGTACTCGGCGTTCTCCTCCTGGAGGCGGGCCGAGTCCGGCAGCATGATCGACAGCAGGTCGGCCGTGGCCGGCGTGCACCGGATGGGCCCGTCGAAGCCGTGGGTGCCCACCAGGCGCGGCAGCCACCCGGTGTGGTCGATGTGGGCGTGCGTGATCAGCACTTCGGACGGCAGCGGCGCCGCCGAGAAGAAGGGGTCGTCCCAGTTGAGCTGCCGCACGTCGCGGGGGCCCTGGAACATGCCGCAGTCCACCAACACCGGGCCGCGGCCGCCGTCTACGAGGAACTTGGATCCGGTGACCGTGTCGGTGCCACCGAGGAAGGTGATGTTCGTCACGTCCGCGGACGGTAGTGGATCGGTCAGCCCAACCACATCAGGCCGGCGACCTCGCCCGTCTCGCCGGACCGTCCCCGCAGCAGGTCGACCACCGCGCCGAGGCCGTCGCCGAGCGAGCCGACCGCCCACCAGAGCAGCACCGCCAGGGCGGCCAGCACCGCCGCGGTGGCGGCCACCCGGAGCACGTACCGGCCCCGCTCCCGCACGGCCTCACCGTCGCCGACGCCCTCGTACGTGACCCGCTCGCTCCCCCGCTTGGTGTCCGGCACGGGGAACACCACACCGGTGTTGGCGGCGCCGGCGGGCGCGGGTGCCCGTCGGCGGGGAGCGGCCGGCACCGCAGCCAGCCGGGCCGCCGCGGCGTCGGCGACCTCTCGCCGGCGGATCTCGGCGGTCTCCCAGGCCCGCTCGGCGCGGCGCTCGGCGTGCAATCGGCGGCGGAGGCGCCGTTCGTCGCTGCGGGCCTGGCGGCGGAGCAGCCGCTCCACCGTCGGGTCGGGGCCGGCCGTCAACGGCACGACGGCGGTCTCGGTGGCCGGTCCCCCGTTCGCCTCGGCCGGGTCGCGGCGTCCCATCAGGGCCTCCCGGTCGAGGCGGGGCGGTGCGATGCGCTTCTCCGGAGGGACGGCCCACGGGTCGGGGTCCAGGGCCGGGGCGAGCACGGGGCGGGGCACGGGGACGATCTCCACCGGCAGCACCGGGGCCGCGGCCGCCGCCCATTCGTCGGCGGCGGCGGGGGCCATCTCGAGGGCGTCGGCGAGTGCGCGCATCTGCAGGGGATCGGGGTCGGCTTCGCCCCGTTCCCATCTGCCCACCAGCAGGGGCGACACGCCGAGCGCGTGGGCCACCCGGGTCTGCGACAACCCCAGTTCCCGCCGGCGTTGCCGCACGGCACGCCCCAACTCGGATGCCCGAGCCATGCTCCCCGTTCCTCTCAGCCCGCCGTCAGGATACCCCCGCACCCGCCTCCCAGCCACCCAGGGTCGTGGCGACTGCCACGATTCGTGGTTGCGATCGCATGTCCCCCGGAGGCGTCTAGCCTTCCCGTCGGAGGCGTCCGAGCGCCTGGTGGGCTCCCCGGTCTTCAAAACCGGTGAGGGGCTGAGAGGTCCCTGGCGGGTTCGATTCCCGTCCGCCTCCGCGAGCAGACCGCGAGTTCACCGGAACCGCGCGGCACAGCGACCCCACT
>JAHLKU010000053.1 GCA_020444505.1 Actinomycetota bacterium | reverse complement strand
GCACCCGCGCACCGGGCGATTCCTGCGCCGGACCCTGGAGGCCGTTCGGCGGCGGCTCAGTCGGGTCCGGGGGGAGCAGCGCGCCGGGCGGCACGCCCGGCCACCACGGCGATGGTCGCCGCGGCGGCGAACAGCACCACCATCAGCGTCAGCGCCGGTGTGTAGCCGCCCGCACGGTCCCGCAGCACGCCGGCGAGCGCAGGGAACAGGGCCCCGGCCACGGCGGCGACGCTCCACTGCGTGCCCATGACCCGGCCGTACCCGGTGCCCGTGTACCAGCGGGCCATGACTGCGGCCCGGATCGGCAGCATGGCACCGAACGTGAGGCCGAACGCCACGAAGTGGGCCGGCATCCGCCAGGTGCCGGAGCCCAGCATCACCGCCACCGCCCCCGCCGACAGGAGGGCGGCGGCGGCGTAGATGCCGATGCCGCCGAACCGCTCTGCCAGGTAGGGGCCGGCGTACCGCCCGGGGAACGAGAGCAGGCTGGAGGCCGCCGCCCACACGGTCACCGTCGCCACGGCGAACCCGGCTTCCTCGAACACGGCGATCCGGTGGAAGAACACCGCCTGGAAAGCCCCGAACGACAGCGCCATCGCCAGGGTGAACAGGACGAAGCGGCGATCCCTCCACAACGGCCCGGTGTCGGGCGCAGGCGGGCGCTCCTCCCTGCCGGGGATGCCCGGCGGCAGGACCGCCAGATCCACCACCCCGGCCGCCAGCAGCAGGGCCGCCATCACCAGCGTGGCGTCCCGCCACCCGATGGCCGCCACCAGCCGCTCGGTGCCCGGCAGGAACAGCGGCCCCGCCAGGCCGCCGACCAGCGTCAGCACCGCCAGCGCCCTGGCGCGGTGGGCGGCGTCGAACCACTGGTCCACGGCCACGAAGGCCAGTTCGTAGTAGGTGAGCCCGCCCGCCGGCCCCATCAGCAGCCACGATGCGGCCACCACGTGCCACGGCTGGGTCGCCCGCCCGAACGCCACCAGCCCGGCGGCACCGAAGACGAACCCGGTGGCGGCGAGCGGCCGGACCCCGAGGCGGTCGGCGTGGCGGCCGATGACGAACGCCAGGCCGCCGCCGACGAGGACCATGCCCCCGTAGGCGAGGGACAGGACGGTGGTGGAGAACTCCGCCCCGGCGGCCTCGTCGGTGAGCATCACCGACAGGGCGTAGAACATCGACCCGAAGGCGACCGCCACCCCGCCCGACAGGGCCAGGATCCACGACCAGCGGAATGGGCGGCCTCCGCCGGGCCGGTCCCCGGTCACCCGCCGAGCGCCTCCCAGTGGTCCCCCTCGGCCAGGTCGATCACCGTCCACGCCATGCCCAGGGCGCCGTCGCGGATGCACCGGTCACCGTCGGGGGTGATCGTGTGCGCCGCGAACTCGGGCTGGTGGTTGACGGCACCGCCGGTGTGCAGGTCGAGCATCGGGTGGATCGACGGCACCACGTGGCTCACGTTGCCCATGTCGGTGGACCCGGCGGCGGCCGGGTCGCGATCCTCCCGGCGCCCCATCGGCCGTCCCAGCGCTTCGCTGTTGGCTGCGTACAGGCCCGCCATCACCGGGTCGCTGATCAGGTCGATCATCGGGTGGCCACTCTGGGACACCTCCACCGTGCACCCGGTGGCCGACGCCGCCGCCTCCCAGCACGCCCGCACCTGCGCCATCAACTCGTCGAGGCGGGTGTCGGTGGCCGCCCGCACGTACCACTCCGAGCGGGTGTACGACGGGATGATGTTGGGGGCGTCCCCGCCGTGGGTGACGATGCAGTGCAGCTTGTCGGTGGGGTACATCGCCTGCCGCAGCATGGCGGTGGTGGTGTACGCCTGCACGAACGCGTCGAGGGCGTTGCGGCCCTCCCACGGCGACGCTGCGGCGTGGGCGTCCTTGCCGTGGAACTCCACGATCAGGTGGTTGACGGCCAGCGTGTTCGGGTCGACGACGTCCTCGGTGGCGGGGTGGATCATCATCGCCGCCGTGGCGCCCTCGAAGGCGCCTGCCTCGATGAGGTCCACCTTGCCCGAGTACTTCTCCTCGGCGGGGGTGCCGAGCACGGTCACCCGGATGCCCAGGTCGCCGGCGAGGCCGGCCAGCGCCACCCCGGCGCCTGCGGCGGCGGTGGCGATGACGTTGTGACCGCAGGCGTGGCCGACCCCAGGGAGGGCGTCGTACTCGGCGCAGATCACCACCTCGGGCCCGGCGGCCCCCGCCCGGGCGGCGAAGGAGGTCTCCAGGCCGTGGGCGGGGTACTCCACCTCGAACCCGTGCTCCGACAGGAACGCCGCCAGGCGGGCCGACGACTCCCGCTCCTCGAAGGCGATCTCCGGGTGGTGGTACAGCCAGTGGCTGATCTCGACGAGTTCGGCCTCCACGGCCTCGAACGCCGCTGCGGCGCGCTCCTTGGCGGTCACGGTGCTCCTCCCGATGCCGGTCTGCCGACCGTACCACCGCCGTCACCCGCCCGATCCGGTGGCGTGCAGCGCGCCGGCGGCCTCTATCCTCCTGGCGACTCAGGAGGTGTTGATGGGCCACTGGCACGACGTGATCGGCGACCTGGCGGAGCCGACGAAGGACCTGCGCGCGGCGATCCCCGAGGCATGGAAGGGCTTCGGGCAGATGCACCGCGGCGCATTCGGCGACGGCGCGCTGTCGCGCGCCACCAAGGAGATCATCGCCACGGTGATCGCCGTCGCCCAGCAGTGCGACGGGTGCATCGCCTACCACGCCAAGAGCGCGGTCCGCGCCGGCGCCGACCCCCAGGAGATGGCGGAGGCGCTCGGGGTGGCGCTGCTGATGATGGGCGGGCCGGCCACTGTGTACGGGCCCCGCGCCTGGGAGGCGTTCAACGAGTTCCGGGCGGAGGCCTAGGCCGTGGCCGCCCTCCTGGCGTCGATCCCCTCGCCGTCGTTCAACACGTTCGACATCGGCCCGCTGACGCTGCACGTCTACGGCATCCTGATGGGCCTCGCCGTGGCGACCGCCTACATCCTGACGGTCACCCGGTACGAGCGGTTCGGCGGCGACCGCAGTGTGGCGGAGCGGGCGGCGTTCTGGGCGGTGGTGATCGGGTTCGTCGGCGCCCGCCTCGGGTACGTCGCCACCCACACCCACCGGATCGCCGAGGAGGGATGGCTGTTCGTCGTCAAGATCTGGGAGGGGGGCAACGTCCTGTTCGGCGGCCTGGTGTTCGGCACGGCGGCGGTGCTGTGGGTGCTGCGGCGCTCGAGGGGGTCGTTCCCCACCTTCCTCGACGCCATCGCCATCGGCCTGCCGGCGGCGCAGGCGATCGGGCGGTGGGGCAACTACTTCAACCAGGAGTTGTTCGGCACGCCCACCGACCTGCCGTGGGGCCTGGAGATCACCAACCAGAGCCAGCGGATCGCCGCCGGCTACCCGGACGCCACCACGTTCCACCCCACCTTCCTGTACGAGATGCTGTGGAACGTCGGCATCGTGGCGCTGATCCTGTGGCTGGAGAAGCGGGTGTCGTGGCGGCGGGGGAGGCTGTTCTCCATCTACATGATGCTGTACGGCGTCATCAGGTTCCTCACCGAGTTGATCCGCACCGACACCACGTTCCGCATCCTCGGCGTGAGCCGCAACGGGTGGCTCGCCGTCGCCCTGTTCCTCGGCGGTGTCGCGCTGTTCTGGTGGTTGCGCGGCCCCCGTGAGGACGAGGAGGCAGGGGCCGGCGGCGGCGAAGGCGCCGACGCAGACGACGACGCCGAGCGCCGGGAGGCGGCCCCCGAGTGAGGCTGCCCGACCGGCTCCCGCTGGCGCACCTCCCGACGCCGCTGCAGCGGATGGACCGGCTCAGCGAGGCCTGGGGCGGCCCGACGATCTGGGCGAAGCGGGACGACCTCACCGGGTTCGAGACGTCCGGCAACAAGATCCGCAAGCTCGAGTTCCACCTGGCGGCCGCCGCGGCGGCCGGCGCCGACACGCTGGTCACCTGCGGCGCCGCCCAGTCCAACCACTGCCGGGCCACCGCCCTGGCCGCGGCCCCGCTCGGGATGGCGGTGGTGGCGCTGCTCCGGACCCCCGACGGGGCGCCGCCGTCCCGCTCGGAGGGCAACCACCTGCTCATGGAGATGGCCGGCGCCGATCTCCGCTACCTCACCCCGGACGGGTACGCCCGGCGGGACGAGGCCCTGGAGGAGGCGGCCGGCGAGGTGCGGGCGGGCGGGGGGACGCCGTGGGTGATCCCCGAGGGGGCCTCCGATGCGCTCGGCATGTGGGGGTACGCCGCGGCCGTGGAGGAACTGGCGGCCCAGATGGACGGGCTCCCGCCGATGGCGGCGCTGTGGCACGCCGCCTCGTCGGGCGGCACCACGGCGGGGATGGCGTGGGCGGCCGACCGCCTGGGCCTGGACGCGGCCGTGGCCGGGTGCTGCATCGGGGAGCCGGCCCCCGACGTGGCCGCCCGCATCGAGGCGATCTGGGCGGAGGCGGCGGAGGCGACCGGCGAGGCGCCGCCGGGGCAGATGCCGCTGCTCGTCGACGACCACGTGGGCCTCGGCTACGGCAAGGCCACTCCCGGGGAACTGGCGGTGCAGGCCGAGGCCACCCGCCTCACCGGCATGCTGCTCGACCCCGCCTACACCGGGAAGGCGCTGTCCGGGCTGAAGGCCGAGATCGACGCCGGCCGCTACGGGCCGGGCGACCACGTGGTGTTCTGGCACACCGGGGGAGGCTTCGCCACCTTCCAGGAGGGGTTCCATGCCGGGTGAGGGCAGCCCCTCCCCGGAGTCGCTGCTCGGGATGAGCGCCGGGGCGGTGTGCCGCGTGCTCGACGACCCGGCCGGCACACCGCTCGAGCAGGTGATCGACGCGGCCTACGAGATCGCCTACGGGCAGGGCCTCTACCGCAGCGCCTGGACGCTGGCCGGCGTGGGCCCCGACGGCACGACGGTGTGGCGCTCGCCCGACGGCACTGGGTCGGCCGAGGTGGGCCGGGATGGGGACGTCAGGGACTTGTACCGGTAGCCGGGACGCGGCGACGGCCCCGGACCGGAGCCCGGGGCCGCCGGATGGTGCCGCGACGGCTACGCCGACTCGTCGTCCTCGAACACACCCTTCACGGCGCCGAGGGCGCCGAGGATGCCGCTGAACTCCATGGGGAGGAACAGCTTGGTCGCCTTGCCGTCGGCGATGCCCTGGAGCGCGTCCAGGTAGCGGATGGCGATCAGGTCGGGGCTCGGGTCCCCGGTGTGGATGGCGGAGAAGACCCGCTCGATGGCCTGGCCTTCACCCTCGGCCACCGTGAGCTTCTGGAACTTCTCGGCCTCGGCGACTTCCTTGATCGCCTGCGCCTGGCCCTGGGCTTCGAGGATACGGCTCTCCTTGACGCCCTCCGCCCGGAGGATCGCAGAGCGCTTGTCGCCCTCGGCCTCGGTGACCACAGCGCGCCGGACCCGCTCCGCCTTCATCTGGCGGTGCATGGCCTCGGTGACGTCCGGCGGCGGGTCGATCCGCTGGATCTCGACGCGCACCACGCGGGTGCCCCACACGTCGGTGGCCTCGTCGAGGATGGCCCGCAGTTGCTCGTTGATGGTGTCGCGCGAGGTGAGCGCCTCGTCCAACTGCAGGTCGCCGACGATGTTACGCAGGTTGGTCTGCGCCAGCTTCGTGGCGGCCAGGATGAAGTTGGCCACGTTGTACTTCAGCTTCACCGGGTCGGTGGCCTGGTAGTACACGACCGCGTCCACGGTCACCACCACGTTGTCCTTGGTGATCACCTCCTGCGGCGGCACGTCCACGACCTGCTCGCGCATGTCGACGCGCTTGATCCGCTCGATGAAGGGGACGATCCAGCGGAGGCCGGGCTCGACCATCCGGTCGTACTTGCCGAACCGCTCGACCAGGCCCTTCTCGTACTGGCTGACGATCTTCAGGCCCGCCGCCACGGTGATGAAGACGACCGCTACGACGATGATCACGAGGATCGCCATCGGGCTCATTTCCATGTGCTCTGTCCTTCCGTTGTCGCTCCGAAATCTCTCACGCCCGGGGTGCGGAAGCGCCCGCTACTCGGGCTCCACCACCAGCCGGGTGCCGCGGACGTCCACGATGCGCACCTCGGTGCCCTCGGGGATGGGATCGCCGTCGGTGGTGGCACGCCAGTTCTCGGTGTCCACCCGCACCCGGCCGACGCCGGCGACGCGGTCGATGGGCTCGATCACGACGCCGTGGCCGCCCTGGAACCGGTTGGCGCCCACGGCCGGCTGGTGCTCGTCGCCCTTGCTGACCATCCGCTGGATCAGCAGCAGCGCGACGATCGACACGCCCAGGAACACGACCAGCTGCACGATCTCGTTCACGTCGAGCCAGGCGAGGGGGAGTGCGGCGATCGCGCCGAATGCGAACGGCAGCATGAAGAACCCCGCCGTGAAGATCTCCCCGACGGAGAACACGGCTGCCGCCGCGATCCAGATCCAGCGCCAGATCTCGTTGTCCATGGTGCTCTCGCCTCCTCTTGCGAATGTGATGACGACGGCCATGACCGCCAGGATGCCGGCGATGACCATCCAGTCGGACGGCCGGATGCGGCGGCCGCGCCGCATCACCTCGCCCCAGGAAGGCAGCCCCTCGGGGCCGCGCCGCAGCTGCACGGCCGCCCAGTCGGCGGCGAAGCGCGCCGGGTCGGGGCCGACCACGTCGGCGACCGACCGGCCGTCCTCGAGTGCCTGCGCCAGGTGCGCTTCGAGCTCCTGCCGCATGTCGGCTGCGGTGCGGCGGCCGATGCCGGCGGCACGCCAGTAGCGCTCGCAGTCGGCCGCAGTGGTGGAGACGGCGGCGTGATCAGTCACCCGCATCACCTCCCAGGACTCGATCGACGGCATGCGAGAGTGCCTTCCATTCTGCTACCCAATCCCCGAGCCGGGCCACTCCGGCGTCGGTGGTGCGGTAGTACTTGCGGGGAGGGCCCCCGGTGGACTGCTGCAGGAAGGTCTCGACCAGGCCCGTCTTCTGGAGGCGGGCGAGCAGCGGGTAGATGCTCCCCTCGCCGACCAGGGCGAACCCCCGGTCCTCGAGTTTGCGGACCATCTCGTACCCGTAGGACGGCTCCTCGGCGATGAGCGCCAGGAGACACATGTCGAGCACTCCTCTCACGAGCTGGCTGCTGCGTTCCACGCGGCCCCATCCACTATCTTGTATCACACGATAGCACAGACTGTCTTGCGGCGCAAGGTAGTGGCCGGGCGGCTCACCCGGATGCCGTCACCCGGATGCGGCGCCGGCTGCGCAGCCACCACGCCTCGCCGGCCACGGACAGGGCCACGATCACCGCCAGCAGCACCGCCGCCCCCGGGCGGGTCCCGACGGTGTCGGCCTCCAGGGCGATCAGCGACCCGGCGCAGCCGAGCACCCCCAGGCCCGCCGCCGCCCGGCGCAGTGCGCGGCCCCGGGACGACGAGAAGGCGGCCAGGTTCACGGCCCCGAACACGATCAGGAACACGGCGCTGGCGATCGACGAGATCGCCGTGACGTCCAGCACGTTGGCCAGCACCAGGGTCGCCCCGGCGGTGATCAGCAGGCCGACCGGCTCCGACCACACCGACCGCTCCAGCGTCGGCGGCAGCTCCCCCTCGGCGGCGATGGAGTAGGAGAGGCGGGCCGCCCCGTACAGGGTCGCGTTGATGGCCGACAGCGTGGCCAGGACGGCGGCCGAGGCCACCAGGGTGAACCCGAGTTGGCCCAGCGCCGGCCTGGCGGCGGCCGCCAGGGCGAAGTCCGACGACCCGGCGATCTCCGAAGGGGTGAGCGTCCCCACCGTGATGGCGGCGATCGTCACGTACAGCACCACCACGATCCCCACCGACAGGTACAGGGCGCGCGGCAGGTTGCGGCGGGGGTTGCGGATGTCCTCCCCGGCGTTGGCGATCAGCTCGAAGCCCTCGTAGGCCACGAACACCAGCATCCCGGCGGCGGCGATCGAGGGGAGCGCCGGCCACGTCGAGGTTGCGAGCCGTGCGGCGTCCACGGTGAACGCCCCTGCGACCCCGACCACCACCAGGATGCCCAGCTTGATGAGCACCACCGCCGTCTCCGCCCTCGCCACGGCCGCGGCGCTCAGCAGGTTCAGCGCCGTCGGCACCAGCACGGCGGCGGTGACCAGGCCGTGGTACAGCAGCGCCGGCACCGCACCGTCGCCCGTGACGAACGTCGCCGCGTAGTTGGCGAACGCCGCGGCGTACAGCGACAGCGTCACCAGGTACCCGAACCAGAGCAGGTTGTTGAGCGCGCCGGTGGCGAGGCCCACGCCGAACACCCGGTCCACGAACACCACGCTCCCGCCCCGGGAGGGGTACTCCACCGAGAGGAGCGCGTACGACGACGCGGTGAGCAGGGCGACCACACCGGCCAGCAGCAGCGCCAGCGGTGCAGCGCCGCCGGCCTGGGCGGCGACCACGCCGAGCACGGCGAAGATCCCGCCGCCCACCATGCCGCCGATCCCGATGGCAACGGCCCCCCACAGGCCGATCGAGTCGGAGGTCCCCGGGGCGCCGGTGGGTGCGGTCATCGGCCGGCCGGGTCAGTCCTCGATGTCGATGGCCACGCGGGACGGCCCGGTGAGCGTGAACACCTTGAAGTCGCGGGTGCCGGCGAGGTCGATGCTGAACTCCCACTCCCCGCTGCCGCCGCCCATGCCGCCGGCGTTGACCCGGGTGACGCTGACCGACCCGACGTCCAGGTGGCCCGCCCCGTCGAAGATGCCCGCCGCGTACGGGTCGGCGATGTCCACCGGGTGCACGATCACCACCAGGGTGTCGGCGTCGCCGTAGCCCACGGTGCACCCCGGCACGCCGCCGGTGAAGTCGAACACCACCCGGGTGAACCCGTCGCGCTGGGCGAAGCGCACGTCGGACACCTGGTCGGCCGGCCCGCCCGAGGCCGTGCAGTTCTTCCAGTCGGTGTCGCCGCCGAAGGGGACCGTGGTGGTCGTCGTGGTGGTGGGGGCGAGGGTGGTCGTCGTGGTGGTGGGGGCGGCGGTGGTGGTGGGCCCGGCCGTCGTGGTGGGCCCTGCCGTGGTGGGCGCCGCGGTGGTGGACGGCCCTGCCGTGGTGGCCGCCGCCGCGGTGGTGGTAGAGCCCTCGCCGCCTCCGCCGTCGCGGACCAGCAGCAGGATCGCCAGCAGGATCAGCAGTCCGGTGAAGACGCCGATCATCACGGCGAGCGCGATCGACTCGCCGTCGCGGTTCCGTTCGTCACCCATGTGCGCCCCCTTGGCGGTAGGCCATCACGGTAGGCCAGCCGGCGCCGTCCGGTGCGGTCAATCGCCGATGTCGATGACCAGCCGGGTCGGGTTCTCCAGGGTGAACACCTTGAACGGCCGCTCGCCGGTGAGCCCGATCACCCACTCCATCGCCGCCTCGAAGTCGTCCACGAAGGCGACCTCGACCACGGCGCCGGTCCCCACGGGGATGGTCTCCGGCCCCAGGTAGGTCTGCACGATCTCATTGGGGTCGGTGATGTCGTACCGCATGCCGGGGAAGAAGTCCACGCGCAGGAAGGCGGTGCCGTCCACCGGGATCACCTGGTCGCCGGTGTTGACGAACGGCGGATCGGCGTACCCCACCTGGTACATGGGCGTGCCGGTGTCGCCGTCCATCTCCCACACCACGCGGGTGAACCCCGGGTGGTTGCCCACCCGCACGTCCACCAGCTGGGCGGAGGGGCTTCCGGCCATGGTGCCGGTCTCGGGCGAGGTGTCGCCGTCGAACGGGACCGCGGTCGTGGTGGTGGCTGCGGCGGTGGTGGTCGTGGTCGCAGCGGCCGTGGTGGAGGTGGCCGGGGCCGACGACGTGGTCGCCGGGATCGTCGTGGGCGGGAGGGTGGTGGTGGCCGCATCCGTGGTGGGCGGCGCGGCGGTGGTCGTGGTGCTGGTGAGCGCATCGTCCCCGCAGGCCGCGGCGAGCAGGGCGAAGGCGGCCAGGACGGCGGCGGCGCGGCGTGCGGTCATGACGGTCTCCTCGGTGGGCTCCGGCGGCCGAGGTTAGGCGGCGCCGGCGGTTCGGAGGGCCAATCCGTCGTCGGCTGCGTCCACGACCACGGTGTCGCCGTCGGCCACCCTGCCCTCCAGCACCTCCAGCGCCAGGCGGTCGCCGATCTCGGTCTGGATGAGCCTCTTGAGCGGCCGGGCCCCGAACGTGGGGTCGTGGCCGTGGTCGGCCAGCCAGTCGAGGGCGGCCGGGGTGGGCTCGACGTCGATCTTCCTGGCGGCGAGGCGGCGCCGCAACAGGCCGATCTGGATGTCCACGATGCGGCGCAGGTCGTCCCGGCCCAGGCGGTGGAACACGGTGATCTCGTCCACCCGGTTCAGGAACTCGGGGCGGAAGTGGGAGCGCACCACGCCCATCACCCGCTCCCGGACCACCTCGTCGGGCAGGTCGGGGTCGATCAACTCCGAGCCCAGGTTGCTGGTCATGATCAGCACGACGTTGGTGAGATCCACCGTGCGGCCGTGGCCGTCGGTGAGGCGTCCGTCGTCGAGCACCTGCAGCAGGATGTTGAACACGTCGGGGTGGGCCTTCTCGATCTCGTCCAGCAGCAGCACGGCGTAGGGGCGGCGGCGGACGGCCTCGGTCAACTGGCCGCCCTCGTCGAAGCCCACGTAGCCGGGGGGCGCCCCGATGAGGCGGCTGACGCTGTGCTTCTCCATGTACTCGGACATGTCGATGCGCACCATCGCCCGCTCGTCGTCGAACAGGAACTCGGCGAGGGCACGGGCCAGTTCGGTCTTGCCGACGCCGGTAGGGCCGAGGAACACGAACGAGCCGATGGGGCGGTCGGGGTCGGAGATGCCGGCCCGGCTGCGGCGCACCGCGTTGGCCACGGCCGACACGGCCTCGTCCTGGCCGATCACCCGGCGGTGGAGGTGCTCTTCGAGGCGGACCAGCTTCTGCACCTCGCCCTCCAGGAGCCGGGAGACCGGGATGCCGGTCCAGCGGCCCACCACCTCGGCGACGTCCTCGTCGTCCACCTCCTCCTTGAGCATGCGGAGCCCGGCCTGCAGCTTCTCGAGCGCCTCCTGCTGCTCGGCGAGGCCGGCCTCCAGTTCGCGGAGGGTGCCGTAGCGCAACTCGGCGGCGCGCTCCAGGTCGCCCTCGCGCTCGGCGCGCTCGGCCTCGGCCCGGGCGTCCTCGATGGCCTGCTTGGCCTCGCGGATGCCGGCGATGGCTTCCTTCTCCAGGGTCCAGTGGGCGGTGAGCCGCTCGATCTCCTCGGTGAGGTCGGCCACCTCGGCGGCGATCGCCTCCAGGCGCTCGGCGCTGGCGGCGTCGGTCTCCTTGGCGAGGGCGGCCCGCTCGATCTCCAACTGGCGGCGGGCGCGTTCCAGGGTGTCGATCTCCTCGGGCATGGAGTCGATCTCGATGCGCAGGCGGCTGGCGGCCTCGTCGACCAGGTCGATGGCCTTGTCGGGCAGGTGGCGGCCGGTGATGTAGCGGTCGGAGAGGACGGCGGCCGCCAGCAGGGCGGCGTCGGTGATGCGGACGCCGTGGTGCACCTCGTAGCGCTCCTTGAGGCCCCGCAGGATGCCGACGGTCTCCTCCACCGAGGGCGGCTCCACCAGCACCGGCTGGAACCGGCGCTCGAGGGCGGCGTCCTTCTCGATGTTGGTGCGGTACTCGTCGAGCGTGGTGGCGCCGATCATGCGCAGCTCGCCCCGGGCCAGCATCGGCTTCAGCATGTTGGAGGCGTCCATGGCGCCCTCGGCGGCGCCGGCGCCCACCAGCGTGTGCATCTCGTCGATGAAGGTGATGATCTCGCCCTCGGCGGCCTTGATCTCGTCGAGGACGGCCTTGAGGCGCTCCTCGAACTCGCCGCGGTACTTGGCGCCGGCGACCATGGCGGCCAGGTCGAGCGCCACGATGCGCTTGTGCTTCAGGCCCTCGGGGACGTCGCCGTCCACGATGCGCCCGGCGAGGCCCTCCACGATGGCGGTCTTGCCGACGCCCGGCTCGCCGATGAGCACCGGGTTGTTCTTGGTGCGGCGGCTGAGCACCTGGATGACGCGGCGGATCTCCTCGTCGCGCCCGATGACCGGGTCGAGCTTGCCCCGGCGGGCCACCTCCACCAGGTCGCGGCCATACTGCTCGAGGGCGTTGAACGTGGCTTCCGGGTCCTGGCCGGTGACCCGGCCGGCTCCGCGCAGGGTGGCGAGCGCCTCCAGCATCGCCTCCCGGGTGGCCCCGGCGTCGCGGAGTGCGGCGGCGGCGGCGCCGCTGCTCCCGGCGAGGCCCAGCAGCAGGTGCTCCACCGACGTGTAGTCGTCCTTCATGGCCTTCCGCTCGCCCTCGGCCGCCTCGAGCACGGAGACGAGGGCGGGGGAGAAGCCGGTCTCGGCGTCCCCGAACACCCGGGGGGTGCGCTCGAGGGCCTCGGCGAGGGTGCGCTTGAGGGCGGCGGGGTCCACGCCGAGGCGCGACAGCAGGGGGTACACGATGCCCTCGCCCTGGCCGAGCAGGGCCGCCAGCAGGTGGGCGGGATCGGCCTGCTGGTGGTGGCGGCGCTCGGCCTCGGTGCGGGCGCCGAGGACCGCCTGCTGCGCCTTGTGCGTGAACGTCTGCAGATCCATGGTGATCGTCCCTCCAATCACCTGTTCCAACCACGGACTTCGGTAACCTGTTCCCAGGAAATCTAAGTCGTAGTGTATCAGGTGTTGGGGTCAGTCCCGGATCGGCACCGCCATCACCGTCGTGAACCAGCGGCCCCGGACCCCCACCGCCCGGGGGAGGCGGCGCAGGCTGGCGGTCCGGTCCCGGGATCGGATCACCCTGCCGCCGGCCTCGGCCACCATCTCCTGCACCTCGTCGGGGGAGTAGTAGGCGACCAGGGGGGCGCCGAGGTTGTTCCACCGTCCCAGTTCGAGCCGCCGGTTGCCGAACAGCGCGATCAGCGCCCGCTTGGACCAGAACAGCACGGTCATCACCCATCGCGGCCGGTACGTGGGCTCCATGATCACCAGGCGGCCGCCGGGGGCAACCCTCGCCAGGGTGGCGCGGAGGGCGAGCACCGCCTGGTCGCGGCTGGCCCGCCGGGTGCCGGCCACCACGTGGTGGAGGACGGCGGCCATGGTCACGAACCGGTGCTCGCCCAGGCCGTCGGCGAACGCCTCGTCGAGGATCGAGCCGACGCGGAGGTCGGCATCGACGCGTTCGGCCGCCTTCTCCAGCGCGGCGGCGGCCGGGTCGCACCCGGCGAGGCGGGTGATGCCGGCCCCGTCGCGCATCGCCTCGAGGACCAGGCCGGTGCCGCACCCCACGTCGAGCAGGCTGTCGCCTTCGGCGGCGATGCGGGCGATCCAGCGCACCGCCACCCGCAGGCGCCGGGGGTGGTAGTCCTGGGAGTGCTCCTCGAAGTACTCGGCGGTGTCGTCGGCCATCGGACGGATCGTACCGGCCGGGCACGGCCCGGCGCGGGGCCGTACCATCGCCGGGCATGCACGGGTTCACGGCGCGCGGCGGGTGGTGGGTGGTGGGCCAGTTCTGCCTGTTCGGGGCGGTGCTGGCCGCCCTCGTCACCTCCGGGGAGGACTGGGGTGCATGGGCCAGGGTCCTCGGTGCCGCGGTGGCGGCGGCGGGGGCCGTCCAGGCGGCGTGGGGTCTGGCCGCCCTGGGCGAGAGCCTCACCCCGTTCCCGGCGCCGCGCCCCGGCACGGCGATGGTGGAACGGGGCGTGTACCGCCTGGTGCGCCATCCCATCTACGGCGGGCTCGGCATCGGCGCCGCCGGGCTGGGGCTGTTCGACGGCAACCCGCTGGCCCTGTGGGCGGCGGCGGCGCTGGTGCTGTACCTGTGGGCCAAGTCCGGCCACGAGGAGCGCCGCCTGGTGTCGCACTTCCCCGACTACGCCGCCTACCGCACCCGGGTGCCGCGCCGCCTGGTCCCCTGGCTGCTCTGACGGGCGAAAGGGGCCGTTCGGCCGCAGCGGCGCCGCCCTCCGGCAACTAGGTTGAATCAATCGTCGGCGGGGCCGGGGAGGCATGGGGCGCTACATCGCCAAGCGGATCGCATGGGGGGCGGTGACGCTGTTCCTGTTCGTCACCATGCTGTTCTTCCTGGTGAACGTCCTGGTGCCCGGCGACTTCACCTCGCAGTTCATCATGACCGGCGAGCAGCGCGAGGCGCTGGCCGAGCAACTGGGGCTGAATCGGTCGCTGTGGGCGCAGTACTGGGACTGGATCACCGCCCTCGCCTCCGGCAACCTGGGCTACGCCTTCCGGGGCGGCGAGGTGGCCACGCTCGTCAAGGACGCCATGGCGACCACGCTGCTGGTGTTCGTCGCCGGCCTGGCGGTGGCGTTCCCGCTCGGCAACTGGCTGGGCAGGCTGGGCGCCTGGAAGGGCCGCGGCTTCTTCCTGGGGTCCTCGTCGTTCGTGGCCATCGTCTTCTTCACCGCCTTTCCCCCGTCGCTCGCCTTCCTGCTGGAGCGGGCCCTGCTCAACACGACGTCGCCGGGCACGTTCCTGCACTTCACGCGGCTGGAGGAGAGCAACTTCCTGCTCGCCGACCGTTTCGGGCGCGTCCCCGAGGGGGTGACGCTGCCGACGCCGACCACGGTGCTGTGGCGCATGACCATCTCGGTGATCGTCGCCATCGTGGTGGTGGCGCTGCTCGACCGCCTGCTGCGGAAGTACGCGCGGCGCGGTGTCCCGTTGCTGGCCTACCCGCTGCTGCTGCTGGGCGGTCCGTGGCTGTACTGGTGGCTCGCCGGGTGGAACGGGCTGGCCATGGACCTGCTGGGCACGCTGCTGCTGCTCGTCGTGGGCGTGGTGCTGCTGTTCTACGGCGAACTGCAACTGGTGACCGAGGCCGCCATGGAGGACGCGGTGGACGCCGACTACGTGCTGACCGCCCGGGCCAAGGGCCTGAAGGAGCGCCAGATCCGCGACCGCCACGCCGCCAGGGCGTCGCTGCTGCCGGTGCTGTCCCGCCTGGTGGTGAGCCTGCCCTACTTCCTCACCGGCCTGGTGATCATGGAGTCGGTGTTCGGCGTGCCGGGCGGCCTGGGCAACCTGGTGTTCAACTCCATCCGCAACCAGGACACGCCGGTGGTGGTGGGCGCCATGGTGGTGATCGGGGTGATCTCGCTGGCGGCCCGCCTGGTCATGGACGTCGTCTACGCCCTGCTGGACCCCCGCATCCGCTACGGATCCGGGACGCTGGAGGTGGAGGTTGGCTGACCGCTTCCGCTTCGCCCGCTTCCGCGCCCGCCTCCGGCTGTGGGGCGAGTACTGGCGCACCTTCCGCCGCAACCGCCTGGCGGTGCTGGGCCTGATCCTGCTGACCATCTTCCTGTCGATGCTGATCATCCACCCGTTGCTGATGGGCACGGTGTGGAAGGACCAGGTGCGCACCTACCACCCGATCACCGGGTGGGACGCCCCCGTGGTCACCAAGACCGTGGTGGAGGAGGTCGCCGACCCGGCCACCGAGATCGGACTGATGGAGGCCCGGCTGAAGGGCAACCTGAACGCCAAGATCGGCGACGTCGTCGAGTACAACCTGCAGCCGGCGCCGCCGTCGAGGGACCACCTGCTGGGGACCGACCCGCTGGGGCGCGACGTGTTCTCGATGGTGCTGGCGGGGGCGAGGCCCACGTTCATCGTGGGGCTGACCGCCGCCCTGGTGACCGCCCTGGTCGGGACGCTCTATGCCGCCGTCCAGGCGGTGTCGCCGGGACGGGTGGACTCCATCCTGAGCCGCGTCTCCGACATGCTGCTGCTGTTCCCCGCCCCGCTGGCGATGATCGTGCTGGGGGCCGGCACCTTCGGCGACCTGCTCACCCCGTTCTGGTTCGGGATGTTCTACGGCCTGCTGTCGGGTGCCTCCACCACGGCGATCGTGCTGCGCAGCCACGCCCTCACCGTCATGAGCCGCCCCTTCGTGGACGCCGCCCGGGTGTCGGGCGCCGGCCGCTACCACCTGATGGTCCGCCACGTGGTGCCCCACCTGGTGCCGCTGGCCGCGGTGTCGATGCTCACCGCCGTGGTGGGGGCGGTGGTGGCGAACGGGTTCGCCTCGTACCTGGCGTTCAGCGACGACATGCTCAACTGGGGGGCGATGATCTTCATCGGCGTCGGCCTGCTGGAGCAGGTGGGCATCACCGCCTGGAACGTGCTGCTGTCGGGGTCGATCACCCTGTCGCTGTTCTGTGCGTCGTTCTACCTGATCTCCCTCGGCGTCCGCGACATCGCCCACCCCCGCCGCCGGGCGCTGGCCAGAGGCGGCGCCGCCCCGGTCGCCGAGGTGGTCCCGGAGATCGTGGGGTAGCGGCGTTCCCGTCCCTCA
>JAHLKU010000052.1 GCA_020444505.1 Actinomycetota bacterium | reverse complement strand
GAGCCCGAGCCCGAGCCCGAGCCCGAGCCCATCAGCCCGACGCATGCCGCCGGCGACAAGGGCGCCCCGATGCGGGAGGGCCCGGAGGGCACGGCCAAGGCCGCCGGCCGCCTCGACCCCGACGAGCAGGTGGAGGTCATCGGCTCCGAGGGCAACTGGTCCAAGGTCCGCACCGCCGCCGGCATCGAGGCCTGGGTCAGCAACCGGAGCCTCACCGCCCTCGCCTCCGACGCTGCCGCGCCCGCCGAGCCGGCCGCCGCCGCCCCGGCGGCATCCGGGTGGCAGCCCACCCACACCGTCCCCGAGGGCGGCCTGCCCGCCCGGGACAAGCCCGACCCCGGGCGTGACCCGCTGCTGCGCATCAAGACCGGCACCGCGGTGAAGGTGACCGGCTCCGAGGGCGCCTGGTCCAGGGTGACCATCGAGAGCGGGTGGGAGGCCTGGGTGGACGGCCGCCGGCTGGAGCCGATCGGGGGGGCCGCAGCTGCCCCGGCCCCGGCGCCTGCGCCCGAGCCGGCACCCGCTCCGGCGCCCGAGCCGGAGCCGTGGCGGGCCACGCACACCATCCCCGAGGGCGGGCTGTCGGCATGGACGGAGCCCAAGGCCGAGACCCAGCCGATCCTCAAGATCCGCACCGGCACCGAGGTCCAGGTGGTCAAGACCCTGGGGGCCTGGTCCCGGGTGCAGACCGCGGAGGGCTGGGAGGCCTGGGTGGACGGCCGCCGCCTCGTCGCCAAGGGCTGACCCGGCCGCGTCCCGGCCGCACCACCCTCCCGGGGCTCCCGCCTCGCGTAGTTTGAGCGCGTGGAGGGTCCTACGGCCCTGGCCGCTCACGGCCGAGGCCGCGGATCATGCTGCTACGGAGTCGACCCCGGGGAGCTGCGACGCTCCTCTCGAGAGGAAGGCCACATGGGAATCCGGATCAGACGGGTAGCCGTCCTGGGTGCCGGTGTGATGGGCCAGGGCATCGCCGCCCAGCTCGCCAACGCCGGCATTCCCTCCTACCTGTTCGACATCGCCCCCAACGAGCTGACGGAGGCCGAGGAGGCCGCCGGGCTGACGCTCGAGGACCGTGCCGTCCGCAACCGCATCTCGCAGGCGGGCGTCACCTCGATGGTCAAGAGCCGCCCCGCGCTGCTGTACCACAAGGACCTCGCCGCCTACGTCACGCCGTGCAACTACGAGGACGACAAGGACAAGTTGTCCGAGTGCGACTGGATCGTGGAGGTGGTGGTCGAGCGTCTCGACATCAAGCTGAAGGTGTTCGAGATGGTGGACGAGCACCGCAAGCCGGGCAGCGTGGTCTCGTCCAACACGTCGGGGCTGTCGGTGGCCGCCATGTCGGAGGGGCGCAGCGACGACTTCCGCACGCACTTCATGGTCACGCACTTCTTCAACCCCGTCCGCTACATGCGGCTGCTGGAGTTCGTGCCCGGTGAGGACACCGACCCCGAGCTGTTCGCGGCGATGGCCCGCTTCGGCGAGAAGGTGCTCGGCAAGGGCATCGTGTACGCCAAGGACACGCCCAACTTCATCGCCAACCGCATCGGGACGTTCGGCATGGCCTCGGTGTTCCACTGGATCGCCGAGTACGGCATGGGCGTCACCGAGACCGACAAGGTGTTCGGCCCCGCGATGGGGCGCCCGAAGTCGGCGATCTTCCGCACCGCCGACATCGTGGGCCTCGACACGCTGGCCCACGTGTTCGGCACCATCGAGCAGAACTGCACCGACGACCCGTGGCGGGAGCGGTTCGCCGTCCCCGCCGCCATCGGCGGGATGCTCGACAAGGGCTACCTGGGCGCCAAGACCCGGGCCGGGTTCTACAGGAAGAACGCGGAGGGGGCCATCCAGGCGATCGACCTGGAGACCCTGGAGTACCAGGACCAGCCCAGGCTGAAGCTGGACGCCGTCGGGGCGGCCCGCGGCAAGGAGACCTCCGGCGAGAAGCTGGCGGCCATGGTCTGGTTCGACGACGAGTACGGCACGCTCGCCTGGAAGGTGACGGCGGAGATCAGCATCTACTCCGCCCAGTTGCTCGGCGAGATCGCCGACGACATCGTCAACGTGGACCGGGCCCTGCGCTGGGGCTTCAACTTCGACCTCGGGCCGTTCGAGGCCTGGGACGCCATCGGCGTCGAGAAGTCGGTGGAGCGGATGAAGGAGGAGGGCTTCGAGGTCCCCGAGGTGGTGGACCGCATGCTCGCCGAGAGCGACGGCACCTGGTACACGGTGCGCGACGGCGTCCGGTACTACTGGGACGTCACCGCCGGCGAGTACGCCCCCGTCCCGGTGGACGAGCGGCTCATCTTCATCGACGACCTGAAGGCCCGCGACAAGGTGCTGGCCACCAACGTGGGCGCGACCCTGTACGACCTGGGCGACGGCGTCGGCCTGGTGGAGTTCCACACCAAGATGAACGCCATCGACGGCCAGATCGGCGAGATGCTGCAGATCGCCGTCGAGAAGGTCAACAGCGGCGAGCTGGTCGGGCTCGTGATCGGCAACGAGGCCGACAACTTCTCGGTCGGGGCCAACGTGGGCCTGGTCGGGATGCTGGCCATGAACCAGCAGTTCGACGAGGTCGAGGAGCTGGTCAAGAGCCTGCAGGACACCCTGATGGCGCTCCGCTACTGCGAGGGCCCGGTGGTCACCGCACCGCGGGGCATGGCGCTCGGCGGTGGCTGCGAGATCGTCATGCACGGCGATGCGGCCCGTGCCGCGGCGGAGTCCTACGTCGGGCTGGTCGAGCTGGGCGTCGGGCTGATCCCTGCGGCGGGCGGGTGCAAGGAGATGGCCATGCGGTACTACGGGAGCATCCCTCCCGGCGTCAACGCAGACCTCTTCCCCTACATGGAGCGCCTGTTCCGCATCATCGGCACCGCCTCGGTGGCGACCAGCGCCGAGGAGGCCAGGGAGTTCGGGTTCCTGCGCCCGACCGACCGGGTGACGCTGAACCCCGATGCGGTGCTGGCCGACGCCAAGGCCGACGTCCTGGCGATGGTGGCCAGCGGCTACACGCCGCCGAAGCCCCGCACCGTCGCGGTGCCGGGACGGGACGGCATCGCCGCCCTCAAGATCGCGGTGCACACCATGAAGGAGGGCGGGTACATCAGCGAGTACGACGAGTACCTGGGGACGGTGCTCGGCTCGGTGCTGTGCGGCGGCGACGTGCCGCCGGGCACAGTGCGTACCGAGCAGGAGTTCCTCGACCTGGAGCGTGAGGCCTTCGTGGGGCTGTGCGGCCAGGAGAAGACCATGGCCCGGATCATGCACATGCTCGAAAAGGGCAAGCCGCTGCGGAACTAGGAAGGAGCACACGCATGACTACAGGAGTTGTCGTCACTCATGCCTACCGCACGGCGGTCGGCAAGTCGGGGAAGGGCAAGCTGTCCCAGACCCGGCCCGACGAGCTGCTCGGGCTGCTGATCAAGGGGTTCCTGGAGCGGACCCCCGGCCTGGACCCGGCGGCCATCGACGACGTCATCATCGGGTGCGCCTTCCCGGAGGCGGAGCAGGGCATGAACGTGGCGCGGCTCGCCGCGCTGCGGGCCGGCCTGCCCATCGAGGTCCCCGGCATGACGATGAACCGGTTCTGCAGCAGCGGGCTGCAGACCCTGGCGACGGGAGCGGCCCAGATCCAGGCCGGCTGGAGCGACATCGTCCTCACCGGAGGGGTCGAGTCGATGTCGATGGTGCCGATGGGCGGCCAGAAGCCGTCGCCCAACCCGTACCTCGCCGAGAACTTCCCCGAGGCGTACGAGTCGATGGGCATCACCAGCGAGAACGTCACCAGCCGCTACGGCATCAGCCGGGAGGACCAGGACGCCTTCGGGCTCGAGTCCCAGACCCGGGCGCTGGCGGCCGTGACCGGAGGCCGGTTCAAGGACGAGATCATCCCGATCGAGATCGAGTACGACGGCAAGCCCATGGTGTTCGACACCGACGAGGGCCCCCGTGCCAGCACCCTGGAGGGGCTCGCCAAGCTGCGGCCCGTCTTCAAGGTGGACGGGGCGTCCACCGCCGGGAACTCGTCGCAGACGTCCGACGGGGCGGCCATCGAACTGCTGATGAGCAGGGAGAAGGCCGGCGAGCTCGGGTTCGAGCCCCTCGCCGAACTGGTCACCTTCCAGGTGGCCGGGGTGCATCCCGACGAGATGGGCATCGGGCCCACGGCGGCCATCCCCAAGGCGCTGGAGAAGGCCGGCCTGAAGATCGACGACATCGGGTTGATCGAGCTCAACGAGGCCTTCGCCAGCCAGGCGCTGTACAGCATCCGGAAGCTGGGCCTGAACACCGACATCACCAACGTGAACGGCGGGGCGATCGCGCTCGGCCACCCGCTGGGGTGCACCGGCGCCAAGCTCACGGCCACGCTGCTGCACGAGATGCGCAAGCGGGACGTGGAGTACGGCATCGTCAGCATGTGCATCGGCGGGGGCATGGGAGCCGCCGCGATCTTCAAGCGCTGACCGATTCGTCGAAGGCGTGGCGCCCCGGTCGGGAGGCCGGGGCGCCATCGCGTCGGCATCCGTAGCCTTGGGAGCGGGGAACCGGAGCCGCGTGGCCGAGCGTCCCACCACCATCAACCAGCCCACCGGGAGGTACACGGATGCGAAGGATCACAGCCCTGCTGGGGGTGATGCTCGCCCTCTCCATGATCCTGGTCGCCTGCTCCGGCAGCGACGACGCGGCGATGACCACCGCCGCCGCCTACGACGAGGCCGGGTACGGCGACAACACCCCGGACACCACGATGGTGACCGACGAGCAACGCGATGCGATGAACGCCGACGCCGGTGAGGCCGCCGCCGAAGGCGGGACCGCCACCGACGCCGCCCCGGCGCCGACGGCGATCAATCCGGCCGACCTGGGGCGCCTGATCGTCTACACGGCCGCCGTCTCGGTGGAGGTGGACGATGTGATCACCGCAGGGGCCGAGGCCCAGGCCGCCGTGGCCGGGCTCGGCGGCATCCTGTTCGGGCAGGAGACCACCACCGGCGAGCACCCCCGGTCGATCCTGACCATCAAGGTCCCCCCGGAGAACTTCCACCTCGCCCTCGAGCGGCTGTCGGGCGTCGGAGAGCTGGTGAGCCAGTCGGTGTACGCCGACGACGTGACCGAGCGGGTGGTGGACCTGCAGAGCCAGATCACCACCGCCGAGGCCAGCGTGGAGCGTCTCCGCAGCTTCCTCGAGGGTGCCACCGACCTGGAGGCGGTCGCCGCGATGGAGGCCCAGCTGCTGGCCAGGGAGACCGAGCTCGAGTTGCTGCGGGGCAGGCTCCGCACGCTGGAGGACCAGGTGGCGCTGGCCACGATCGTCCTCACCCTGACCGAGCCGGTGCCGCCGGAGCCGGAGCCGTCGTTCGAGGTCGTCGAGACCGGGTACGCCGGCCACGACGGCGGGGCCGGGTGCCCCGGCGCCGAGGACCTCCGCATCGGCGAGGGCGAGGCGTACACGGTGTGCATCGCCTTCACCAACACCGGCGACACCGACCTGGCCGACATCGCCGTCCGCGACCCGGGGCTCCGGGCCGATGAGGACGACTTCGTGCTGGTGTCGGGCAGCCTCGACGACCCGCTTCCGCCCGACGGCACGCTCGTCTTCGCCTGGGAGGGCGACGGCAACATCCGCTGGGACATCACCGACCCGTCCGCCAGGGCGACGGCGGTGGACGACGACGGCGACCCGCTGCGCGTGGGCGTGGCGTCCACCGGCCAGCGGCTCTACCTGACCGTGGATCCGGACGATTCCCTGCCCGGGTTCGTGGACGCCATGGAGAAGGCGTGGCACGCCCTGCAGCAGTTGTTCGGCGTGATCGTGGTCATCGCCGGGGCGGCCGTGCCGTGGCTGTGGGCGCCCATCCTGCTGGGCCTGTTCGTCTGGTGGCGCCGCCGTCGCGACGCCGCGGCCGCCGCGAGCCACCAGGACGCCGCCACGCTCGACGTGGACATCGACCCGCCGGCGGAGTCCTGACGCAGCCCCGAGACGAGACGCCCGGGGCCGCCGCCCCGGGCGTCTCCGTGCCCGGCGGGCACCGGTAGGCTCGGACCGCGACACCCCGTGGAGGATCCGTCATGGTCAACGGCCCAACGCCCCCACCCGCCCAGCCCCCCGGCTACGGCACCGCGCACCCGACACCGCCCCCGAAGCCGGTCCTGCCGTGGGTGGTGTTCGGGATCGGGGTCGCCGCCGTGATCGCCGCGGTCGTGGTGGTGCTGAACTCCGGTTCGTCCGACACCACCGCCGCGTCCAGCACCACCGCCGGCACCGCTTCCACCGCCACGACCGCCGGCACCACCACCACAGGGGCCGCCACCACGTCGTCGACCACCACCACGACCGTCGCCGCCGGGGACCCCGACGACGCCTCCGGGACCTGGGCGGTGATGATGTACGGCCTCGGGGACAACAACCTCGAGCAGGACTTCCTCAACGACCTCGAGGAGATGCGCGCCGCGACGGACGGCGTCCCGAACCTCACCTTCCTGGTCCTGGCCGACCGGGCCGAAGGCGAGACCGCGCAGGCGGTCGGTGCCATCGGCGACTGGACGGGAGCCAAGCTGATCCGCATCGAGGACGGCGCGTTCACCGACGCCGGTGATTGGGGCGAGCCCAACATGGGCGACCCGGCCACGCTCATCGACTTCCTGGAGGCGGCCGGGGCTGCCGTCGGCACGGCCGACCACCACGCCCTGATCTTCTGGGACCACGGTTCGATGCAGGGCATCGGGCCGGACGCCTCCCACGACGACCTGCTCGAGTCGTGGGAGTTCGCCGCGGGCATCGAAGCCGGCCTCGCCTCTACCGGCATGACGCTGGACTTCCTGGGGTTCGACGCCTGCCTGATGGGCTCGCTGGAGATCGCCTCGGTGACGGCGCCGTACGCCACGTACATGATCGCCTCCGAGGACCTGGAGCCCGGCGACGGCTGGCAGTACTCCGGGTTCACCTACCTGGCGCAGCCCGACCCGACCGTGCTCGGCCTGGGGCAGTCCATCCTCGACGCCTACTACGCCACGTCGGCGGCGACCCGGCCCACGGTCACGCTGTCGATGCTGGACCTGCGGGTGTACGACGAGTTCTCGGCGGCGCTGTCCACCTTCACCACCGAGGCGCTCGCCACCATCGACGTCAGCGCCGCCGAGATCGGGCGGCGCCGCGACAGCACGGTGAAGTTCGGGAGCAACCCGAACCCCGACTACGACTGGTTCATGGTGGACCTGGGCCAGTTGCTCACCAAGCTGGGCCGCACCGACGCACCGGTGGCCGACGAGGCGGCGGCGGCGCTGGACGTGCTGCAGCGCATGGTGGTGGGCAACGTGCACGGCGACGCCGCCGCCGGGGCGCGGGGCATGGCCGTCCACTTCCCCTCGGCGCCCGAGTACCACTACCCGCAGTGGTATGCGGTGTACGGCGAGCCGAGCTGGTCGCAGTTCCTGGACGCCTACTT
Source organism: Actinomycetota bacterium (assembly GCA_020444505.1). Lineage (GTDB taxonomy): Bacteria > Actinomycetota > Acidimicrobiia > Spongiisociales > UBA11373 > JAHJML01. Next base: position 9,334 of record JAHLKU010000052.1, on the reverse strand, counting down.
CGATGCGGGGCGCTCGCTGCCCGAGGCCCGCCGGGCCGACCTGGTGCGGACCAGCCCCATCACCACGTTCCTGTTCGACGACTACGGGCTGGAGGTGACCGCCGAGATCACCGAGGGCTCCCTGGACACGGTGGTGGCCGCCACCCTGTGGTCGGGCGTGCCGCAGGACGACGGCTCGGTGATCTTCTACTCCAGCGACCAGGGCGTCGTCGAGGGCTTCACCGCCATCGGCTTCTACGACCTGACCCGCATGGTCATGGACGACGGTGCGGACCAGGCGGTGGCGTTCCAGCAACTCACCGCCAACGAGGACTACACGGTCTACACGCTGACCGTGCCGCTCGGGTACCGGGCGCCGATCGACTCGTCCAACGGCATCTACGACGACCCCATCGACGTGGTGTTGAAGGCCGTCTACGACCTCGAGACCGATGCGTTCTCCATCGGGTTGTTCAGCGCCGCGAACCTGGGCACCACCGGGGCGTTCGACCCGGCGCCCGACGGCCTGCTGTTCCCCAAACTGCCGGTGTGGAACCCCGGCACCGGCGTGGAGTGGGTGTTCACCACCGACGTCGGCCTCTGGGCCGACCTGGACGCCATGAACGTGGACTTCGTGCCCATGGACCCGGGCACCCCGCTGTACGCGGAGTTGACCGTCACCGACTACGGCGGCAACACCGCCGTGTTCGACGTCACCACCGAGGTGCCGTAGGGAGGCGCCGATGGCCAGGCCGGGCATGGTCCCCGCGATCGTCGGTGCGGCGCTGCTGGCGGTGGCCGTGTGGCTGGAGACCGGCGCGGCGGAGACCCGCTCCTACGTGCTGTTCGCAGCCGGCGGCGTCACCCTGGCGGTCGGCGTGCTGCGGATGCTGGACCGGCACCCGGCGGCGCGAACGGCGTCGCGGGCGCTGGCCGGCGTGCTCGGGATGGCCGCCGCGCTCGCAGCCGGGACGGGCCTGGCGGCATGGGGGTGGTGGGTCTTCGACGGGAGCACGAACGGTGACTTCGACTGCACGGTGAGCTTCCTCCCGTGCCCGGTGCTGGGAGGGGTGGCGATGGTGGCGGGAGCGGTCGTGGCCGCGGTGGGGGCGTGGTACGCCGTCACCGGCCTGATCGACCTGGCCCGCCGGAGATGAGGCGGCCAGACCACGGGGTGCAGCCGATCGGTAGGTTGGGGGCGGTGGGCTCGAGAGGCAGGCGATGAACCGTCCGTCGTTCCGACAGTGGATCCGGTACCACTTCGACAACTTCATGGCGCGCGGAGGACGTTCGATCTTCGTGAGCCTGGTCGCCGTGTTCCTGGCGGCGCTGGCGCTGCTGGTGTCGATCCGCCTGTTGCTGGAGGCCTTCGTCCCCGAGGCGTCCGACACGGGCCTGGGGTGGAGCACGTTCGTGACGTTCCTGCAGTTGACCGACCCGGGTTCGATGGCGGAGGACTCGGTGTCGAGCGGCTGGTACCGCGTGGTGGCCATCGCCGCCGGGGTCACCGGCATCGTCCTGCTGGCCGCGCTCATCGCCTTCATCACCAATGCGGTGGACCGGCGCCTCCACGACCTCCGCAAGGGCCACTCCCGGGTGGTGGAGCGCCACCACACGCTGATCCTGGGGTGGGAGGAGCAGCGGGTGTCGGAGATCGTGCGCGAGCTGGTCATCGCCAACGAGAGCGAAGACCGGCAGGCGATCGTGATCCTGGCCGACCGCGACAAGGAGTACATGGACGACTTCCTGGCCATCGCCGTGCCGGACCGGCGCACCACCCGGCTGGTGACGCGGTCGGGGAACCCGGCGTCCCCCCTGAACCTGCGGCTGGCAGCGGTGGGGGCGGCGCGGTCGGCGATCGTGCTGGCCGGGTGCGCCGACTCGGCGCCGCAGGCGGCCAAGGCCGAGTCGGATGCCCGGGTGGTGAAGACGCTGCTGGCGCTGCGGAGCGAGACCGGGGGCGGCGGGCTGCATGCGGTGGTGGAGGTGTTCGACCCGGCGGTGCGCGCCCTGCTGGAAGGGCTCACCGACTTCGGGGTGGTGGCCCTGGACGCCCGGGACTTCCTGTCGCGGATCCTGGTGCAGACCTCCCGGTCGCTGGGCCTGTCCGTGGTGTACGACGAGCTGCTGTCGTTCGACGGCAACGAGATGTACCTGTGCCCCGGGCCGTTCGAGGGCCTCCGATTCGGCGAGGTGGTGTTCCGCTACCGCCAGGCGATCCCGATCGGGGTGATGGACGAGACGGGGGTGCTCGCCGTCAACCCGCCGCAGGATCGGGTGCTGCGGGCGTCCGACCGGCTGCTGGTGGTGGCCGAGGACGACTCCACCATCACGTTCTCCGATCACCCGGTCGCCGAGCCGTCCCGGCCGGCCCGGGTGACGGAGCGCCTCGCCCGTGAGCAGGAGCGGTACCTGCTGGTCGGCAGGACCCCCAAGTCGCCGCTGGTGCTGTCGGAGTTGTCCAAGTACGTGCTGCCCGGGAGCTCGGTGGACGTCGTGCCCCGCATGCACCCCGACGGCGGGGCCCCCGCCGGCATCCCGGCGGCGGGGGCCGGCGGCCTGGTGGTGTCCACCATGGATGTCGATCCGCTGCTGCCGGAGACCTGGACGTCGATCGAGCCGTCCTCGTACCACGCCATCGTGCTGTTGAGCGAGGGCGACGAGCACCGGCTCCCCGACCAGATCGACGCCGAGACCATCCTGATCCTGCTGCTGATCCGCCGGGCGCTGGAGGAGCGCGGGGCGCCCGGCACCACCGTGATCACCGAACTGGTGGAGTCGGAGAACCAGCCCCTCGCCGCCAGCACCGGCGTCAACGACTTCGTCATCTCCAGCCGCCTGGTGTCGATGCTGCTCGCCCAGATGTCCGAAGAGCCGTCCATGCACGACGTCTACGAGCAGCTGCTGCAGGAGGAGGGGTCGGAGATCTACCTGAAGCCCGCCTCCCTCTACCTGGAGGAGCTCCCCGCCGAGGTGCCGTTCGCCGACCTGATCGGCCTCGCCGCCGGGCGCGGCGAGGTGTGCATCGGCGTCCGCACCGGCCGCCCGGGCGATCCAGGCGGGGTGCTGCTCGCCCCTCCCAAGACCGACCTCATCGCCGTCGGCCCCGGCGACTCCCTCGTGGTGCTGGCCGAGGACGAGACGTAGGCGATTCCCGTTCTCCGGGCGGCGGGGCCACAATGACCGGGTCGAAGGAGGACCACATGGAGATGCAGTACCGCCGTCTCGGGACCGCCGGCATCAAGGTGAGCACCCTGTCGTACGGGTCGTGGCTGACGTTCGGGACCCGCCAGGCCGTCGAGCAGAGCATCGAGTGCATGAGCGCCGCCTACGAAGCCGGCGTGAACTTCTTCGACAACGCCGAGGTGTACGCCGCCGGGAAGTCGGAGGAAGTGATGGGCGAGGCGCTGCGGCAACTGGACTGGCCCCGCCACTCCTACATGGTGTCCTCCAAGTTCTTCTGGGGCATCCACCGGGACAACCCCAACGCACACTTCACCCTGAACCGCAAGTACCTGCTGGAGGCGATCGAAGCGTCCCTGGAGCGGCTCGGTCTGGAGTACGTGGACCTGATCTTCTGCCACCGCGCCGACCCGGACACCCCCATCGAGGAGACGGTGTGGGCCATGTCCGACATCATCGACCGGGGCCAGGCCCTCTACTGGGGGACCTCGGAGTGGTCGGCTGCCGAGATCCGGGCGGCGTGGGACATCGCCGAGCGCCACTCGCTGCGCAAGCCGGTGGTGGAGCAGCCCGAGTACAACCTGTTCCACCGTGAGCGGGTGGAGCAGGAGTACGCCCGGTTGTACGAGGACATCGGGCTGGGCCTGACCATCTGGAGCCCGCTCGCCTCCGGCTTGCTGACCGGCAAGTACCGCGATGGCATCCCCGAGGGCAGCCGCGGCGAGCAGGTGGAGTGGCTGCGGGAGAAGCTCACCGACCCCGGAGCCAACGCCAAGGTCGCCGAGTTCATGGCCATCGCCGACGACATCGGCTGCACCCCCGCCCAGCTGGCGATCGCCTGGGCGGCATCCAACCCGAACGTCAGCACCGTGCTGCTGGGCGCCAGCCGGGTGGAACAGGTGCAGGAGAACCTGGCCGCGATGGAGGTGCTCGCCGAGTTGACCGCCGAGCGCAAGGAGCGGATCGAGGCGGTGTTCGGGTAGCCGGACAGCGTCGCGGGCGGGCTACCATCTCGCGCCCGTGACCTCCCCCTCTTTCCGCAACGTCGCGCTGGTCGCGCACGTCGACCACGGCAAGACCACGCTGGTCGATGCCATGCTCGCCGCCACCGGCGTCTTCCAGGACCACCAGGCGCGGGTGGACCGCGTCATGGACTCCGACGACCAGGAGCGCGAGCGGGGCATCACGATCCTCGCCAAGGCCGCCTCGGTGGAGTGGAAGGGCACCCGCATCAACCTGGTGGACACCCCCGGCCACGCCGACTTCGGCGGCGAGGTGGAACGGGCTCTGACGCTGGTGGACGGGGTGTTGCTGCTGGTGGATGCCGCCGAAGGGCCGCTCCCCCAGACCCGCTACGTGCTGTCCAAGGCGCTGGCCAGGAACCTCCCCGCGGTGGTGGTGATCAACAAGGTGGACCGCCCCGACGCCCGCAGCGAGGACGTCCTCGACGAGATCTATCAGTTGTTCTTCGACCTCGACGCCGCCGACCACCACATCGAGTTCCCGGTGGTGTCCACCATCGCACGGGAGGGCCGGGCGGTGGCCGGCATCGGCATCCCCGGCCCCGGCGACGGCCTCGACGCCCTGCTCGACACGGTGGTCGCGTCGATCCCGCCGGCGGCCGGCGACCCGGAGGCTCCGGTGCAGGCGCTGGTGACCAACCTGGACGCCTCCGACTACCTGGGCCGTCTCGCCATCGGCAGGGTGGCGGCGGGGACGCTGCGGCGGGGCGACCCGGTCGCGCTGTGCCACGCCGACGAGGACGAGCCGCCCATCGTGCGCCGCCTCACCCAGTTGATGGGCTTCACCGGGCTCGACCGGGTGGAGGTGGAGGAGCGAACGGCCGGCGACCTGTTCGTGGTCGCCGGGTTCCCCGAGGTCGAGATCGGCGACACGCTCGCCGACGCCGACGACCCGCAGCCGCTCCCCCGGCTGCAGGTGGACGAGCCGGTGCTGCGGATGACGTTCGGGGTCAACACGTCCCCGCTGGCGGGCAAGGACGGGTCGCGGCTCACGTCCCGCCAGATCCGGGAGCGCCTGGAGCGCGAGGTGCGTGGCAACGTGTCGATCCGCATCGGCCCCACGCCGTCCCCCGAGGTGATCGAGGTGGCAGGGCGGGGCGAATTGCAGCTGGCGGTGCTGATCGAGGCGATGCGCCGGGAGGGCTTCGAGCTGCAGGTGAGCCGGCCGGAGGTGATCCTCCGCCAGATCGACGGTGTGCCCCACGAGCCGGTGGAGCGCGCCGTGGTGGACGTGCCCAACGAGCACGTGGGCACGGTCACCCAGGCGGTGGCCCCCCGCAAGGGCAGGGTCACCGACCTGCGCCCCGGTGACGCCGGCCGCACCATCGTGACCCTGGTGGCGCCGGCCAGGGGGCTGCTGGGGATCCGCTCGCTGCTGCTGACGGCCACCCGGGGCACGGCGCTGATCCACCAGCACCACGACGGGTGGCAGCCGTGGGCCGGCGACCTGCCGGCTCGCTCCGGAGGGGCGATCATCGCCGACCGCTCGGGGGTGTCGACGGGGTTTGCGCTCGAGAACCTGCAGAAGCGCGGCGAACTGTTCATCGGGCCGGGAGAGGACGTGTACGAGGGCATGGTCATCGGCGAGGCGTCCCGGCCGGAGGAGATGACCGCCAACCCGACCAAGGCCAAGGAGCTCACCAACATCCGCACCCACAGCCACGACGACGCCGTGCGCCTGGCTCCGCCCCGGGAGATGACCCTGGAACTGGGGATCGAGTGGATCGCCGACGACGAACTGGTCGAGGTGACCCCGCAGGCGATCCGGGTGCGCAAGCGCCACCTCACCGACAGCGCCCGCAAGCTGGCACGCAAGCGGTAGCCGGGGACGGGCGGCCCGCCTCGCCGCGTAGGCTCCGGGGGGGCCGCAGGGCCCGACACGAGCCGGGGAGTGGGTATGAAGCCGGGCCGAATCATTGCGATCGTCGTGGGGGCGCTCCTGGCGCTGCCCGCGTTCGCCGTCCTGATCGGAGGGACGGTGTTGACCATCGGCGCTGCCGTCGAGCAGCGCGACGGGGGGTACTTCGACGAGACCCTCGACCGGATGAGCACGGCGACGGCGGCGATCGTCACCGCCGAGGCCGACCTGCAGGCCGACCCGGGCCCGCGCTGGGCGTTCGAGTACCTCGACGTGTCGGTGCGCCTGCAGGTGGAAGCCCCCGACGAGGCGGGCGACCTGTTCGTCGGCATCGGCCCGGCCGCCGACGTCGAGGCCTACCTGGCGGGCGTCGCCCGCGACGAAGTGGTGAACGTGGACTTCCGGGGCCGGGTCGAGTACCGCTACGTCCCCGGCACCGGGACGGCGGAGCCGCCGGGCGAGCAGGCGTTCTGGGCCGCCACCGGCTCGGGAGGCGGTGCCCAGACGGTGGAGTGGGACATCGAGGACGGCGAGTGGGTCGTCGTGCTGATGAACGGCGACGGCTCGCCGGGGATCCTCGCCGATGTGACCGTCGGGGCCCGTGCCGGCGCACTGCTGGGCATCGCGATCGCCATGATCGTCCTGGGTGCGCTGCTGCTGGCCGCTGCGGTGGCGATCATCGCCGCCGGCGCCCGGCGCCGTCCCGAGGCCGCCGGGGAGGAGGCCCCTTCCGCTGCGGGCGAGCCCGCGCTGCAGGCACCTGCACCGGCGGCCACCTCCGGTACCCCGGTGCGCCTGGAGGCCCGGATCGACTCGCCGCTGTCGCCGGGGATGTGGCTGGTCAAGTGGCTGCTGGCGATCCCGCACTTCATCGTGCTGGTGATCCTGTGGGTGATCTCCGCCCTGCTGACGGTGATCGCCGGCGTGGCGATCCTGTTCACCGGCCGCTACCCGCAGGGCATCTTCGAGTTCAACCTCGGGGTGATGCGGTGGAGTTGGCGGGTGGTCTTCTACGCCGGCTCGGGCGGGCTCGGCACCGACCGGTACCCGCCGTTCACCCTGGGAGAGGAGCCGGACTACCCGGCCACGCTGGACATCGCCGCCCCCGGGCCGTTGTCGCGGGGCCTGGTGCTGGTGAAGTGGCTGCTGGCGATCCCCCACTACCTGGTCCTCGCCTTCCTGGTGGGCGGCGGGATCGGCTGGTGGTCGAACGGCCCGTGGGGGATCGACGCCGTCACCTGGTCGGGCGGCGTGCTGGGGATCCTGGTGCTCATCGCCGCGGTGACGCTGCTGTTCACCGGCCGCTACCCGGCGGCGCTGTTCGACCTGATCGTCGGGTTGAACCGCTGGGCGTTCCGGGTGTTCGCCTACGCGGCACTGATGACCGATCAGTACCCGCCGTTCCGGCTGGACCAGGGCGGGCGGGACCCGCTCCCCGGGGCGAGGGCACCCACCGACTGACAACCCGGCGTAGCCTGACGCACTACTCTACGTAGTGGCACCCCCCGGGGTGCCTGGGCTGACAGTCTGGAGGGAGAGGTGGCCGTCTCGCGCCGCCGTGATCGCCGACGCCGGGAGTCCGTGCGCCCCACGGGCCTCCCCCTCCGGCGCGTCCCGAACCGGCGGGGGCTGCGATGAGCGACCGCTGGCTGAACGTGGTGGTGGAGCAGGCCCCGCCGAAGGCGCCGCCGCGGACCGGCCGCAGGCCCGTGCCGCCCGCAGCCCCTCCCCCTCCCCGCCGGTCGATCTGGCCCTGGATCGCAGGGACGGTGGTGGTGGCGGGCCTCGCGGCCGTGGTGGTGGGCGCCTGGCTGGTGGCGGCATCGGTGATGCGATGGAACGAGATCTCCCGCGATGCCGCCGCGGCAGGCCAGGACCTCGGCGCCCGTTCCGAGACGGCGGCCGCCTCGCTCGCCGACGACCTGGACGCACTGGCGTCCACCGCCTCCACGCTCGGGGAAGTGTCGGCCGCCCTCGACGCCGCCGCCAACATCGCCGCCGACCTGCAGGCGGTGGCCGACGACGGGGTCCCGTCGGGCCCCGACGGAGTGGTGCTGCTGGTACGGGAGATCGACCTGCTGGCCGAAGCGATCGACGCCGCCTTCCCCGGCCTCGCCGAGCTCGGCGTCGCCGACACGGACGGCCCGGGCGGCGCCCTGCAGGCAGCCGGCCGGGCGCTGATCGAGGTCGCCGACACGCTGGTGCCCCGCTCGGTGCAGGGCTTCGGGTCGTTCGTGCTCCGCCACCCCATGCCCGGCTACGTGGTCACCGCCCCGTTCGGCACCGCCCGCGACACCGGGTTCCACGGCGGTGTGGACTTCGCGGCTCCTGGGGGGACGCCGATCCTCGCCGCCGACGACGGCCTCGTGATCCAGGCGGGGTGGCTCGATGCATCGGCCGGCAACGGCGTCATCCTGGAGCACGACCACGGCTGGGAGACGCGCTACTTCCACATGGCCGACGCCGGGGTGCCGGTGTCGGCCGGGGACCGCGTGGCGGCCGGGGACGTGATCGGATACGTCGGCAGCACCGGGGAGAGCACCGGGCCGCACCTCCACTTCGAGATCGTGTTCGGGCCCATCCGCCTCGACCCCGAGGACTTCACCTATGTCGGCGGGGTCTCCGGGGCCGACGCCGGCGGTGTCCCTCCGACGGCCGAGGCGCCGGATCCCGCCGCCGGAGCGCCGACGGTTCCCTCCGGGGACGCCGCGGCAGGGGCCGCGGCGCCGTCGGGCATCGGCGACGTCCAGCAGGAACTGCTCGCCATCGGCGCCGAGGCATCCGACCGTGCGGCCGCCCTCGAGGGGCGGCGGGTGACCGAGGAGCGGCGGGGAGAGACGGCGGCGCTGCTGCTGTACGGCGGCGCCGTCACCATGGCCCTCGGCCTGCTGCTCTGGGGGCTGCAGCGCCGCTGGGCCCGGTAGCGGCCGGCCCCGGGGGCTCTCTCCTCCGGCCGCCGCCACGGTGGGGGGAGCGGCGTCGTCGGGGGCCGCCGCCCGCGACGCGGTGGAACGGTTCCGGCAGGCGGCACGCTCGTTCGGTGCGCAGCGGGGCCACCACGTGTACGTCCACCGACACCCGCGGCGCGATGGTGGCGAGGGGCCTTGCGGCCCCCCGCCACCGGGAGGAACTCGCTCGGGGACGTCATCTCATGGCGGGTCTGCTCCTCGCTGCCTGCCCCCAGCATCCACCCGCCGCCTGAGACCACGGTGAGCGCCGGCCCCGAACCCGCTGGGAGCCGCCGGAGCGCCGGTCAGGCCTCGCGGGCCCGCTGCAGCGCCAGCAGGTAGGC
>JAHLKU010000002.1 GCA_020444505.1 Actinomycetota bacterium | reverse complement strand
TTCACATGCACCCCGTCGCCTGGTGCGGGGTCCGGCACTCGGCCGACGGCGGCCTGCCCGGCCACCGACCTCCAGCGCCTCTGGCTCCTCCGACACCGCGGCGTCCACCACAGGGGATGACCGCGTCCTCCCCGCCCGGCCCACTTCGATAGCATCCCGGCAGCCGGCCGAAGGGAGGAACGATGTCGCCGAACCGCTGGGAGGTCCCCACCTTCTCCACCGACCGCCTGAAGGCACTCAGCGACGGGGTGGTGGCCATCGTGATCACGCTGCTGGTGCTGGAGTTGACCATCCCCACGGTCGCCGGGGTCCAGGACCACGGCCTGTGGCCGGAGGTGCGCGACCTGTGGCGCGAGTACCTGGCCTACATCCTGTCGTTCTTCATCGTCGGGCTGCTGTGGCTGTACCACCACAACGTGTACCGCCACATCGAGAGGGCCGACGGGCGCCTGCTGCTGCTGAACATGCTGTACCTGCTGTTCGTGTCGATCATGCCGTTCTCCTCGGCGCTGGTGGCGCGGCACTGGAACGAGCGGCTCTCGGCGATCATCTACGGCGGCAGCCTGTTCCTGGCGGCGGCGGCGATGGCCGCCACGTTCGCCTACGCCTCGTACAAGCGCCGCCTGGTGGCCGAGCACATGACCACCGAGTACATCGTGCGGGAGAACGTCACCGCCGCGGTGGTGATGCTGATCCTGGCGGCGGCGTCGCTGCTCGGCATCGTCAGCGCCATCATCACCTATCTCATCCTGGGCGCCGTGGTGGTGTTCTACTGGCTGATCATCGCCTTCGAGCGCGAGGGCATCTCGGCGCGGCGGCGCTCGTGAGCGGCTCCGACGGCGGGCGCCTCGGCCGCATCGCCGCCCGGGTCGCCACCCGCGGCATGCGCATCTTCCTGGCGGTCGCGATCACGGCCCTCGCGCTGCTGCTGTCGCTGGCGGCGCTGGCGAACATCGTGATCCGCGACGTCCCCGAGCCGTCGTCGGTGGCCGAGGACCTGGTGGCCGGCCTGGCGGTGGACGTGGGCGTGGACGCGGCCGAGGCCGAGCGGATCGCCGCCGAAGCGGTGGCCGCCATCGACGACACCGCCCTGAACGGCTCGCTGGAGACGGCCGACGACGTGCGGCTCGGCATCCTGGCCCTCCCCTGGCTGCTGCTGGCCCTGATCGGCTTCATCCTGCTGATCACTCCGGCGGGGTGGCGGCGCCGGCGCTGGCTGGGCTGGTCGCTGCTGGTGGCCGGTGCCGGCCTGGTGCTGCTGGTGGCGCAACTGGGGGTGGACGCCGGCTGGGCGGTCTCCGACGACGCCACCGGCGTCGGCGACACGGCGCGCCGCTACATCACCCACCTGCTCGGCCCGGCGTGGCCCATCGGCCTGGCGGCGGTGCTGATCGGCGGGGTGCTGTGGGCGTGGGGCATGGTGGTGTGGATGCGCGAGGACCGCGCCGCGGCGGCCGGCGAGGCCTGAGCCGGGCGCACCGCGTTTATCGTGGGGCACCTCATGGAACGGCACCTCATCAAGCACGTCCTCGACGGCGACGGGCCCGGCGTCGGCGACACCGTCACGGTGGCCGGCTGGGTGCGCACGCGCCGCGACTCCAAGGGCGGCTTCTCGTTCCTCGAACTGCACGACGGCTCGGTGTTCCGCAGCCTGCAGGTGGTGGCCCCCGCCGAACTGCCCAACTACCACTCCGAGGTGCTGCGGCTCACCATCGGCTCGTCGGTGGCCGTCACCGGCGAACTGGTCGAGTCGCCCGGCGCCGGGCAGGCCGTCGAACTGCGTGCCTCTGAGATCACCGTGTACGGTTACGCCGATCCCGAGGCGTACCCGCTGCAGAAGAAGCGCACCTCGCTGGAGCGGCTGCGCGAGATCGCCCACCTGCGGCCCCGCACCAACACCATCGGGGCCGTCGCCAGGGTGCGCAACGCCCTCGCCTACGCCACCCACCGCTTCTACCAGGAGCGGGGCTTCCTGTACCTGCACACGCCCATGATCACCACCAGCGACGCCGAGGGCTCGGGCGAGATGTTCCAGGTGACCACCCTCGACCTGGAGGCGCTCCCCCGCGGCGCCGAGGGCGCCGTGGACTACGACGAGGACTTCTTCGGGCGGCGCGCCTACCTCACCGTCAGCGGGCAACTGGAGGCCGAGTCGTACGCCCTGGCGCTCGACCGGGTGTACACCTTCGGCCCCACCTTCCGGGCCGAGAACAGCAACACCCGCCGCCACCTGGCCGAGTTCTGGATGATCGAACCGGAGGCGGCGTTCTTCGACCTCGACGACAACGCCCGCCTCGCCGAGGACTACCTGAAGTACCTGACCGGCTACGTGCTGGAGCACTGCGAGGAGGACCTCGCGTTCTTCGCCAGGTGGATCGACGAGGGCGTGCTCGACCGCCTCACCGCGGTCACCGAGCGGCCGTTCGAGCGGATCACCTACACCGAGGCGATCGAGATCCTGCAGAAGGCCGACGCCGCGTTCGAGTTCCCCACCACCTGGGGCAGCGACCTGCAGTCGGAGCACGAGGTGTACCTGGCCGAGCAGGCGTTCGACCGGCCGGTCGTGGTCACCGACTACCCGGCCGACATCAAGGCCTTCTACATGCGGCGCAACGACGACGACACCGTGGCGGCCATGGACGTGCTGGTGCCGGGGGTGGGCGAGATCATCGGCGGCAGCCAGCGCGAGGAGCGTCTCGACGTGCTGGCGGACGCCATCGAACGGCACGGCCTCGACCCCGACCTGTACTGGTGGTACCTCGACCTGCGCCGGTTCGGCACCGCCCCGCACTCGGGGTTCGGCCTCGGCTTCGCCCGCATGGTGGCGTTCGCCACCGGCATGCAGAACCTGCGCGACGTGGTCCCGTTCCCCCGCACCCCGCGCAACGCCGAGTTCTAGGCGTCCCTCCGCGGCCCGGCGCGATCCACTAGGTTCGCGCGCAGGTCGACAACCTAGGGAGGCAGGGGTTGAGGTCGCCGCGCACGCTCACGGCGCTGCTGCTGGGGTTCGCCCTGGCCGCCGCGTCCTGCGGGGGCGGCGCCGAGGAGACCACCACGACCACCTCCACGACGGTGGCCACCACGACCACCACCACCCTCCCCCCCGAGGCCGCGTTCGTGGTGGCGTCCGAGGGCGACGACAACCCGGCGGTCCGGGCGCTGCAGTTCCTGCTGGTGTGCAACGGCTACGAGCAGACCGTGGTGGACGGGCGGGACGAGACCCTGGTGCCGGACGGGCAGTACGGGGCCATCACCTCCACCGTGGTGGATCGGGTGCAGCGCGACCTGGGCCTCACCCGTGACGGATCGTTCGTGAACGCCGAGTTGTACGAGCGCCTCGCCGCCACCTGCGACAACACCCGTTCGGTGTACCTGAGCGAGAGCCGGATGTCGGTGACGGCCGGGGGCTACGCCTCCGCCACCCTGCCCGACTCGTGGACGTTCTGGGCGCAGGAGGGCCAGCGGGTCACCCTCACCCCCGCCGCCCCGCCGCTGCGGATGGGCCTCTACGACCCCGACGGCGCCGAGTTGATGCCGGTGGCCGACACCGAGGGCTACACGATCGACCTCACGTCCTCCGGCACCTACACGGTGAAGGTGAACTCCGACGAGCCGCTCACCTACGACGTCACCGTGGGCCTGCCGCCCCACTACTCGGTGCTGCTGCTGCAGAGCACCGGCCTCGACCTGGTGGACTTCGGCGACAGCCCCACCTACGTCCTCGACGTGGTGGGCGCCATCCTCGGCGACCCCAGCGACGACACCGGGTGGGTGGACGAGGGCAACGGCTGCGTCAAGTACCGCCGGGTCGTCTGGGGCAACGACGAGTTGTGGCTCGACTTCACCGACGCGGGCGAGGACGCCCTGGAGGAGCCCACCTTCCGCCCCGCCGGCACCGAGCACTTCGCAGCGTGGACGATGCGCCTGCCGCCGTCCGGCGACCCCACGCTGCCCCCGCTGGCCACGCCGAGCGGCCTGGTGGTGGGCGCCTCCGCCGCCGAGGTGGAGGACGTCTACGGCGACCGGGTGGAGATCGACGAGACGTTCGTGTCGATCGTCGACGGCATCCTCACCGGCGAGTTGAACGATCCCGACGGCACCCTGCTGTGGCTCCGCTCCGGCAACACCGTCTGCGTCCCGGTGGAGGACGACGACGGGAGCAACCCGGCGTGAGCGATCCCTTCCTCGAGGCCGCCCTGGACGAGGCGCGCCTCGGCCTCGCCGAGGGCGGCATCCCCATCGGGTCGGTGCTGGTGATCGGCGGCGAGATCGTCGGGCGGGGCCACAACCGCCGGGTCCAGGAGGGGTCGGTCGTCAAGCACGCCGAGATGGACTGCCTGGAGGACGCCGGCCGCATGCCGGGCTCGGCGTACCGGCGGGCGGTGCTCTACTCCACGCTGTCGCCCTGCGACATGTGCAGCGGGGCCGTGCTGCTGTACGGCATCCCCCGGGTGGTGGTGGGCGAGCACCGCACCTTCCGGGGCCCCGAGGACCTGCTCCGCTCCCGGGGCGTCACCGTCGAAGTCGCCGACGATCCCAACTGCATCGCCCTCATGGAGCAGTTCATCGCCGACCACCCCGACCTCTGGAACGAAGACATCGGGGTGTAGGGGAGTCCCGCCCGTTGCCGTGCCACAGGGGACGGTGCACCGGATATGGACTCACCACCCCCCAGTCCGCGACGACCGCTACTCGGCGGACAGCATCTCCCATGCCGGGAGGATCTGATCCGTCACGAGGATGCGGAGGAGGCCGGACTCCACCGTCGTCCCGGCGACCGGCGCCGTGAAGCGGTAGGTGCCGTCCTGCAGGCAGTAGACGTCCCGGCCCGGCGTCACCTCGATGACGTCACTCCCCGAGCCCGGCACGATCACGTCGTCGCCGACCGTGCCGGCCAACACGTCGTCGCCGTTGGTGCCGACGACGGTCGGTTCGAACCCGCCACAGGTCGCCGGCATCCCTGCCACGTAGGCGAGGCCGCCGCGCGGGGCTCCCGGTTGACTGATCGCCACCACTCCTCCGTCGTCGATGAACCGCCATGCGAAGCCCAGGCCTCCCCCGAAGTCCTCGGCGTCGTAGCGGTACGACTCCTCCCAGCCGTCGCCGCCACGCTCGAACACGATGACTGCATTCCCCTTTGCCTCGGCCTTGCCCTGGGGCCAGAAGGTCGCGTAGACGCGGTCCCCGCTCACCATCGCCCACTGGCCGACCACCGCCTCCCGCTGCGGCTCCGCCAGTTCGATGCGTTCCTGCTCCCACCCCTCGCCGGAGCGGTGGATCAGGTAGAGGGCGTTCTCACCGTACGCGCTGACGATGATTCGATCGCCCTCGGCTTCGACGCCCCCGCCGTACCAGACCCCATCGACCGGCTCCGGCGAGAGCAGCTTGGCCGTCTGTGCCCAGACCCCATCGGTCTGCTCGAAGACGTACACGGCGCCGGCGTCGTCACCGGCCTCGTCGTTGTAGGGCGATCCCACGGCCAGGAAGCCGTCGCCCACACCGATCATCGTGCCGAAGTAGTCGCCGAGTTCGAGGTCGTCCGACACCAGTTCGGTGGTCTTCCACGAACCGTTCGGACGCTCCTCGAACACGAACGCCCGGCCCATCTCGTAGTCCTGCCGGTGGTTGTCGGTGGATGCGAGGATCAGCTTCCCGTCATCCGACAGCGCCACCTTCATGCCGAGGCCCGTGTTGGTGCCCACACCCTCGGGGAGGAACCGCTGGGTCTCGACCCATTCGCCGTCCACGTAGTCGTAGACGAACACCGACCCGGAGCGCTTCCCCTTCATGCTGGAATGGGCCGCTCCCACCACCACCCGGTCGCCGCGCACGGCGACCCCTGTCCCGAACCGGTAGCCGCCGTAGGGCTCGTCGGGCACGATCTTGTCGATCTGCCAGCCGAGCCCCGAGCGGGTGAACACCCACGCCGCACCGGCCTTCAGGCCTGCCTCGTTGTTGTTCATGGCGCCCACCACCACACGGTCCCCATCCACGGCGATGGATTGGCCGAAGAAGTCGCGGGAACTCCAGTCGAGCGGCGCCAGCGTCTCGAACTCCTCGGCCGGGATGGGCTCGCCGGCCCCGGCCGGCACGACCGTCGCCACCGCCAGGGCGGTTGCCGCCGCCAGGATCGCCGCCGCCCGCCGCACGCGCCCTCCCTGGGCCGAATACCCAGCCGACGCTACTCCCGGTGGGTAGAAGCCAGTAGGGCACTTCGGCCCGGCCGCGGGCCGTCCCCTACCCCGCCCGCCGCACCCGTGCCCATCGCACCGCGCCGGCGAGGCCGAAGGCGATGAGGACCGCCAGCAGGCCGTACTTGATCGAGGCGCACACCGAGGCGGCCGTCACCAGGCCGCCCGGGTAGTCGGCGGCGGCCGCCTGGTCCCAGGTGTCCACGCCCCGCAGCAGCCACAGGTGCAGCGTGTTCTCGGTCATGTCGCACAGCGGCGCCGCCGCCGCCGCCCCGGCGGCGAGGGCCAGCCATCGGCGGTTCCTGCCCGCCAGGTCCCACAGCCGGGTGAGCAGGCCGAGGGCGAACGCGCCGTACAGCAGCGGCAGGGCGTAGTCGAGCAGCAGGGTCAACCGCTTGAAGCCGGCGGGGCCGTCGGGGATCGGCGCCGGGTCCGGGGCATCCGGCGCCCCCCGCCAGGTGCAGTCGGGGTCGCCGGAGCCCGGCTCCCCGCACACCACGCCGCTCCACTCGTACAGGTCGTGGCGGAACTGGTCCGACGTCCACGAGAACTGCAGGTCGGTGATGGTGGGCACGCCCTCGGGGCCGGAGGGGACCACCCACCGCGCCTGGAGGGGCGGGAACAGCGCGAAGTCGGCTACCAGGGCCAGCGCCACGACGCCGAGCACCGGGCCTCTGCCGAGGAATCGGGCGAGCCTCTCCACGCCCCGAATCTAGGCCGAGCGGTACTCGATGCGGACCCGGCGGCGCTCCAGGCGGTCGGTGAGGATCACCCCGGCCAGGATCAGCGCCCCGCCGATGGCCAGGCCCGGCTGGATGTGCTCGCCCAGGACGATCACCCCGACCACCACGGCGGTCAGCGGCACCAGGTAGCCGATGACCGCGGCGTAGGTGGCGGTGACCCGGCGGATCAGCCAGTACCACAGCACGAACGGGGTGAACGTGCCGATCACCCCGAGCCAGGCGAACTCGGGCCACACCGCCGGGGAGCCGACGCCCACGCTCCCGTCGATCAAGAGCGACACGCAGACGATCACCACCGACCCGAGCACGAACTGGATGCCCGCCACCTCCAGCACCCCGTGGCGCCCGGCGTGGCGCTTGGCGAAGATGCTGCCCGACGAGATCGACACCACCGACACCAGGCCCAGGCCGACGGCGATGAGGGGCCGTCCGCCCTCCTCCAGGCCGCTGTCGCCCGACAGCGCCAGCACCGCCACCCCGGCCAGCGACACCACCAGTCCGATCGCCTTCACCGTCGAGAGCCGCTCGTCGGGCAGGAAGAGGTGGGCCAGCGCCGCCGTCGCCAGCGGGATCAGCGCCGTCGGCAGCGCCACGAACCCGGCCGAGGCGTACTGCAGCGCCACGGTGCCCGCCAGGAAGGGGATCGCCATGTTGGTGACGCCCATCACCACGCCCACCTTGACCGCCGAGGGGCCCGGCCGCTGCAGCCGGCGGCGGACGACGAGCAGGCCGAGCACCATGACGCCGGCGATGAGGCCGCGCGCCATGGCGACCTCGTAGGGGGTGGCGCCGTCGCGGATCGCCATCCTGGCGACGACCGTGCCGGTGCCCCATCCGAATGCGGCGACACCGGCCGACGCCCAGATCCTTTGCTGCACCACCGCAGCGTAGGCGCTGCAGGGGGCGGCATCGGCGCCGGGACGAAGCGAGAGGGCGGGCCGGAGCCCGCCCTCTCGGGTGGAGAGGCGATTCCCCCCTTGGCCCCGTATGCGTCAGGGTGGTGGGCCCGTGACGCATCCGACGCCACCCCGAGCATGCGAGCCGCAGGGCCGCCGGCGCAAGGGCCGAAAGTCGGTTCTCGGGGCGGTCAGCCCACCATGGCGAGGCCGACGGCCTCGTAGGCGACCAGGGCGGCGAGCAGGGCGGCGGTCGCCACCGAGAACTCCAGGATGCGCCGGTAGCGGCGCATCCACCACACGGCGCCGGCCACCGGGATCGTCACCGCCGCCTTGACGATCGCCGCCGGGAGCAGGCCCCTCCCCAGCACCGCCGCCATCACCGGGTTCGCCTCCACGGCCCCGGCCGCGAGCAGGCGGTGGGTGAGCAGCAGGTCGGCCGCCGACAGGGCGAGGATGGCCAGGGCGGCCGCGGCGGCGAGCGCCGGCCGGGCCCGGTAGGCCAGCACCATCCGTCCCCAGGCGGTGGCCCCGGCGGTGCGCCGGTCGAATCCGCTGCGCCGCTCCGGGTAGTGGATGGCGACGCGCGCCACCCTGCGGTCGGCGCGGCGGCGGTCGATGCGGGCGGCGGCTCCGGTCATGGCCAGCCAAGGGTAGGCGGCTTGCCACCGCGCCGCGTGGGGGCAGCGGCTACCGTGCGTGCATGGCCACCATCCGACGCCTCGCCGACTCCTGCCTGCTGCTCACCACCGGCCGCGGCACCACCCTGCTCGACCCTGGGTTCCTGTCCCACGACCCGGAGGTGATCGACCTGTCGACCATCGGGGAGGTGCAGCGGGTGCTGATCACCCACGAGCACGGCGACCACGTCCACCCCGAGTTCGTCCGCTGGCTGGTGGACCGCGGCGACGACGTCGCCGTCCACGCCAACGAAGCGGTCGCCGCCCTCCTGGCCGGCCACGACATCGAGGTGCAGACCGCCGACCCCGACGGGGTCGCCTCCGAGGACGTGCTGCACGAGACCACCCCGGCCGGGACCGCCCCGCCCAACCGGGCCTACACCGTCGAGGGCGTGCTCACCCACCCCGGCGACTCCTACCAGCCCACCTCCACCGCCCCGCTGCTCGCCCTCTCCCTGCTGAGCCCATGGGGGACGATGCACCGGTCGATGGAGTTCGCCAGGCGGCTGCAGCCACACCAGGTGGTGCCGATCCACGACTTCTACCTCAGCGCGATGGGCCGCGAGTGGGCCGTCGGCATGGCCTCGCGGCTGCTGGCCGGCGACGGCATCGAGATGATCCCACTCGACTGGGGCCAGTCGGCGACGCTCTGACCTCGCGCCGGGCGCATACCATCGGGGCATGGCACGACCCATCACCCCCGAAGACCTGTGGAGCCTGGCCCGGGTGGGCGCACCCGAGGCCGCTCCCGACGGCGCGTTCGCCGTCGTCGCCGTCACCACCTTCGACGTGGACCAGAACGAAGGGAAGGGCCGCCTCTACCGGGTGGACCGCGACGGCGCCACCACGCCGCTCACGTCCCCCGACGCCGACGCCACCGCGCCGTCACTGTCCCCCGACGGGACCCGCCTCGCCTTCCTCCGCAAGGCCGGTGAGGGCGGCAAGCCGCAGATCCACGTGATGCGCCTCGACGGCGGCGAGGCGCACTGCCTCACCGACCTCCCACTGGGGGCGGCGCGGCCCAAGTGGACGGCCGACGGGATGTCGCTCGTCTTCCCCGCCCCGCTGCTCAGCGGACACCCCTCCGTCGAGGAGACCCGGGAGGAGGCCGCGGCGCGCGAGGACCGCAAGATGAAGGCCATCGTCACCGAGGACCGCCTGTACCGCTACTGGGTGAGTTGGCTGGCCGACGGCGAGATCCACCACCTGTTCCGGATCGGGGCCGACGGCCAGGGCCTCGAGGACCTCACCCCCGGCTGGGACCGGCCGCTCGACGTGGACGACCCCTCGGGGTGCTTCGACGTGGCACCCGACGGCGAGATCGCCTTCCACTCCTTCGCCGACGGCCCGCCGTACCCGTCCGTCGACTCGGCCGTGTACACCCTCGCCCCCGGCGCCGAACCGGTGCGCCTGTGGCCCGACGGGCCGCCCCAGCAGGTGCTCCCCGCCTACTCCCCCGACGGGTCGATGCTGGCCTTCGGCTACGCGGTGGAGTTCCCCGGCTTCTACGCAGACCGGCTGCGCCTGAGCGTCGTGGACCGCAGCACCGGCGAGCGGACCGTGCTCACCGAGGACTGGGACCGTGCGCCCGGCGGATGGGCATGGGAGCCCGACGGCGGCGGCCTGGTGTTCGCCGCCGAGGACGACGCCCGCCGCCACCTGTACCGCATCGACGCCGCCGGCGGCACGCCCGAGCGGATCGCCGCCGGCGCGTGGCTCACCGACCCGTCCCCCTCCCCCGACGGGACGGTCTGGTGCCTGCACCAGTCGATCACCGAACCGCCCGAGGTGGCACTCGCCGCCGGCGGCGAGGTGTCCCGGGTGGGCGCCTTCACCGACGAGGCACTGGCGCCGTTCGACCGGGGCACCGTGGAGGACGTCCGGTTCACCGGCGCCGACGGCGACGAGATCCAGATGTACGTCGTCTACCCGCCCGGCCACGACCCGGCCGAGCCGTCGCCGCTGGTGCACTCCATCCACGGCGGGCCGCACGGGGTGTTCGGCGACTCCTGGCACTGGCGCTGGAACCCGCTGGTGTTCGCCTCGCCCGGCTACGTGGTCGCCCTGGTCAACTTCCACGGCTCCACCTCGTGGGGCACCGGCTTCGCCCGCTGCATCCAGGGGGCGTGGGGCGACCTGCCCACCCGCGACATCGAGGCCGCCACCGACCACCTGATCGAGCGGGGGATCGCCGACCCCGACCGCATGGCCATCACCGGCGGCTCCTACGGCGGCTACATGGTGGCCTGGCTCATCGGCCACACCGACCGCTACCGGGCGGCGATCTGCCACGCCGGCGTCACCGACCTGCTGGGCCAGTACGCCACCGACGTCACCTACGGCCGGGAGGCGGCGTTCGGTGGGGAGCCGTGGGACGGCCTCGACCGGATCCAGGCGTGGAGCCCCACCGACCACACCTCGGCGATGGCCACCCCGACACTGGTGATCCACGGCGAGCGGGACTACCGCGTGGTGGTGACCCAGGGCCTGGAGTTGTACGGCATCCTGAAGGCCAAGGGGGTCGAGGCCCGCCTCGTCTACTACCCCGACGAGGGCCACTGGATCCTGAAGCCGCAGAACTCGCTGCACTGGTACGGCGAGTTCCTCGGCTGGCTCGGCCGCCATCTGGGAGACTGACCCGGCACACGACGGGAGCGACGACATGGCCGATCGCGACGACACCGCTCCGCCGGAGCCGAAGAGCAGCGCGGACCTGATCCGAGAGGCGCGCGCCGCCGCCGCCGGCGGCGACCCGGAGGCGACGGCGTCCGAGGCGCTCATGGACGAGGCGCGCTCGTGGCTCGAAGCCGAGGTCCTGGCCGACGCCGCCGGGGAGGCGGCCATGCAGGCCGTGACCGCCGAGGAGATCGACGCCGAATACCGGGCCGATGAGGTCGTGTTCCAACCGCCGCCCCGGCCGTCCCGCCCCGCGGGGGCGCCCCCCGCGCCCCGGCCCGTCCCGCAGCAGCCGACCCGACCGCAGCCGCGGCCGCAGCGCACGCCGCGCCCGACCGCGCCGCCCGACCCCGAGCGCGCGGCGCGCAGTCGCCGCCGGATCGGCAGCATCGCCGGGGCGCTCATCGCGGTCGCCGTCGCCGGCAACCTGGTGTCCTTGGTGGCGAGCCGCGTCGCCGACGACACCCCCGACGCCCCGGCCGTCGAGGTGGTGCCGGCCGGCTACGTGTCCACCGGCGTGCTCACCAGCGGAACCGACCCCTGCACCGGCGCCGAGTTGTCCGGCGACCTGACCCTGCAGGTGACCCACTGGCCCTACGAGGACGCCCCCGAGGTCGACACCCTCCTCACCGGCACCCTCCGGTCCACCGACGGCCACACCTACACCCTGGAGGGATTCGGCTCTGCGACGGGCGGCCCGGGGCAGACCACCTTCGCCGTCACCACCGACTACCTGACCACCGTCCGGGACGACGGCACCACGTTCGAGGAGCAGGCCGACCTGACCCTCACCCTCGAGGGCGGCGAGATCACCTACTGGGAGTACCAGTCAGAAGGCGCCGCCTGCCCGGGGTGATCGCGCCCCGGCCGCAGGAATTCCCAACGGCCGTATGATTCCCGCCACATCGGCGGCCGAGGTCACGACGTGTCGGAATGGGAACCCACCCCTGAGCAGCACCACGGCGCCGATGCGCTCCCCTGGGCGCCCAACCCGGGACCGGGGAGGACCGGCCGGGGGCAGGCCGGGGCCTCCGGCCTGCTCGGGGTGTGGCGGCGCCGCAAGCGATGGATCCTCGCCGGCATCGCCGTCGCCATGGTCGCCGCGATCGCCATCCCGGCCGCCCGCATCTGGATCGCCTGGAGCCGCATCGAGCGGGTGCCCTTCGACCCGATCGAGGCCCGGCTGGAGATGACCGAGCAAGCAGCGCTCGCCGCCCCCGCCGACACCACGACCACCACGACCCTGCCGGCCGGCGACGCCGAGCCGGCCGCCACGACGTCGACCGTCGCCGAACCCGGGGAGGTGCCCTTCGACGGCACGGTGGACGACGACGACCACACCGCCGTCCTCATCATCGGCTCCGACGCCGGAGGGTTCCGGGCCGACGTCATCATGCTCGCCCTCATCCCCAATCGCGGCGGCGACCTCGCCCTGGTGTCGCTGCCGCGCGACCTGTACCTCGACGACCCCTGCACCGGCGGCAGGCAGCGCATCAACGCCGCGCTCAACGGCTGCGGCGGCGTGTCGGGGCCGAACCTGCTCGCCATCGTGGTGGAGGACTTCACCGGCGTCCCGGTGGACCACTTCGTGCTGTTCGACTTCGACGGGTTCGCCCGCGTCATCGACGCCGCCGGGGGCGTCGACGTGTGTGTGCCGCACTACACCTACGACACCAAGACCGACCCCGAGCTGCAACTGCTGGCCGGCTGCAACCACCTCGGGGGCCCGATGGCGCTGTCGTGGGTGCGGAGCCGCCACACCCGGGAAGTCGTCGACGGGGTGGACCGCGCCGTGGCCGGCGTGAGCGACCTCACCCGCAACGAGCGCCAGCGCGAGATCGTGCTCGACCTGCTCGGCAGGCTGTCGTCGTTCCCGAACCCCTCCGAGCTCGTCGGGCTGGTCGAGGCGGTCCCCGGCGCCTTCACCCTCAGCGCCGGCCTGTCGCTGACCGCCGCCGTCGGCATCGCGTGGGATCTCCGGGGCACGCCGCCGGCCGACATCGCGACGCCGGAGATCCCCGTGACCAACCACGTCACCGCCAACGGGGCCCAGGTGTTGCTCCCGGCGGAGTCGTTCGCCGAGACGATGGGGTGGGCGGCTCCGTCGTAAACGGCGCGGTGTGCTTGGATGCCGGGGAGCGGTCGGCTTGCATGGAGCCGCACGACGAGGTGACACCGTGCCCGATCCCGGGGACCAGCAACCGATCACGAAGGCTCCGCCACGCTGGCGGAAGTGGGCGGTCATCGGCATCGCGGCTGCGGTCGCCGCCGCCGTCATCGTCCCCACCGCCATGGTGCTGCTCGCCTGGAGCCGTATCGAGCGGGTGCAGATCGACACCGTCGGGGCGCGTGAGGCGCTCGCCGGCAGCACCACATCCATCGCCCCGAACGGGACCGGCGGGTCTTCCGACGGCATCGACGGCGAGACCGGGACCACCACCCTCCCCGACTTCACGCCGGGCGTGCCCACCACGCTCCCGTCCGAGACCACCGAGGGATACCCGCCGCCGCCCGACGTCCCCGCCTCGCCCGCCGTGGCGGACTCCGTGCACCAGGCGATCCTCATCATCGGCTCCGACCGCACCATCGGCGGCACCCGGCGGGCCGACGTCATCATGCTGGCGCTGCTGCCGGCCGACGGGTCCAACCCGATGCTGGTGTCCCTCCCCCGCGACCTGTACCTCGACGACCCGTGCGACGGCGGGCGGGAGCGCATCAACGCCGCGCTCAACGGCTGCGGCTCGGTGTCGGGCCCCAACCTGCTGACCGTCGTCGTCGAGGACTTCACCGGCATCCCGGTGGACCACTTCGTGCTGTTCGACTACGACGGGTTCGCCCGCGTCATCGACATCGCCGGCGGCATCGACGTGTGCGTGGACCACTACACCTACGACACCAACACCACCCCGGACCTCGAACTGGACGCAGGGTGCAGCACCCTCGACGGCAAGATGGCGCTGGCGTGGGTGCGGTCCCGCAAGACGCGCCAGATCGTCGACGGCGTCGACCAGGTCGCCCCGGGCGCCAGCGACAGCGGCAGGAACGCCCGTCAGCGCGACGTGGTGCTGCAGATGGTCCGCAAGCTGAGCGGGTTCAACAGCCCCTCGGAGATCGTGTCCCTCGCCAACGCCGCCCCCGGCGCCTTCATCCTCGACTCCGGGTTCTCGCTGTCGAACGCCGTGGGCATCGCCTGGGACCTGCGGGGCAAGGCGTCCTCCATCCGGTCCCCGCGCATCGCCGTGGAGCAGTACACCACCGAGGGCGGCGCCTGGGTGCTGGTGCCCACCGAGTCCTTCGCCGACGCCATCGGCTGACGTCCCGCCGCCTGGCACAAAACGTCAAGCCGGGCGCCCCATCCGTCGATGGGACCTGTCATGAGCGCCGACACGCGTCCGAGGAGGCGCCGGCGGATGGCTCGCCCGCCCGCCGGCCACGGCGACGGGATCCAGGCCACGTTCGACCGGATGGTCACCAGGGGGGTGGCGGCGGGATCGCCGTCGACGGGGGTGCTCGTCGCCGTCATCGGCCTCCGCTTCTCCAGCCACGCCATGGTGGGCCTCGGCCTCGCCGCCGTCGGGGTCGGCGCCTGGGCGATGTGGCAGGTGCGCGCCGACCGGCCCAACGCCGGTGTGCTCATCGCGGCCACCGTCCTCAGCATGGGCCTCGCCTCACTGATCGTCCCCGATGCCGCCACGCCGGCGCTGGCCGCCGCGGTGGTGCTGTTCTCGCTGACCGGCATCCTGTCGATCCGCCTCGGGCAGACGGGGTGGTACACCGCGCTCACCCTGCTGGCGTTCCTGGCGCGGCCTGCGCAGCTCCTGATCACCCGGACCGGCACCGAGGCCGACGTGATGGCCTACGCCATCCTCTCGGGCATCCTCGCGTTCGGCTACGGGGCGCTGGCGCAGGTGGGGCGCGAGATCCGCCGCACCGAGGGCCGGGACCGGTTCCTCTTCGAGCACGCCCCCGTCGCGCTGTGGGACAACGACCTCACCGGCGTCGCCCGGTGGATGCAGGCACTGCGCGTGCAGGGAGTGGAGGACCTCCGGGCCCATCTCGCACTCCACCCCGAAGCGCTCGACGAGGGCATCCGTGCCATCAGCACGAGGAGGGCCAACAGGGCCGTCGCCGCCCTGCTCGGCGCCGACGACCCGTCCACCCTGATCGGCCCCATCCCTCCGTCGCTGATCAACGACCGCACCCGCACCCTCTTCGCCGACCAGTTCGCCGCCATGTGGGACGGCCGCACCGTCGGCGAGGTCGAGTACTCGGGCCCGGGACACGACGGCGCATCGTTCCGCGCCGTGTTCACCTGGGCGATGCCCGGCATCGGCGACGGCGGCTCCACCCGGGTGATCACCGCCATCTCCGACATCACCGCCCTCCACGTGGCCGAGACCGAACGGGAGAGCACGGCGATGATGCAGCGGGCACTGCTGCAGGCCGTCCCCGACCTGCTGTTCATCTGCGACGCCGACGGCACCTACCTCAACTACCACGTGCCGGACCGCTCGCCGTCGCCCAACACCGCCCGCCGGGAGGACCTCTACGTGCCTCCCGCCCACTTCCTGGGCCGCCGGCCCGGCGACGTCCTGCCGGCCGAACTGGCTCAGCAGATGATGATCACCATCGCCACCGCGCTCGAGACCGGCGCCGTCCAGCAGTTCGAGTACGAACTGCCCGTCGGCGGGGAGTCCCGCCATTGGGAGATGCGGGTGTCGCCCATCGAGGGCGAGGCACGGGTGCTGACGCTGGTGCGGGACATCACCGAGTCGATGAAGGCCCGCATCGAACTGCAGCGCCTGGTGAAGTCGAAGGACGACTTCATCGCCGCCGTGTCCCACGAGATCCGCACGCCGCTGACCGGCATCGTCGGGTTCGCCCACCTGCTGAGCGGCGACCAGGGCGACCTGGATCCCGACGAGCGGCGGGCCATGGTCGAGTCGCTGGCGGACCAGAGCTCCGATCTGACCAACATCGTCGAGGACCTGCTGGTGGCCGCCAAGGCCGACCTGGGCAGGCTCACCGTCGCCGAGGTGTCCATCGACCTGCGGGCCCAGGTCGCCCAGGTGGTGGAGGCGTGGGACCCCGGCCGCCTGTACCAGCCCGAGATCCGCGGCGGCTCGGTCCGGTGCGTCGGCGACCCGCACCGGGTGCGCCAGGTGATCCGCAACCTCCTCACCAACGCCCGCCGCTACGGCGGCGACCGCATCCGCATCGAGATCTCCGGGGGGCCGTCGACCGGCCAGATCGTGGTGGCCGACAACGGGCCCGGCATCCCCGAGGAGCAGATCGAGGAGGCGTTCCTGCCCTACCACCGGGCCGCGCCCCGCGATGGGCTCACCGCCGCTCTCGGCATCGGCCTGCCCATCTCCCGCACCCTGGCCCGGCGCATGGGCGGCGACCTGGTGTACGAGCGGTCGGACGGCGAGACGCGGTTCCGGCTCAGCCTCCCGTTGTCCCGCGCCACCGTCCCGCTGGAGCGTTCCGGGGCGGCGGGATCCGCAGCTGCTGTGCTCGGGCGCCACGCGATCCGCTGACGCCGCGGCGCCCTGCCGGTAGCGTCGGGACATGGAACCCGTCCGCTTCGTGGTCGTCGCCGACTCCCACATCCGGCTCCCCGACGACGGCGGGGCGGCCGACTACCCCTCCAACGCCCTGCTGGCCGATCGCAACCGCCGGGTCGTCGAGTGGTGCAACCGGCTGCGTCCCGACTTCGTGGTGCATCTCGGCGACATCGTGCATCCGCTGCCGGGCACGCCGGGACACGAGCCCGCAGTGGCCCTCGCCGCCGAGATATACGCCGCCCTGGATGCGCCGGTCCACTTCGTGCCCGGCAATCACGACATCGGCGACAAGCCCGACTCCCTGGTGGCCGCTCCGGCGGTCGCCGACGAGCACTACCGGGTGTTCGAGGCGGCCTGGGGGGCTCCGCACCGCTCCTTCGACCGCGGCGGCTGCCACGTCGCCATCGTCGACACCCCCGTGCTGGGGTCGGGCCTGGCCCGGGAGGCCGACCAGCGCTCCTGGCTGGAGGCCGACCTCGCCGCAGCCGCCGCAGCGGGCAAGCGCATCTTCCTGTGCACCCACTACCCGCCGTTCGTCCTCGACCCCGGCGAACCCGAGCACTACGACAACCTGGCGCCGGGGCCGCGCCGCTGGCTGGTGGACCTCTGCCGCCGCCACGGCGTGGCGGCCGTGCTCTCCGGCCACGTCCACAACTTCGGGGCCAACCGCATCGACGGCACCGACTACCTGATGCTGCCCTCCACCGGGTTCGCACGGCCCGACTACTCCGAACTGGCTGCCATCGGCCCCGAGCGGGAGGGCGGCCGCGACGCTCCGGCGCGCCTCGGCATGTTCGTCGTGGAAGCGGACGGGTCCGGCCACCGGGTGCGCCCCTTCCGCACCTACGGCCTGGTCTCCGGCGAAGGGCCCCTGCCGCCGGAGACGGCTGCCGACGCCGGGTGGGAGGCGCCGCTCGGCGTGACGCTGCGGCACGGCTGGGCGACCCCGCGCGACCTGCCCACCGACGGCCTCGACGAGTTCCGCCGCAAGCGCGCCCGCGACGACGCCCCGCTGCTGGCGCTGTGGGAGGCCCGCATCGGCCGCATCCGGGTGCCGGTGGGCGACGTACTCGACGAGGCGGGGCGGCGCCGTCTGCGCGACCTGGCCGCCTGGGGGGTGCGGCCGACGGTGGTGTCGGCCGGGGTGCCCGATCCGCCGACCCTCGGGGCGATCGAATCGCTGGCCGGGGTGATCGAGCGCTGGGAGCTGATCCTGCCGCCGGGGCGCCTGGACCGGATCCCCCCGTCGCCGGTCCGCCTGGCGGTGGCCCCGGTGGTGCCGGTCGCCGGCCCGCTCGGGCACTTCGTCTCCCACGGCTTCGACCCCGGCGGCGCCCTGCCCGACCTGCCCTGCGACGACCTCACCTTCCGCATCCCACCGGACCGCCCGGCGGCGGACGCCATCGCTGCGGCGGCGGCCGCCGCCGCCCGCGCCGGGAAGGGCGCGGTGGCCAACGTGCAGACGCCGCGTGCCACCGAGCACGCCTGCTTCGACGACGACGAGACCGTGGCCGCCCGGGTGGCCGAGGCGGCGGCGGCCGCCCGCGCCCATGCAGAGGTCGCCGTGTACCTCGACACGTTCATGGACCACGACCGCGGCTACTACCCGCGCCACGGCCTCATCGACCGCCGCGGCGACCCCCGCCCGGCGCTGTACGCGCTCGTCGACGCCTCGCGGGCCTGAGGCGGGGCTACGTCACGCCCGGCCGCTACCGTCGCCGCCATGTCCCCCATCGACGAGCGCATCGAGCGGCTCGGCGGCCTCCTCGCCGGGGGCCGTGCCCGCGAGGCGGCCGCGCTGCTGTCCGAACTGCGGCAGGCATGGGCCGCCGACCGCGGCGGCTTCGCCCCGGAGGCGGTCGCGGCGCTGCAGGAGCACTCCCGGGCGCTCGACGCCCTCCGGGTGGGAGCGATCGACGGGGTGATGGCCGACACCTTCGGCTACCCCTCGTTCCGGCCGGGCCAGCGGGAGATCATCGAGGCCGTGGTGACCGGGCGGGACTGCATCGGCATCATGCCCACCGGGGCGGGCAAGTCGCTGACGTTCCAGTTGGCGGCCCGGGTGCTCGGCGGCACGACCCTGGTGGTGTCGCCGCTCATCGCCCTCATGAAGGACCAGGTGGACGGCCTGGACCAGATGGGGATGCGGGCCACGTTCCTCAACTCCTCCCTGGAGGCAGGCGAGCGGGCGGAGCGGGTGGCGCGGATGCGCGCAGGCGAGTACGAACTGGTCTACGCCGCCCCCGAGGGTCTGGAGGCGTCGGTGGGCGCGGCGCTCTCCGGGGTGGACCTGTCGCTGATCGCCGTCGACGAGGCGCACTGCATCAGCCAGTGGGGCCACGACTTCCGCCCCGCCTACCGCAACCTGCAGGGGCTGAAGGGCCGCTTCGGGGTGCCGGTGCTCGCCCTCACCGCCACTGCCACACCCGAGGTCACCCGCGACATCGCAGAGCAGCTCGGCCTGTCCGACCCGGTGCGGTTCCGCGGCTCCTTCTACCGGCCCAACCTGAAGATCCACGTGTTCAAGAAGGGTGAGCACGACGGGCGGCGCATCAAGGTGCGGGAGTCCATCGGCCGCCTGTGCCTGGACCGGAGGGGCGAGAGCGGCATCGTCTACACCCTGTCGAGGGCCTCGGCCGAGTCCACCGCCGAGTACCTGCGCGGCCTGGGCATCGGCGCCCTCCCCTACCACGCCGGCCTCGACCCCGACGAGCGGACCGCGGTGCAGGACGCCTTCATCCGCGACGACGTCGAAGTGATCTGCGCCACCATCGCCTTCGGCATGGGCATCGACAAGTCCAACGTCCGCTACGTCATCCACCGCGACATGCCCCGGTCGCTGGAGGGCTACTACCAGGAGATCGGCCGCGCCGGCCGGGACGGCGTCGACAGCGACTGCATCCTGTTCTACTCGTGGGCCGACGTGGTGAACCTGGAGCGCATGCAGGACGGCGATGCGCGCCGCCACGGCCGGCAGGTGCGGGCCATGTTCACCTGGGCCGAGCAGCGCTCGTGCCGCCACCGCAGCGTCGTCGCCCACTTCGGGGAGGACATGGGCGACTGCGGGTCGTCGTGCGACGTGTGCACCGGCATCGACCTGCTCGCCGCCGCCGACGCGGATGCCCCCACCCTGCTCGGCCCGGCCCCGTCCGCCTCTCCCGCCGAGGCCATGCGCGGCACCCCGCTGTTCGAGCGCCTCAGGGACCTCCGCCGGTCGCTCGCCGACCGCCAGGGCGTGCCGGCCTACGTGGTGTTCAGCGACGCCACCCTGCTGGAGATGGCCTCGGCCCGCCCCCGGACCGAGGGAGAGTTGCTCGCCGTGAGCGGCGTCGGGCCGGCCAAGCTGGAGCGCTACGGGGAGGCGTTCCTGGAGGTGCTCGGCGACGAGGGGTGAACGGGCGCGCCCGCGCCGGACGGCCCTGCCGCCCCTCCGGCCCCGTTGCTAGAAGCCGAGCCGCTGCTTGATGGCGCCCACGTTGAGCGCCCACCCGACACCCCAGGCCTTGCCGGGGAGGATCGGCCCCTCCGGGTCCCAGTAGGCCGCCTTGAAGCGGTCCACGGTGGGCTTGCGGAAATCGTAGGGCACCAGGTCGGCGACCTTGCCGTGCCACGCCCGCTCGGCGGCGGGCTTGCGGAGCTCCTGGACCACGGCGACGACGCCGACGATCAGCAGCGCCAACTGCCACAGGCTCTGCGGGGTCGTCTTCCTCTTCTTCTTGTTGGATGAAGCCTTCACGCCCCCGAGGGTACCCCGACGGCGTGACCACGCCCCGCCGCTCAGGTGAACAACTGCACGTCGGCTCCGGCGGCGTAGTCCAGGAAGGCTGCCGCCCCGGCGATCTCGCATCCCGGCAGCAGGTCGTCCTCGGCCACGCCCATCACCCCCATCGTGGTGGAGCAGGCGAGCAGGCGGGTTCCGAGGCCGCGGGCCATCTCCAGCATCTCCGGGACCGGCGGCATACCGGCGCGGCCCATCCACCGCTGCATCATCCGGGTGGCCGCTGCGGTCGCCCCGGGGATCGCCCCCACGAGCGTGGGGACGGAGACGGGGCCGGCCGGGTTGCCGACGGCGGGCACCTTGAGGCGCCGGTGCCGCTCCCGGTGGATGATGTCGAGGCCGTGGAACGTGAAGAACACGCCGGCCTCCCACCCCATGCTGGCGGCCGTGGTGGCCAGGATCAGCGACGGGTACGCCCTGTCGAGCGTCCCCTGCGAGGCCACCAGCGCCAGGCGGCGCGGGGTCATGCCCCGCCCCCCTTGCGCAGCACGAACACCTGCCGCGCCGCATCGCCCGATGCCGACAGCAGGTCGTCGCCCCGCTGGCGCGCCATGGCGGGGATGTCCTCCAGCGAGCCGGGGTCGGTGCAGATCAACTCCAGGGTCTCGCCGGGGCCCATCCGGCCCAGGGCGATCCCCGCCTTGTACACCGGAAGCGGGCAGAGCAGCCCGCTGCAATCCAGGGTCATCGAGTGCTCGTCGGTCATCGCTCCGTCCCTCCTCTACAGCGTCGGCAGGCCCTCGTCGCCGAGCAGCCCGGCGAAGTACGAGGCGTACTTGGTGCCCCCATCGGGAGACACCCCCACCACGGGCCCCCGACCGTCGAGGCCGGCGGCGGCATGGACGATGGCCCCGGTGGACGGCCCCACCATCAGCCCTTCCTCGCGGAACAGCCGCGTGGTCATCTCGTAGGCCGGTCCGTCGTCCACCCGGACCACGTCGTCGATGAGCCCCTCGTCCAGGATCTCGGGCACGCTCGCCTCGGCGAACGACTTCAGGCCGGGGAGCCGGTGCCCCGGCTGTGGCTCGACCGCGACCACACGGATCGACGGATCCTGCTCCTTCAGGAACCGGGCGACGCCGGTGATGGTGCCGCAGGTGCCGTACCCGGCGACGAAGGTGCCCACCTCCCCGCCGGTCTGACGCCAGATCTCGGGGCCGGTCGTCTCGTAGTGGGCCCGCACGTTGGCCGGGTTGGCGTACTGGTCGGGCATCGCGTACCGCCGCCCTCCCTCGCTGGCCGCCAGCGAGCGGGCCAGGGCGATCGCCCCATCCTTCGGGTTGTCCACCGGGCACAGGTCGTCGGGGGTGGGCCACACCTCCGCACCCAGCATCCGGAGCAGGATCTGCTTCTCCTCCGGCACCCCGTCGGGGATGGTGACCGTGAGCCTGGTGCCGGCGAGCGCCGCCAGCGCAGCGAGGGCGATCGCCGTGTTGCCGGACGACGGCTCCACCAGCTCCCGGCCGTCCAACAGGCCGCGCTCCTCCAGATCGGCGAGCAGGTAGGCGGCGGTGCGGTCCTTGATCGACCCGAACGGGTTCAGCCACTCGAGCTTCAGGTACAGCGGCGGCGCCGACGGCGGCACCACGCGTCGCACCCGTACCAGCGGGGTCGGGTTCTCGGCGTCCGGCAGCAACTCCCGGACGTCCTCGAAGCGCCGCACGGCGCGATCGCTGCCGAGCCCGGTGGCCGACGGAGCGGTGGATGTGGCGGTCATGGTCCCCTCCAGAACGAGAGAGACCCGCACCGGGGGTGCGGGTCTGCTGCAGATCGGCTCGGTGGCCGGGTCAGGTCATGGGCGCAGCACCGCACCACTGTGCGTTCGGACGACAACAGGTGCAGGTGCGGGCGCTCATGAGGGGCGCAGCGTAGTCAGCCCTCCCCGGTGCACAAGGGGCGGCCCGCAGCCCGAGGCGCCGGCCGCCCGCTCAGCAGCTCTCGAACCCGCCCGTGCCGGTGCCGAACGAGGCGATCGGGCTGTTGCCCGCCGGCGGATTGGTGACCGGGCCGGTGAACCGCCCGTCGCCGTACCCCAGGCCGGGGATGCGCCAGCGCTGCCCCAGGTAGTCGTCGTAGAAGTCGGCGCCGAGCGTGGCGTCCAGGTACGACCACTTCGTGGTCGCCTTGATGCCTCCTGCGATGTACAGGTTGGGCGGCAGGTCGCTCAGATCGTCCACCTGCCAACCGTCGAACTGCCTGGTGCCGTCCCGGTCGGTGAACACGGCGGTGAACCCGTCCCAGGTGACCATGCGCCAGTCGTGGCCGTCGCAGCCGTCCACGTACCAGCCGGTGTCGTCGTCCGGAGTGCCCCACCGGTCCACCAGCCAGGCGCGCCCGTCGGCGTAGGCGGTGCCGAACGGCAGTCCGATGAACCCGTCCTGCGACGCCACCATGGCGTCGCCGGTCCCGTCGGCCAGGCCCTCGAGCAGGCCGAGCGTCTGCGGGCCCACCTTGCCGTCGACGGTGAGCGACAGGTCGCGCTGGAACTTCTCGACCGCGGCGGCGGTCCCGGGGCCGTACTTGCCGTCGATCGGCCCGCTCAGGTAGCCGATGGCCGCCAGGGCCTCCTGGATCGCCTCGACGTCCTCACCTTCGTCTCCGGGGCGCCACACGCCGTCGTCGGTCAGGGTGACGCAGGTGAGCGGGCCGCCGGAGAAGTCGCACTGGATCTCCCCCTCGTAGGCGATCTCGCCCTCGTCGATGGCGAACACGGTCAGGTCGCCGGTCACCAACCCGTCGTCGGTGTCGAGGGCCGACGGGACGAAGTCGAACTGCGCCTCACCCGCCGGTGCGGCGGCGGCGTAGTCGGTGGTCTCCAGCATCGCCGTGCGGATCTGCGGGGTCGTGACCGCCACCTCCACCTCGTAGCCGCCGGCGGCGGGGCCGTACACCACCACCCCCGAGGGGCTCACGTCGGAGGTCGGCATCGACAGGAACGCCCCCACCAGCACCTGGTCGGTGGTGATGCCGCCGGTCGCAGGCGGCGGGTCGAAGAGGAACAGCGTCAGGAGGTCCATGCCGTCGGTGCCGGTGGTGGAGACCGGCGATTGCAGGATCGTGTGGTCGTCGTCGACCCACTCCATCGTGTGCATGCCGGTGCCCATGAGGGGGTCCTCCACCTGGAGGCCGGCCATCGCCCCGAGGGCACCCTCGCCGGGGGCGGCCATGGTGGTCTCGGAGGTCGGAGGAGCCTCGGTGGTGTCCGGCACCGTGGTCTCGGCGGCGGTGGTGGATGGCTCCGACGTCGTGACCCCGGTGCTGAGCGGCGAGTCGTCGCCGCACGCAGCGGCCACGAACGCCAGCACCATCAGCAGACCGACCATCTTGCGCATGGGACCCCCTGGTCTCGACGCCGCCGAGGTTAGAGGACCGGCCCGCCCTGCGCTCAGCCGTGCCCGATCGGGTACGCCGCCTCGCCCAGCGGGTCGGTGCCGTCCGCAGGCAAGGGCTGCGGGAGGCGCCCGGTGAACGGCCGGCGCCCCAGCAGGACCTCGGCGAGGCCCCCCGCCTCGGACCCCGGATGCCAGGCCATGACGACGGCGTCGGCGCCGTCCACCAGGGCCGGCAGCGCCGCGGCCCGCCCGGCGTACGCCACCACCACCAGGCGGCGGCAGGCGGCCCGCATCCGCTCGAAGGCGGCGGGGTCCACCGGCAGCGTCACGTCGGCGCGGTCGCCGTGGCCTTCCGCCGACGGCTCCTCGGCCGCCACCAGGATCCCGACGTCAGCAGGCGCCGGCGCCCGGCCGCCGCTCAGCACCTCGACGGGCCCGCCATGCGACGCCCGGAGCGCCTCCAGCAGCGTGGTGCCGGGGGTGATCGCTCCCCGGGCGCCCTGCCACTCGATGGTCCAACCGCCGCACTGCAGGCCGATGTCGTCCGCCCCGTCGCCGCCCACCAGGATCGAGGCCCCCGGAGGCACCGGCAGGGCGCCGCCGTCGCGCAGCAGGACGGCCGACCGGGCGGCGGCCTCGGACGCCAGCGCCCGGTGCTCCGCCGAGCCCACCACCGACAGGTCGGGCAACGGCGGGCCGCCGCCGTCGAGGAGGCCGAGCGCCGCCTTGGCGGTCAGGATGCGGCGGACCGCCAGGTCGATGCGCTCGACCGCCAGGTCGCCGGAGGCCACGGCGTCGAGGGTCAGGTCCACGAACCGCCGCCACTGCAGCGGCACCATCACCATGTCCACCCCGGCGTTCACCGCCCGCACGATGCAGGTGCGGTAGTCGGGGTCCAGCTGGTCGATGCCCATCCAGTCGGAGACGACGAGCCCCTCGAACCCCAGTTCCCCCCGCAGGACGTCCTCCAGCAGGTACCGGTGGCCGTGCATCCTGACGCCGTTCCACGACGAGTACGACGCCATCACCGTCAGGGCGCCCGCCTCGATGGCGGGCCGGTACGGCGCCAGGTGGTCGCGGCGCAGCGCCTCCTCGTCCATCACCGCGTCGCCCTGGTCGATCTGCCAGTTGTCGCCCCAGTCGTCCCACCAGTCGTGCCACGGCACCCGGCGGGCGGTCCCCCACCCGGCGGCGCCGTCGCCCACGTAGTGCTTGACGCAGGCCAGCACCGCCCCCGGGGCGGAGGGATCGGGACCGCCCCGGCCGCCCTGGAAGCCCTCCACGGCGGCGGCCCCGTGCCTGCCGACCGACGCCGGGTCCCCGCCGTAGCTCTCGTACGCCCGTCCCCAGCGCGGGTCCAGCGACACGGCGACACACGGGGCGAAGTCCCACCGGCACCCGGTGGCGGCCATCTCGAGCCCGGTGGCAGCGGCCACCCTCCGGGTGAGATCGGGGTCGCCGGCGGCGCCGAGCGCGATCCCGTGCGGGAAGACGGTGGCCTCCCGCACGTTGTTGTGCCCGTGCACGGCGTCCACGCCGTAGAGCAGCGGGATCCCCAGCCGCGACCCGAGCGCCCCCTCGGCGTGGGCGGCCACCATGTCGGCCCACCCCGCCGGGGTGTTGGGATCGGGGTTGCCGCCGCCGCCGCTGAGCACCGACCCGATGCCGTGATCGGCCACCTCGCCGGGCGTGATCGACCCCTTGTCGGCCTGGGTCATCTGGCCGACCTTCTCCTCCATGGTCATCTCGGCGAGCAGCCGCTCGATCTGGGTGGTGTCCATGGCGCCGAGCGTACCCGGCCCGCCGGCGGCCGCTCCCGTAGGCTCGGCGGCACACGGGGTCCCCGGAGGCCGCGGCGTCCCCCGGAGGGGAGCAGGCATGACCTTCGACATCGCCCTCACGCTCGGCATCGTCGGCGGCGCGGTGGTGCTGTTCGCACTCGACCGGTTCCGGGTGGACGTGATCGCCCTGATGGTGTTGCTGACCGTCGCCCTCACCGGCCTCGTCACCCCCACCGAGGCGTTCGCCGGGTTCTCCAACTCTGCGGTCATCACCGTGTGGGCGGTCTACATCGTGTCGGCCGGCATGCTGCTCACCGGCGTCGCCGACGTCCTGGGGCGCGCCCTCCTCCGGGTGGCGGGCGACCACGAGATCCGCCTCGTCGTGGTGATCATGGTGGTCTGCGGGCTCGCATCGGCGTTCATGAACAACGTCGGCGCCACCGCGATGCTGCTGCCGGTGGTGATCGAAGTGTCCCGCCGCACCGTCGTGCCGATCTCCCGGCTGCTGATCCCCCTGTCGTTCGCCTCGCTGCTGGGCGGCAACATGACCCTCATCGGCACCCCGGCCAACATCCTGGGCGCCAACATCCTGGAGGATCGCGGCCTGCCCGGCCTCGGGTTCTTCGACTTCCTCCCCATGGGGCTGATCGTGTTCGCCGTGGGGGTCACCTACATGGCGGTGCTGGGCAGGCGCCTGCTCCCGGTGCGGCAGTCGCCCGAGGACCCCGACGTGCTCGCCAGGGAACTGCGCGACTACCTCACCGAGGCAGAGGTGCTCGACGGCAGCGCTCTCGGGGGCAAGACCCTGGCCGAATCGAGCCTCGGCGCCGACTACGACCTGACCGTCCTCGCCGTCGAACGGGACGGGCGGCCCCGGTCGGTGGTGGACCGCTCGTTCCGCTTCCACGTCGGCGACGTGCTGACCCTGAAGGGCCACGCCGCCGGGATGCTCCGGGCCCACGAGGAACTCGGCCTCGCTCCCCGGGGCGAGACCGGCGAGATCCCCCTCGAGTCGGAGGACGCCGAGATCACCGTCGTCGAAGCCACGCTCGCCCCCACCACCACCATGGTGGGCCGGACCCTGCAGCGCATCCGGTTCCGGGAGACCTACGGGTTCGACGCCCTCGCCATCTGGAGACGCGGCGAGATCATCACCCGCCGCCTCCGCAGCATGCCCCTCCAGTTCGGCGACGCCCTGCTGCTGCGGGGGCCGAGGCACCGGGTGGCGACCCTGCGCGACAGCGACGAGTTCCTGCTGCTGGAACCGGTGGAGCGCGCCACCCGGCGCCCCACCAAGGCGCCGATCGCGGTGCTGACCCTGCTCGGCGTGGTGCTGCTGGTGTCGCTGGGCGGCATGGCCATCGCCACCGCGATGGTGCTCGGCGCGGTGGTGATGGTGGTGACAGGGTGCCTCACCATGGAGGAGGCCTACGCCAACATCGACTGGCGCACCGTGTTCCTGGTGGCGGGGATGCTGCCGCTGGGGACCGCCATGGAGAACACGGGCGCCGCCCGCTACCTGGCCGACCTCCTGCTCGACGTCATGGGGGGCATGGGCCCGCTGGGGGTCCTGGCCGGCGTCTACCTGCTGAGCGCCCTCGTCACCCAGCCGATGTCCAACGCCGCGGCGGTGGTGCTGATCGTCCCCATTGCCATCGACGCGGCCCTCGGCCTCGGCGCCAACGTCCAGCCGTTCGTGCTCGCTTCGGTGATCGGCGCATCCACCAGTTTCCTGACGCCGGTCGGGCACAAGGCCAACGTGCTGGTGTTCGGCCCCGGCGGGTACAAGTTCTTCGACTACACCCGGGCCGGAGCGCCGCTCACCCTGCTCATCTTCGTGACGATGATGCTGACCCTGCCGGTGATCTGGCCGCTCTGAAGCCCGGCCGTCCGCCATCTACAGTGCCCTCATGGGACGGGTGCGCACCACGCTGGGACGGCTCGGGGGCCAGGCCATGGCGCTGCTCGCCGGGTCACTGGCGGGGCTCGTCGTGGGCGCCATCGCCGGGTTCCTCCTGTTCGCCGCCGGTGAAGCGCTGGCCGGAGCGTTCTTCGGGTTCGAGGGCTTCGGCGACGGCCCGTTCATCGACATGGCGCCCCGCTCCCGCCTCCGCGGCGGCTTCCTGATCCTCGGCGCCGTCGCCGGGCTCCCGCTGTCGTGGTGGGTGATGCGCCGCATGGCGCGCGCCGACGCGACCCGCGACGACGGCTGAGCGCCGGGCCGCTTTGGCGCGTGCGCCCTGCGCGCCTAAGTTCCTCCCTTCACATCGAGAGGGCACCGTGATCCGCACCGCCGTCGTCGGGGCCGCCGGCACCACCGGCGCCGAACTGGTCGGGCTCCTCGCCGTCCATCCCGGGGTGCGCCTCGAGGCCCTGGCCGGCTCCTCCACCGCCGGCAGGCGGTGGGAGGACCTCCACCCGGCGCGCAGCCACCTGCACCGGGGGATCATCGAGGCGTACGACCCGGCGGCGCTGTCCGGCCTGGACGCCGTCTTCCTGGCCCTCCCCCACGGCGCCTCGGCGGCGGCCGCCGCCGCCCTGGTGGGGACCGTGGGCGCGGTCATCGACCTGTCCGGCGACCTGCGCCTCCCCGACGTCGGGACGTACGAGGCCTGGTACGGCAGGCCCCACCCCGCCCCGGGACTCGTCGGCCGCGCCGCGTACGGGCTGCCCGAGCTGTTCGGCGGCGGCCTGGCCGGCGCCGACCTGATCGCCAACCCCGGCTGCTATCCCACCGCCGTCCAGTTGGCCGCCGCACCGGCGCTGACCGTGGACGGGGCGGCCTCCACCGTGGCGGCCACTGCGGTGTCGGGCACCTCCGGCGCCGGCCGCAGCAGCGACCCGGCGCTCTCGTTCTCCGAGATGTTCGGCGACACCCGCGCCTACCGGGTGGGACGGCACCAGCACGCCCCCGAGATGGCCATGGGCCTGAGCCGCGCGGCGGGGCGCCCCGTCGGCGTCACCTTCGTGCCCCACCTCGTCCCCATCGAGCGCGGCATCCACGCCACGGTGATCGTCGAGGCGCATCGTCCCGTCGACCCCGGGGCGCTGCTGGACACCTACCGGTCGTTCTACGCCGGTGCGCCGTTCGTCCGGGTGCTCGACCCGTCCGACCGGCTCCCCTCGGTGCGGGCCGTGGCCGGCACCAACTTCTGCGAGGTCGCACCCTCGGTGGACCGCGGCACCGGCGCCATCGTGGTGGTGGCGGCCATCGACAACCTGGTGAAGGGCGCCGCCGGCCAGGCCGTCCAGGTGATGAACCGGCGCTTCGGCCTCCCCGACGAGGCGGGGCTCCTGCCGCGACGGGAGGCCCCGTGACCAGGCGCAGCTCCGTCGGTGTGACCGCACCCGAGGGCTTCCGGGCCTCCGGCATCCACTGCGGCATCCGCAACCACAAGCCCGATCTCGCCCTCGTCGTGTCGGACCGCCCGGCGTCGGCCGCCGCCGTCTACACCTCCAACGCCGTCAAGGCCGCGCCCCTGACCCGCAACCGCGAGGCGCTCGCCCGCACCGGCGGAGCCGCCCGCGCCCTGGTCGTCAACTCCGGCAACGCCAACGCCTGCACCGGAGAGCAGGGCGACCACGCCGCCCGGTGGACCGCCGAGCACGCCGGCCGCCTGCTCGGAATCCCCTCCGACGAGGTGCTGGTCGCCTCCACCGGCGTGATCGGCCGGCAGTTGCCGCTCGACAGGATCGCCGAGGGCCTGCCCCTGGCGGTCGACCTGCTGTCGATCGACGGCGGCCCGTCGGCGGCACGGGCGATCCTCACCACCGACACGCACATCAAGGAGACCGTCGAGCAGGTGGAGGGCCCCTGCGGGGGGTACACCATCGGGGGGATGACCAAGGGCTCGGGGATGATCCACCCCGACATGGCCACCACCCTCGGGTTCGTCACCACCGACGCCGCCGCCGCGCCGGAGACGCTGCTGCGGGCGCTGCGGGCGGCCACCGACCGCTCGTACAACCGGGTCAGCGTGGACGGCGACACGTCCACCAACGACATGATCGTGATCCTGGCCAACGGGGCATCCGGCGTCACCGTCCCCGAGGGCGACCCCGGCTTCGAGCAGGCACTCACCCACGTCCTCGTCCACCTGGCCAAGGAGATCGCCCGGGACGGGGAGGGCGCCACCCGCCTCATCACCGTGCGCGTCACCGGGGCGGCCACCGAGGCCGACGCCCTGGCGGTGTCGCGCACCATCTCGACGTCGCCGCTGGTCAAGACCGCCGTCTTCGGCTCCGACGCCAACTGGGGGCGGATCCTGGCCGCCGCCGGCAGATCGGGCGTGGCCGTCGACGGCGCGGCGATGACCCTCGCCATCGGCGGCCTCGAGGTGCTCGGCCCCGGCTACCACTCGGAATTCTCGGAGGCCGAGGCCACCCACCTGCTGTCGCAGCCGGAGGTGGAGATCCGGCTCGACCTCGGCCTCGGCCACGCCGAGGCCACCACCTGGACCTGCGACCTGAACCAGCGGTACGTGGACATCAATGCCGGCTACCGCACCTGAGCCCGGGGCCCTCGCCGGCCTGCGGGGCGCCACCGTCGTCGTCAAGTACGGGGGCGCAGCGATGCGCGACGACGCCGCGGCATCGCATTGGGCGGAGGAGATCGCACACCTGGCCGCCGCCGACGTCCGGGTGGTCGTCACCCACGGGGGCGGGCCCGCCCTGACCCGCGTCCTGGAGCGGATGGGGGTGCCGACCGCCTTCCACGACGGGCACCGGGTCACCGACGCCGACACCGCCGAGATCGCCGAGATGGTGCTGTCCGGTCGGGTCAACAAGTGGGTGGTCTCCCACCTGCAGCGCGCCGGGTGCCGGGC
Source organism: Actinomycetota bacterium (assembly GCA_020444505.1). GTDB lineage: Bacteria > Actinomycetota > Acidimicrobiia > Spongiisociales > UBA11373 > JAHJML01. The sequence goes on along the minus strand of JAHLKU010000002.1, from coordinate 111,986 downwards.
CGTCGGCCTCTCCGGCACCGACGGTGGGATGCTCTCCCACGAGCCGCACCGGCCCGGCGGCGCCGACATCGGCTTCGTGGGGCGGGTGACCGGGGTGGACACGGCGCTTCTCGACGTGCTGACGGACGGCGGCTTCGTCCCCGTGGTGTCGTCCACCGCCGCCGGCGAGGACGGGCGGCCCCACAACATCAACGCCGACCTGGTGGCCGGCGCGCTCGCCGCCGCCCTCGGCGCCGACGCGGCGCTGTTCCTGACCGACGTGCCCGGGGTGATCGTGGGCGGGGAGGTCCGCGCCCGGCTGACCGCATCCGAGGCCGCCGCGCTGGTGGCCTCCGGCGAAGCCAGCGGCGGCATGCGCCCCAAACTGGAGGCCGGGATGGCCGCCCTGGCCGGAGGGGTGGGCCGGGTCTGCCTCATCGATGGGCGGGACCCCGGCGCCACCATCCGCCGGCTGGTGACCGCGCAGGGGCCGGGCACCCGGCTCGTGCCCGACCCCGGGGAGGAGGCACCGTGACCACACCCGAGTGGGCCGGCACGCTCGCCGAACGCGGCGGCGCCCTGATGCACACCTACGGCCGCTACCCCATCGAACTGGTGTCGGGACGGGGCTGCCGGGTGGCCGACGCCGACGGGCGGGAGTACCTCGACATGGTGGCCGGCATCGCCGTCACCGCGCTCGGCCACGGCCACCCCGCCGTGGTGGAGGCGCTCCACCGGGCCGCCGACGGCCTCGTCCACACCAGCAACCTGTACTGGACCGAGCCCATGGTCCGGCTCGCCGAGCGGCTCACCGCCGCCGCGGGCATGGAGCGGGCGTTCTTCTGCAACTCCGGCGCCGAGTCGGTGGAGGCGGCGATCAAGATGGCCCGCAGGGCACGGCCCGGCCGCACCCGGCTCGTCGCCTTCGACGGGGCGTTCCACGGCAGGACGCTGGGCGCGCTGTCGCTGACCGCCCGGCCCGCCTACCAGGAGCCGTTCCGCCCGCTGGTCCCCGGCACCACCATCCTGCCCTTCGGCGACCCTGCCGCCCTCGGCGCGATCGACGGCACCGTGGCGATGGTGCTGGTGGAGCCCGTCCAGGGCGAGGGCGGGGTCCGGCCCGCGCCCCCCGGGTGGCTGGCCGCCCTGCGAGAGGCGTGCGACGCCGCCGGTGCCCTGCTGGTGTTCGACGAGGTGCAGAGCGGCATGGGCCGCACCGGGACCCTGTTCGCCTTCCAGGCCGAGGGCGTGGTGCCCGACGCCGTCACCTCGGCCAAGGCACTGGCCGGGGGGCTGCCGATGGGCGCGCTGCTGGCACGCGGCGAGGCCGCCGGGGCACTGCAGCCGGGCGACCACGCCTCCACCTTCGGTGGCGGGCCGCTGGTGGCCGCCGTCGCCGACGCCGTCCTGCAGGTGATCCTGTCGGACGGGTTCCTCCCGCGGGTGCGGCAGGCCGGCGAGGCACTCTCCGGGTCGCTGGCCGCCGCCGTGACAGGCCACCCCCTCGCCGGGGCCGTGCGGGGCCGGGGCCTGATGCAGGGCGTGGCGCTCACCGGGCCGCTGGCCGCCGACGTCACCGCGGCCGCCGCCGAGCGGGGACTGCTGGTCTGCCCGGCCGGGCCCGGCGTGGTCCGCTTCACCCCGCCCCTGATCGTCACCGACGCCGAGATCGACGAGGCGGCCGGGCTCTTCCGTTCGGCGCTCGCCGCCGTCGGGTGAGCGCACCCGGCCGGGAAGGCAGGCGCTGCCCGGCTTCGCCGTAGTCTGGGCTGCTCAAGAAGCGCGCGAGGCCTCCGGCATGATCCGCCACCCGGTCGACCACCACCATCTGGGTCTGTTCGACGACCACCGCTGGGCGGTGGCCGGCGCGGCCGCGATGTACCTGGCCGCGGCTGCCCTGTTCGTGGCGATGGCCGTCGACCCCGGGATCGTGCAACCCCTCGACGACTGGTGGCACGCCCGCATGGTCGGCGTCGAAGCGGGCTGGGTCACCGTCCTCGCCAGGGTCCTGGACGTGGTCGGGTCGGTCTGGGTCACCTGGCCGCTGCGCATCGGCGTCGCGGTGCTGTTGGGGGTGCGCAGGTTCTGGATCCTGCTCGGCTACTGGGTGGCGGCCGCCGTCGTGTCGGAGGCCGCCATCGGCTCCCTCAAGGTGGCGTACGGGCGCCCCCGGCCGCCGCTGCCGCTGGTCGCGACGAGCGGGGCCTCGTTCCCCTCCGGGCATGCGGTCGCCGTGGCAGCCACCTCGGTGGCCCTGGTGATCGTGCTGCTCGCGCCGGGGGTGGAGCGGCGGGTCTGGGAAGTGCGGGCGGCGGCGTTCGCGCTCGTGATGGGGTTGAGCCGCGCCTACCTCCGCGCCCACTGGCTCACCGATGTGCTGGCCGGCCTCCTGCTGGGAGCGGCGACGGCGCTGCTGCTGGCGGGGGCGGTGGATTCGATCCGGGCCCGGCGGGCTCAGGGGAGCACGTAGCCCAGGTCCTCGCCCAGATCGCGCAGCGGCCCCAGGTCGAGGAACCCCAGCGAGTCCATCACGTCGTAGGCGACGTCCTCGGCTCCGATGCCTTTGGCATCGAAGCGGTAGGTGACGCACCCGTGCCCGAACGGGTAGTACCAGACGGCCCGGTACACGGGGTCGCCGAGGTACTCGGCGATCTCCTCGACGGCGTGCTCCGGTTCCATCCCCGGCCACACCTCCTCGCCACCGCCCCGCATCACGTGCACCTCCACGGTGCCCTCTTCGAGTTCGCGGGGCCCGATGACGAAGGCTGCGGCGCCGGAGCGCAGCGCGTCGTCGATGCGCTCCGCGGTGGGGCGGTCGGTGGCGTCCAGCGTCACCCGGACCAGGCGGGTCTCCACCCGGCCGCCGCCCACCTCGGACACCAGGTCGGCGGCATGATCCCGCAGGCCCGGGTCGTCCCCCTCGGGGATCAGGACCACCTCGACGAACAGGTCCTCCTCCACGTCCTCGACCCACCGTTCGATGTCCGGCTCGTCGCTGGGTGCCCGCACGGCGCCGCTCAGGTCGCACGAGCCCTCGAACGCCACCTCCAGGAACCGCAGCCCGACGCGATCGCTGCCGAGCCAGAACCGGGTCCGGCCCCGCTCCGCCTGCAGGTGCTCGTAGGTCCATCCCGGCTTGAGGTCCTCGATGCAGGGGATGTACTCGGCCCCGGCCACCGACTGCCCGGTGATCAGCACCGCCGAGTTGATCCGGTCGTTGTCGCACGCCGGCATCACGCGGCCCAGGGTCCCGCTGCAGCCGGATGCCACCAACGCGGCGGCGAGGAGTGGGACCAGACGGCGCGCGATCACAGGAACCCCGCTCCCCTGATGTTGTCGATGATCATCCCCAGCAGGATCAGGCCCACCAGCAGCGCCCCTGCCGCCAGGCCGAGGCGGCGGGCGCTCCACCGCTGGATGGAGATCATCTCGCGGCGGGGCGCCATCGCACGGAACTGCTCGAGCAGGTCCACGCCCTTCTCGCGCCTCATGTCGGCCAGCATGCTGCGGGACTGGGTCGGGATGGTGACGCCCCTGCCTGCGGCGAACGCCTCGGCCAGGTCGTCGGGCGTGAAGAACTGCAGGGCCCGCTGGTAGACCCGCTCCGGGTCGCAGCGCATCCCCAGGATGATCATCATGTTCGCCAGGTCCACGGCCTGGCGCCACGGGCTGGGACGGACGGTGGCGAACGCAGGGTCGATCAGCACCACGTGATCGTCCTTGACGAGCACGTTGGCCGGCTTGATGTCGCGGTGGGCCAGTCCGGCGTCCCACATGCGCCGCACCACCAGCAGCGCGTCGTCGACGACCGCGTCGGTCACCTCGGCGTCGCCCATCTCCCTGGCCCCTTCGATGAACTCGGTGACGATCATGTACTCGCGCTCGGGGGTGATCTCCACGAACCCGAAGGTGCGCGGCGACGGGAGCCCGGCGCGGTCGAGCAGCAGCAGCATGTAGTCCTCGTACTCCACCAGCCGCCGCACCGATTGGAAGCGGACCTCGTCCTCCAGCGACCCGTACAGGATCGTCCGGCCCGCCTTGTACCAGCGGTCGGCCCGCAGGTGGCTGCGGGCGTACAGCTTGGCGAACACGTGGCGGTCGGGGTCGCCCGCCACCTTCACCCGCAGCGGGGTGGACCCGCCCGAGCCCTCGAGGCCGAACGGCTCGATCGAGCGCACCGTCAGCCCCAGTTGCTCCTCGAGGGCGGCGCGGATGGCCTCCCCCCTGGCACCGGTGACGTCGAGGTGGGCGGTGACGCCGCGGCGGTAGGTCACCGGGAACACGGTCTCGGGCACGAACAGCCGGAACACCACGAACGGGATGGCCGGGCCGATCATGGCCGCGGTCCACACGTCGGTGGGGTGGTCCACACCCAGGTACATCCGGGCGATGCCGAGCAGGGCGATCACCATGGCCGAGTCGATGAACCACAGGCGGCGCCACCGCCCCTTGGGGATCAGCGCCAGGCCCGCCACCGAGAGGGTCACCGCCAGCGCCGCCACCGGGATCGACGGGTGCGAGTACCCGCTCCATTCGCCGATCATCTCCACCAGCGGCCGGGGGCGGCCGACGGCCAGGCTGATGGCGCGCACCACCTCGCCGACCAGCAGGATCGAGGCGAGCGCCGCCAGCAGGGACCGCCACCGCTTGAACAGCAGCAGCACCAGCACGATCGCCCACCGCAGCGGGCGGATCAGCCACGCCGACCCGAGGGCGTGGCACGCCTTGGCGATGGCCGTGAGCGTGTCGTTGCGGAGATCGCTGAGCCACCGCAACACCGCCGTGTCCTGGCGGGTCCACCAGTCGGAGGAGGCCGGCCACGCGAACAGCGACACCCAGATGCCGACGGCGACGATGCCGGTGACCAGCCAGAACCACCCGCTCGCCTGCAGTTCACGCGGCAGCGGGGGCCGCTCCCCGGATGGGCGGCGGCGGCGCCCGCTCAGCCGGAGGCCGGCGATCTGGACATGACGGCGCTGGGCCACGGACTCCAGGCCCGGGACTGCCCGATCCCCGGGGTCGGGGCCGCCGGGGCCCCGGTCGTCAGCCATGCGCAGCCGCCTTCCTCCCCGCCCGGCCCCCGGTGGTGCTGCGCCAGTACACGTAGGAGGCGGCGCCGAAGGGGATGGGGAGGAAGTAGGTGATGAAGCGGAACACCAGGACGGCGGCGACGATCTGCGCCTTGGTCGTGTCGTCCATGCCGATGCCGAGCGCGGCGGTGTAGCCGAGCTCGACCACGCCCAGGCCGCCCGGCGTCACCGGCAGCGCCGAGATCAGCCGGACGAAGGCGAACGCCGCCAGCACCTTGATCCACGACACCTCGATCTCCGAGACCCCCACGTGGCGGAGCGCCACCAGCAGCACGACGTACAGCGAGAGGTGGCTGACGACGGTGGCGATGGTGAGCCGCTTCCACCGCTGGGAGAGGAGCCCGGAGGTGTTGGACCGGAAGCGGACCGCCGCCTCGCCCCACGTGGTCACCGGGGGCTTCCGGACCAGGCCCTTGAACCACGACACCGCCCGCCCGAGGCCGTTGCCGAGGCGTTCGGCGAGCCAGTCGCTCTTCAGGATCAGGCCGAACACCACGACGGCGGCCAGCAGGATGGCGACCCCCACCAGCGACGCCACCACCAGCGAGGCGCTCACGTCGGAGGTGGCCGCCAGCAGCGCCAGCGCCACCACCGGCAGGCCCAGCTTGGCGAAGGTGTTCCAGATGCCCGACACGATCACCGAACGGGTCACGTCGGCGCCGGAGAACCCCCACGACGAGTACATGGCGTAGGTGACCCCCACCCCCAGCGCGCCGCCGGCCGGAAGGGTGTTGGAGATGGCCGTCGACGCCTGGTTGCTCACCGCCGCCTGCAGGTAGGTGAGCCCCGGGAGCACGGCGGTCAGCACCAGCCAGTAGGTGACCAGGTTCCACAGGCCGATCGCCAGCAGCGTCCCCAGCTCCAGGCCGGTCATGTCGCGGATCGTCGCCCACACCTCGCCGTAGTCGGCGATGCGGGGCATCACCCCCAGGAAGATGCCGAGGACGATGGCGAGCGACACCACGGCCTGCGCCACCCGTTTCCAGACGGGTGGACGCTGCTGCTCGGCCGGCGCGGCGTCGGCGTGATCGTCGATGGTCGGCTCCCCGGAGTGTCTCCCGGGCTACCTTACGCGGATGTGCCCCGGGTTACCGGGTACGGACCACTCCCGCGGGCCTAGGCTCAGCACTCGTGAGTGCTCCCCCCGACCGATCCGTGAGCGCGCTCGGCGTGCTCCGGGACGGGCTGCGGATCGTCTGGCGGTTCGTGAAGGCCCATCCCTGGAGCTTTGCGTCGGCGGTCACCGGCGCGGCCATGTTCGCCGGGTCGATCATCGCCTCGTCGGCCGTCATCGGGTGGATCACCGACTCGGCCGTCATCCCGGTGCTCACCGACGGCGAGGAGGCGTCCCCGAAGGTGCTCGGGGTGCTGGCGGCCGTGCTCCTGGTCGCCACCTGGAAGGGCCTCTCCATCGTCATGCGCCGCACCTCGGCGGGGTGGCTCCAGTTGCGCAACCAGCAGGACCTGCGCCGCATGCTGGTGGAGCACCAGTTGCGCCTGGAGATGTCCTGGTTCGAGCGGCAGTCGATCGGCGACCTGCTTGCCGTCGCCGACAACGACACCAGCCGCGGCACCAACGTGCTGGCCCCGCTCCCCTATGCCACCGGGGTGTCGCTGCTGGTGATCGGGTCGATGGTGCTGCTGACCCTGCTCGACCCCTGGCTCGGCCTGGTGGCGGTGGTGGGGTTGTCGCTGGTGGTGTGGGTGGAGGTGCGCTCGGCGATCCGGCTGTATCCCCACTGGGAGCAGATCCAGACGCAGACCGGCGTGGTCACCGGCGCCGCCCACGAGAGCTTCGACGGGGCGCTGACCGTGAAGGCACTCGGCCGGGAGGACTACGAGACCGAGCGCCTCCGGGTGGAGTCGGACGACCTGCGGGACAAGATCGTCTACGTGGGCGTCCGGTGGGAGACGTACCGCACCATCATCGTGACGATGCTGCCGGCGATCGGCCTCGTCGCGCTGCTGGTGGGGGCGATGCGGGTGGACGCCGGAGCCATCACCGCAGGCGACGTGGTGACCGCCCTCTACCTGCTGTCGCTGCTGACCTTCCCCATCCAGTTGATCGCCTTCGTCCTGTTCGACCTGGCCATCGCCATCCCGTCGTGGGACCGGGTGGCGGCCGTGCTCGAGGCCGACGAACTGGTCGCCTACGGAGAGGAGCGCGCCGACCCGGCCGCAGGCGCCGCCGGGGTGGACACCGACCGCGTCGACTTCCGCTACGAGGAGGACGAGGCCGTCCTCACCGACGTCAGGGTGGACATCACCGCCGGGAGGACGGTCGCCGTGGTCGGCCCGACCGGGTCGGGCAAGACCACCCTCACGCTGCTGATGGCACGGCTGTGGGACCCCGGCAGCGGCGCCATCGCCATCGACGGGCGCGACCTGCGGGCGTTCGCCCGCTACGAACTGCCCCGCGAGATCGCCTACGTCGCCCAGACCGCCTACCTGTTCGACGACACGGTGCTCGGCAACATCACCATGGGCATCGACCTGCCCCCCGAGCGGGTGGAGGAGGCGGCCCGTCTCGCCGGGGCCCACGAGTTCATCGAGGGCCTCCCCGAGGGGTACGGCACCCGCATCGGGGAGCGGGGGGCGTCCCTGTCGGGCGGCCAGCGCCAGCGGATCGCCCTCGCCAGGGCGCTGGTGCGGCGGCCCCGGCTGCTGATCATGGACGACGCCACCTCGGCCGTGGACCCGTCGGTGGAGGCCGAGATCCTCCGCAGGTTGCGGGCGTCGGCCCTGCCGTCCACCATCGTCATCGTGGCCTACCGGCCGTCGTCGATCCGCCTCGCCGACGAGGTGGTGTTCATCGACGAGGGGCGCGTCGTCGCCCAGGGCTCGCACTCCGACCTGCTGGCCGCCCACCCCGGGTACGCCGACCTGGTGCAGGCGTACGAACGGGAGGCGGCCGCCCGCCGGGAAGGTGGCGCATGACGGCCCCACCTCCGGCCAGGGCCTCCACGTTCTCCTCCATCCGCCGCGCCATCACCGAGGTGCCGGTCATCGGCCGGCGGCTGTGGCTGATCCTGATCCTCAACCTCGGCGGCACCGCCGTGCAGGTGCTGATCCCGGTGATCGTCCAGCAGACCCTCGACAAGCGGATCGGCGACTCCGGGGTGGACATCGCCGGGGTGGCCGCCACCGTGGCGGTCGGCCTCGGGATCGCGGTGGTGGGCGGCGTCATGACCCGGGCCGGGCTGGTGCGCCTGGTCACCCAGGCGTCCACCGGCATGTCGCAGTTGCGGGTGCTCACGTTCCGCCACCTCTTCCGGCGGTCGGTGCTGCACGTGCAGTCGGAGCGGCGCGGGGCGCTGGTGTCGCGGGTCACCTCCGACGTGCAGACGGTGCAGGAGTTCATGGAGTGGGGCGGGGTGATGTTCCTCGTCAACGGCACCCAGGTGCTCGTGGCGCTCGGGGTGATGGCGGCGTACGACTGGCGCCTCGCCCTCATCGTCACCGTCGGGGTGGTGGTGTACGCCGGCACGATGCTGTGGTTCCAGCGGCTGCTGCGGAAGCGGTACGACCGGGTGCGGGAGAAGGTGGCCGACAGCCTCGCCGTGATGGGCGAGGCCATCAACGCCCTGCCCGCCATCCGGGCGCACGCCGCGGAGCAGATCACCATGGACCGGGTCGAGGAGGTGCTCGAGGATCGCTTCTGGGCGCAGTTCAAGGCCGCCCATCTCGGCAACGTGCTGTTCGCCACCTCCGAGTTGTTCGCCGCCGCGGTGACGGCGGCGGTGGTGGTCGCCGGGCTGCTGCTGGGCCCGGCCCAGGGGATCACCGCGGGCGTCCTGCTGGCGTTCCTGTTCCTGGTCAACCTGTTGATCGCCCCGGTGCAGACGCTGGTGGAGATCCTCGACTTCGCCCAGAGCGCCGCCTCCGGGCTGCGGCGGATCGTCGCCACGCTCGACGCCCCGGTGGAACTGCCCGAGGCCGACGACCCGGCGACGCTGCCGCCCGGCCCGCTCGAGGTGCGGTTCGAGGACGTCGGGTTCCGCTACGTCGAGGGGCCCGAGGTGCTCTCGGACGTCACCGTGGAGGTTCCGGCCGGGTCGCGGGTCGCCGTGGTCGGGGCCACCGGGTCGGGCAAGACCACGTTCGCCAAGCTGCTGGTGCGACTGCTGGATCCCGACCGGGGCGTCGTGCGGGTGGGCGGCCTGGACGTGCGGGACGTCTCCTGGGCGAGCCTGCGGTCGCGCGTGGCGTTCGTCCCGCAGGAGGGGTTCCTGTTCAGCGGCACCATCGCCGACAACATCCGCTACGGGAAGCCGGCGGCCACCGACGAGCAGGTGCGGTTCGCCTGCGAGGAACTGGGGTTGGACCGATGGCTGCGCACCATGCCGCAGGGCATCGGCACCCAGGTGGGCGAGCGGGGCTCGTCGCTGTCGGCCGGCGAGCGGCAGTTGGTGGCCCTCGCCCGGGCGTGGATCTCCGACCCCGACCTGCTGCTGCTGGACGAGGCGACCTCGGCCGTGGACCCGGCGCTCGACGTGCAGTTGCGGGCCGCCATGGACCGCCTCATCGCCGGGCGGACCTCGGTGACCGTCGCCCACCGCCTCGCCACCGCCGAGGCCGCCGACACCGTGCTGGTGTTCGACGCCGGCCGCCTGGTGGAGGCCGGCACCCACGCCGGCCTCGTCGCCGGGGGCGGGGTCTACGCGGCCCTGTACGCCGATTGGGAGACCGGCACGGCGGTGATGTGACCGGGGGCCTGCGGCCGGCCGGGCCCTTCCACTAGGGTCGCTCGCAGAGAGGGAGGGGGACCCACCGTGGCCATCATCAACTGCCCCGAATGCGGGCGCAACGTGTCCGACCGCGCCCCGGCGTGCCCGGATTGCGCCTACCCGATCGCCTCCGCCGGGGGTGCGCCGCCGGCCGCAGGCCCTCCACCGGGATCGGTGCCGCCGCCGACCGGGGCCGCCCAGCCCCCCACCGGGGCGATCCCGCCTCCCCCGGCCGGGGCCCGCCCGCCGCACGCTGCAGCGCCGCACACCACCCCCGCCGGGCGCCGGCCGATCGACGACAGGGCGCTCGGCTCCATCGTGGTCTGGGAGATCTTCGCAGCGCTGTTCGCCGGCGGGTCGCTGGCGCTGTGGTGGGTGGCCGCCCACTGGCAGAACGTCGGCGCCGCCGTCGGGGGCATCGCCGCGGTGGTGCTGTCGGCCGTGCTCGACAGCCACGCCCGGGGCCTCGCCCGCCGGGCCGCGGTGCACGAGGAGGGGGCCGGCCGGTGGAAGCGGGGCCGGGCCGACCGCAAGGCCGTCCAGGAGCACGCCCCGCTGTCGGGCTTCATCGTCCTGCTCCAGGTGGTCGGGTTCCTCGGCAACCTGTTCTGGATGATCGCCAGCGCCAACTGGTGACGCCCGGGCCGCCGGGATCAGCGATCCGTAGGCTGGTGTCTGCGCGGACACGACGCCAAGGCAGGTGGATCATGCGACCGACCCCCGTCCGGACCGGCCCGATGCTCGTGGCGTTGGCACTCGCGCTGGCGGCCTGCGGCGGCGGCGGCACGCTCGAGTCCACCACCACCTCCACCCAGCCCGCCGTGACCACCACCGCGGCCTCCACCACGACCACCACCGTCCCCGGCACGACGACCACCTCGACGACCACCACCACCATCCCCGGCGGCGACGCCCTCGCCGAGGACGGTGACAAGGGCGAGACGGTGGCGGCGGTCCAGCACCTGCTGAACTGCGGCGGGTTCGGCGACCTCACCGTGGACGGGTCGTTCGGCCCGGCGACGCTGGCGGCCGTGGAGGCCGCCCAGGAGGCGCTCGGATTCGTGCAGGACGGCGTGGTCGGCGACATCATGTTCTCGGTCCTGTCTCGCGCCTGCTCCCTCCGCCGGGCACTCGACGTCGCCGACGAGACGACCGTGGTGGGCAGCGCCGCCCCCGACGACCCCGAGGTGTACGAGATCTCGCTCCAGGCCGGCACCAGCGTGGCCGTCGACGCCACACCCGCCGAGGGGATCACCGTGACCCTGCGGACCGCCGAAGGCTTCGAGGTGGAGCCTCCCGACGAGCTGACGCCGACCCTGTGGGTGATCGAGGTGGGCGGCACGCACCTGCTGCAGGTGGAGGCGGAGGAGGAGACCCTCTTCGAACTGGAGGTGACGATCTCCGACACGATCCTGCCCACCGGTGCCTGGATCATGGGAACCGACCGCCTCACGTACGGGAGCACGACGCTGGAGATCGGCGACGACGCCCAGACCGTCATCGACGAGGTGGTCGACATCCTCGGCCACGGCGTGCGGGGCGCCTACGCCGAGTTCGACACCGGTTGGACCGAGCAGCCCGGCGCCATCGGCTTGCGCGGCGTGTTCATCGAAGGCATGGCCTTCCTGTTCTACGGGCCGAGCACCGACTACCCCGCCCAGCCGGAGCGCCTGGCGCGCATCCGCTTCGAAGGCCCGTCCGACGACGCCTCCGGCGAGGCGCGGCCCGACCACTACGTGACGACCGCCGAAGGCATCACGGTGGGCGACACGCTCTCCGAGTTGAAGGCGGCCTACGGCAGCAAGGTGAAGTCGGGCAGCAACGACGACGAGCACTACTACCGCTTCACGGACTCGAACGGCGAGTTGTGCTTCTACTTCGGCGCCTCCGCCCCCACCGACGCCTCGGCGATCAGGGAGATGGCCACCGAGTGCCGGGACTGAGCGGGACGCCGCCCCGGGCCCCGTCCCGCCGGCGATGCGCCGTGCCCCCGGGGTGCCGGCGGGCGTGACCGGCCGCGCTACCCGTCGCCGTTGCCGGCGGAGCGGCCGCGGACCATCACCCGGATCGGGCTGGGCGCGGCGTCGGCCGCCGGTTCCTCGGGGCAGGCCACCCGCACGGTGAGGAGGCCGTTGCCGAAGGCGGCGTCGATGCCCGCCGGGCAGCATCCGTCGGGGAGCATCACCTCGCGGTGGAAGGGGCCGAACCTGCGCTCCGTGATCAGGCGGTCCGACTCGGACCCGTCCGGCCGCTGCCTGGAGATGCCGGTGATCGACAGCACGCAGCCGTCCACCGTCACGCGCAGGTCGCGGTCCGCATCGATGCCGGGCAGTTCGGCCTCGACCACCAGCGTCGCCCCGTCCCGGTAGATGTCGGTGTCGGGCCGCCACCCCAGGCCCTCCGACCACGCCCTGCCGCCCATGCGGTCGATCAGCTCGTGGATCTCCTGCTCGAGCGTGGTGAACGCCCGGAACGGAGCCGATCCGCGAGGCGTCACGGCCGCCTCCCTCCGGCCTGCCCGGGGGCGGCCCGGGTCACGACTGCCCGGCTCCCTGCGCCCGCCGGCGGCAGCCCGCGATCCATCCGCAGATCCCCGCCGCGAGCACGGCGCCGACCCCCGCGGCCCAAACCACGGAGCCGCCGGTGACGCCGAGGACGGCCATGCCGACGGCGACGGCGAGAGCTGCAGCCGCGGCCAGGGCATGCAGGCACACGCCGAGCGCGAGCACGCCGACCCCTGCATCGCAGATGCCGTTCGACACCCGATCCCGGGTCTCCTCCGGGGCCCCGGCCGTCGTCCGGGTTGACGATCCGTTGGTGTTGCTCATGGGGAAGTTGTACCGGAGCGCCATCACGCCCCCATTGGGCGCCCATCAACAGTCCATCAACTGGCTCCGGGGACGGGGCGCCTCCGGATCAGGGGACGAAGCGGTACCCCACGCCGCGCAACGTCTGGATCCAGCGGGGATGGGACGGGTCCTCTTCGATCTTGCGGCGCAGGCGGTGGATGTGCTCGCTGACCGTGCTGGTCGTCTGCCACTCGCTCGACGACCCCCACACCCGGTCCAGCAGCGTCTCCCGGGAGAACACCTGCCGCGGCGACGACGCCAGGAAGGCCAGCAGGTCGAACTCCAGCGCGGTCAGGTCCACGTGCTCGTCGCCGACCATCACCTCCCGGCTCCCCAACTCGACGGTCAACCCGTCGAAGCGGAGCGACTCGCACTCCACGCAGTGCTCGCTGCGCCGGAGGACGGCGTGCACCCGCGCCAGCAACTCGCGCTCCGAGAACGGCTTGGTGATGTAGTCGTCGGCGCCCATCTCGAGCGTCACCACCAGGTCGGTCTCCGAGTCCCGGTCGGTGACGACGATGGTGGGCAGGCGGCCCCGAGAGAACAGCCGCCGGACCAGTTCCAGGCCGCTGATGGACGGCAGGTCGAGGTTGGTCACCACCAGGTCCGGCCGGTGGTGGGCCACCAGGGCCAGCAGGGACTCGCCGTCGCAGACCCCGGTGACCTCGCACCCGTCGCTCTTGAGGGCGCCGATGATCACCTGGCGGACGGCGGCGTCGGGTTCGACCACGGCGACGTGGCGCACGAAGCCGACCCTCGGTGCCGGAGCCGTCTCCTGCGACTGGTGCTCCGTCGGCGGAAGGTCGACGGCCCGGGGACGGGCTGCATCCATGCTGAGAAGCTAGCAGTCGCCCCGACCGCCCCCTCCCCCGGGGATCGCGACCGCGGCGCTCACCGCCCTGCCGCTGCCTCCGTGCCGGTGCCGTGCACCCCCGTCGGCGTCCCGTCGCCCGGGGCGGTCCGCAGATGCAACGCGATCACGATGCTCGTCACCGCCGCCCAGGCGCACCACAGCGAGATGAGCCCCGACGACAGCAGCCATGCCAGCGCCAGGACCGCCGCCAGGTTGGCGGCGCCGAACAGGCGGATGCGGCCGATGCTGGACGCCAGCAGCGGCACGCACACCGCGGCGATGTACAGGGCGGCGATCACTCCGCCGTAGGTGAGGCCGGCGTCGTAGTCGAGGTACCGGCCGGCGTCGCGCACCACCAGCGGCCCGTCGGCGAGTTGGACGATCAGCGCGGCGGCGACGGCGCCGCCGAGCGCAGCGAACCCGGCCATGATCCCCCGCCGCACCGGGTCGTCCTCCACGGCGCGCACCACCAGCGGCACGGCGAGCGGCAGGAGGAAGGCGATCAGCAGGTACAGCCACGCGGCCGCCTCGCCCACCTCCTCCGGGACCACCCCGCCGAGGCCCCACCACGCCAGGGCCTCGATCACCTGGTGGGCACCGAAGGCGAGGGGGAGGAGCGCCATGCCGATCTCGCGCTTGTGGCGGAGGTGGCGGACGGCGTCGACCCCGGCCCCGGTCACGACCAGGCCGCCCACCAGATCGGCTTCGGGTGAGAAGCACACCGCACACCTCGGGCGTCGGGTTCCTGCACCCAAGGCTAGGCAGGCGCGGGCCCATCCGTCGGCGGCGGCCCTCTAGGGTGGCGCCAGCACAGGAGGGAGTGCCGTGGACCGACGCCGCGCCGCGCTTGCCATCGTGATCGCGCTGGGGGCTGCCGCCTGCGGGGGCGCCGACGCCGCGCCGCCCGACCTCTCCGGAGGTGACCCGGCGGCCGGTGCCGTCGTGTGGGAAGCCAGGTGTGCGGGGTGTCATGGTGCTTCGGGCGAGGGCGCCGACCACGGGCCGCCGCTGGTGGACGCGATCTACGCGCCGGGCCATCACGCCGACCTGTCGTTCTGGCTGGCGGTCCGCAACGGGGTACGCGCTCATCACTGGGACTTCGGCCCGATGCCTGCGATCGGCGGCGTGAGCGACGCCCAGGTCGCCGACCTGGTGGCCTTCGTCCGCGCGCTGCAGGAGGCCGCGGGGATCTGACACGCCGTCCGGATCCGCCGCTGCCAAGATCCCGGTTCGACGTGCAGGAGGGGTGCCATGGGCCGACGATGGATCGCAGCCGTGCTGGGCACGGCGCTGCTCGGGGTCTCGCTCGCCGGGTGCAGCGGCGGGACGGAGATCGCCGTGGGGAACCCGGCGCCCGGCTTCGCGCTGCCGGCCGCCGGCGGCGGCACCGTGTCCCTCGCCGACTACGGCGACGGGCCCGTGCTGCTCTTCTTCCACATGGCGGACGGGTGACCGCCCTGCATCCAACAGATCGTGGATCTGGAGAACGACAGCACCTACACCTCACTCGGCGTCCCCATCGTGAGCATCGCCTTCGACCCGGTAGCGGTCCAGGACGCCGCCGCCGGGCAGTACGGGGTGGAGTCCACCCCGATGCTCTCCGACGCCGACCACGCCGTGTCCGAGTCCTACGACGTCCTGCAGTGGGCGGTCGCCACCGGCGAGCCGGGGCACACCTTCGTCCTGGTGGACGGCGGCGAGATCGCCTGGATTCGTGACTACGGCGCTCCCGAGAACGGCGGGTCGATGTACGTGACTCCCGCCGAGATCGCCGCACAGGTGGCGGCGGCGCTCGGGCGCTAGCCGCCGCGGGCCGAGGCCCGCTCCCCGGTCTCGGGGGCGGCCAGGAACAGGGCGCCGGCCGCCAGCAGCGGCACGCCGGCGACGACGAAGCCGAGGCCCCACCGCCCGGCGTCGGCCATCGCTCCCAGCGCGAGCGGCCCGACGATCCACCCCAGGTCGGACGACATGCGGAACACCCCGGCGGCGATGCCCTCGCTGCCGGGGGGAGCCAGGTCGCCGATCATCGTCGGCGGCGGCACGGACGCCAGACCCACCGTGAGCCCGGTCAGGCAGGAGACACCGATCAGGCCCCAGAACGACGACACCGTGCCGTACAGCGCCACCGTGGCGGTGACCGCCACCACCCCCGTCAGCATCACCGGCTTGCGGCCCACGCGATCCACCAGGCGCCCCGCCGGGATCATCGCCAGCACCGACGTGAACGTCGCGGCGCTGACCACGAAGCCGATCGCCGTCGGCGACAGGCCGGCCACCTCGTCGCCGTAGGCCGGCAGCAACGCGTTGGCGGCGCCGGCCCGCAGGAAGAACAGCGTGAAGCCGAGCAGCATGACGCCCAGGAACACGGGCCTGCGCAGCAGGGCGCCTGCCATGTGGAGTGACGACCGCACGGTGCGCACCTCGGTCTCCCCCGCCGACATCACCAGCAGGATCACCGGCACCAGGGCGAGGCTGAGCACGGCCTGGGCCCAGAACGGCGCCCACAGGCCGCCCAGGTCGGCGAGGACGCCCCCCGCCAGGGGCCCCACCGACGCCCCGGCCACGATCCCGGTCTGGAACACCGCCGTCGCCCTCCCCAGGTGCTGCCGGGGCGTGGTCCGCAGCAGGTACTGGTTGGTGGCGACGCCGATCATCCCCACCGCCATGCCCTGCACCAGCCGCACCCCCAGCACCGGCCAGAACGAGTCGAGCAGCGCCGCCCAGGCGGCACAGGCGCCGACCACCACCGTGGCGATGACCGACACGCGGCGCGCCCCGAAGCGGTCGGCGCCGATGCCCCCCCAGAAGCGGAACACCAGGCGCCCGCCGGCGAACACCGACACCATCGCGGCGGCCGCCGCCAGGCTGACGCCGAAGTGGTCTGCGAAGTCCGGCAACACCGGCACGATCAGCGTCATGTTCATGACGGTGAGGGCGATCGTCACCGACAGCGCCGCGGCGGGGGCAGGGTTGAAGACGTCGGCGTCGGCGCGATCCACGGGATCACGCTAGGCCCGGCCGCACACCGCGCCGAATCGCCTGCGGCCTACCCCAGGCAGCTGAAGCCGAGGAACACCTGGTACTGGGCCTGGTCGATCGTGACCGTCCACGACCCGCCGCCGTCGAGGTAGAGGTGCGCCGGGTCCCGGGTGGCGACGTAGGGGGTCACGACGGCATCGATCGCCGCGCAGGACGCCATGTCGCTGCCGCCGGGGCAGGAGAGCTCGATCTGCTGGACGATGGAGTCGGGCTCCATGCACGCGGGGAACTCCGAGTGGCTGGGGCCCATCGCCGAGTACAGGCCCGGGATGGCCCCGGCCGCGTCGGTCATCGGCACGATGCCGCACGACTCCACCGCGAACAGGCCGTAGAGCTGCCCGAGGCCGGCGTACAGGCGCACCGTCGCCACCTCACGGGGGTCGCCGAGGAGGCTGGCGTCGAGGACCGCCACGTTGGTCGGGGTGGTGCCGTCCCAGTACGTGCCCGACCACGCCGCATCGAGCGGGGAGACCAGGCGGTAGTCGCCGTCCGACAGGTGGGCCCACAGGAACCAGGAGCCGGCCAGCCGGTAGGCGGAGAACTCGTCGGCCGAGCCGTCCCCGTCGTAGTCGCCCGCCATCGTGCTGACGTCCGTCGCGCCGCCGGGGATGGGCCCCGCATCGGTGCACGACGGGGTCGGGGGTGGAGGCAGCGTCGTGGTGGTGGTCGGCGGCGCCGTGGTCACCGTCGTCGGCGGCGCGGTGGTCACCGTCGTCGGCGGCGCCGTGGTCACGGTGGTGCCCGGCGCGGTGGTCACGGTGGTGGGCAGCAGGGTCGTCGCCGTCGTCTCGGTGGTCCCCGCGGCCTCGTCCGTCCCGTCGCCCGTGGCCACCACCACCACGAGCGCCACCAGCAGCACGACGATGGCCGTGCCGATGCCGATCAGCCATCGAAGGTAGATGCGATCCATGCCCTCCCCTTGCATCGGTACCTACGGGCACGCTACTCGCAGCAGCGCCGCCCGGCAGCCCGGGCGCGCTCAGACGTAGTCGATCACGAAGCTGACGAGCGCCCGGCTGAGTGCCACGCGATCGGCCTGGGTCAGCGACCGCATCTGGAGGATCACGATGCCGTCGGCGTCCCCGGGCTCTGCGATCAGGATCTCCAGCACCGCCCCGGTCCCGCCGCAGTCGATCCAGCGGTCCATGAGGCCCGAGTACGACTGCGTGTCGTAGGAGGACCGGGTGTCGAAGGTGCAGGCGTCCGACAGGTCGTACTGGTCGAGCCACTCCTCCACGCCGATGTCGAGGTCGGTGGCCGCGCCGATGAACAGCCCCGGCGTGTCGTGGCCGCTGATGAACGCATCCACGTCCGCCGATGCCGTGAGCGAGAACCCGTACACGCCTCCATCCTGGGAGAACGGCCCGCTGCGGTGCTCCGACCACGCGGTGGGCAGCCCGATGAGGATGCGGCCGGTCTCGTCCTCCACGATCTCGTACCCGTCGTAGGGGGTCCCTTCCGGCAACTCGACGTCCGACCAGGTGGCCTCCGCAGCCGCCATCGTGGTGGTCGTGGTCGTGGACGGCGGGGCCTCCGTGCCCTCGGGGAGCACGAACTCGACGTCGTCGTCGACGTCCTCGTCGTTCCCGGAGAACGTGTTGCCCTCCATCTCGACGTCCGCCGACACGCCCACGGCGAGCGCGATGCCGTCGTCGTTGTCGATGAACCGGCACCCGGTGATCGACGTCCCCGCCGTCGCGACCACGGCGACGCCGGAGTGGTCCAGATCGGTCTCCTCGGGGGCGCGGTGGCCGGTGAACTCGGAGCCCGACACCGAGAGCATCGCGTCGTCCTTGACCTCGATCGCGTTCGAGCCGTTGGCGGTGAAGGCCCAGTTCTCGATGCGCGCCGAAGTGGAGTCGAAGAGGATCAGGCCCATGCCCCCGTTCTCCCGGACCACCGACCCGCTGCCGGAGACCGACGAGCGATCGATCGCCTGGATGCCCCGCTTGGCGTTGCCCTCCACGACCGAGCGGTCGAGGGTGAGCACGGCGTCCCCGCCCAGGTAGAAGCCGTGCGCCCCGTTCCCGCTCACCCGCGAGGCGGTCACCGTCGCCTCCGCCTCCTCGGCCACCTCCACCCCGGTCTCCGTGCCGAGTTCGATGGCAGCGTCCTCCACCTCGACGCGGGCGGAGCCCCGCACCCGCAGCCCGATGGAGCCGTTGCCGGAGATCTCGGAAGCCGACACGCCGGCCGTCGAGGTGTCGAACAGCGCCAGTCCGCCGCCGCCGTTGCCCGACAGTTCGCATCCGGTGAGCAGCAGCGCGGCCCCGTCGATCGCGATCATCGCGGCGCCGTCGTTCCCGGTGACCACGGTGTCGTCCAACCGGCCGTCCGACGACCCGCTCACCTCGATGCCGCGCCCCCCGGCGCCGTCCTCCGCCGACCGGCCGCCGGTGACGACCACGTCGCTGAGGGAGAAGGTGGCGCCGATGACCGAGACCACCGGCAGGCGGATCCCGGTGTCGTTGCGGATCGTCATGCCCGAGAGCACCACCGGCCCGCCGCCCTCGACGGTCACCACCGGCCCGCTCCCCCCGCCGACCAGCACGGTGTCCCCCGACCCGGCACCCCGCAGCGTGATCGCCTTCCCGAGCCGCAGTGTGCCGTCCAGCAGGTACTCGCCGGCCTCGAGGTCGATCACCGCCCCGGGCGCGGCGCCCTCGACCAGCGGCGGGAGGCCGCCGGCCTCGCCGGGCGGCACCGGGATCGACCCGGCGCCTGCCGGGGGAGAGGTCGCGGCGGTTGCGGTGGACGACGTCCCGGCGCCCACGTCGGCGCCGCCGCACGCAGCACAGAGGGATACGGCCGCGGCGAGCACGGTGGAGAGCGCCGCGTGGCACGCCCCCCTGGTCTCGAACACCGCCACGAGCGCCCTCCTCGGCCGGCACCGCCGAGCCTACGCCCGGGAGCCTCGCCCGCGCCGGTCAGCGGGGGTAGAGCATGCGCCCGGCACCGGAGGGCCCGCGGCGGGGCGCCGGCACCGGGGTGCCGTCCCCATGGGCCGGCACCGGCGCCGGATCGGCCGACGCCGGCTTCCCCGCGAGGCCGGCGATCACCTCGAGCGCGCCGTCGCCCACCTCGAACGCCGGCCGCTCGCCCAGGTACGCCACCACCGCCTCGGCGAACACCTCCGCCGGCACGTCCGCCCACGAGTCGCCGCGGTGCCAGCCGCGGCCGGCGGGGATGCCGTGGGCGGCCCGCAGGCGGTCGGCGGCGGGACCCTCGCCGATGCCGCACGACAGGTCGAGGTGGTGGGCGAACTCGTGCAGCAGCGTCCTCGGCGTCACCTTGCCGTGCTCGATCACCACCATGGCGATGGGCAGGGGGTCGTAGAAGGCGGCGATCGGGCCCACGTCGCGGCCGCCGTACCAGTCCTCGGCTCTCGCCACCACCATCACCTCGATCGGCCCAAGGCAGCCGGCGAGGCCGTCGAAGGCGCCGCTGAAGCGGGCCCACTGCGCCCGGATCTCGGCGGCCTCGGCGGGCGACGCCCCGCCGCTCACGACCAGCGCCGGGGCGGCGGCGGCAGGGGACGCGGCGGCCGGGGACGCGGCGGCCAGGACGGCGGCCACGACGGCGGCCGCCACCGGACGCTGCAGGAGACCGGAACGCATGCACGAGACATCGGCATCGGGGCCGCGCCGCTGAACCCCGGCCGGGCCGCGACCGGAATGCGCCGCACGCATTCGCCCTACCATGCACGGGAACCGGTTCCACGAACAGAAGGCTGACCCATGTCTGACACCAAGTGGGTGTATGGATTCGATGAGGTCGCCGACGCCCAGGCGGCCGTCGGCGGCGATTGGGACGAGGTCCGGGGCCTCCTCGGCGGCAAGGGCGCCAACCTCGGCGAGATGACCCGCCTCGGCGTCCCCGTGCCCCCCGGCTTCACGATCACCACCGAGGCGTGCCTCGCCTACCTCGACGCGGGCGAGCAGTTCCCCGGCGACTCGTGGGCGCAGGCCGAGGCCGCCCTCGCCAGGGTCGAGGAGGCCACCGGCAAGACCTTCGGCGACAAGGACAACCCGCTGCTGGTGTCGTGCCGCAGCGGCGCCAAGTTCTCGATGCCGGGGATGATGGACACCGTCCTCAACATCGGCCTCAACGACGACGTCGCCGAGGGCATGATCGCCCTCACCGGCGACGCCCGCTTCGTCTACGACTCCTACCGCCGCCTCATCCAGATGTTCGGCTCGGTGGTGCTGGGCCTCGACGACGAGCCGTTCGAGGAGGTGCTCACCGGGGCCCGCAAGGCGGCCGGAGTGGCCAGCGACAGCGAACTGCCCCCGGAGGCGCTGCTCGGTGTGATCGCCGAGTTCAAGCAACTGGCGCCGGCGTTCCCCTCCGACCCCCGCGAGCAGCTCAAGCTGGCCGCCGAGGCCGTGTTCCGCTCCTGGAACGGCAAGCGGGCCATCGACTACCGCAACGCCGCCGGCATCGCCCACGACCTGGGCACCGCCGTCAACATCCAGACGATGGTGTTCGGCAACATGGGCGACACGTCGGCCACCGGCGTGGCGATGAGCCGCAACGCCACCACCGGCGAGAACAAGGTGGAGGGCGACTTCCTGGTCAACGCCCAGGGCGAGGACGTGGTGGCCGGCACCCGGCCCACCCTCCACGTGGAGGACATGGCCGAGATCATGCCCGACTCCTACGCCGAGTTCATCGACATCGCCGGGCGTCTCGAGCAGCACTACCACGAGATGCAGGACATGGAGTTCACCATCGAGCGCGGCACGCTGTGGCTGCTGCAGACCCGCGACGGCAAGCGGACCGCCCAGGCGGCGGTGCGGATCGCCGTCGACCAGGCCGAGGAGGGGCTCATCGACCGCAAGACCGCCGTCTCGCGGGTCAGCCCCGACCAGGTGGACTTCTTCCTCCATCCGCAGTTCTCGGCCGAGTCGAAGGCCGCCGCCGGCAAACTGGCCGAGGGCCTGAACGTGTCGCCGGGCGCTGCGGTGGGCCAGGTGGCGTTCACCGCCGACCTCGCCGAGTCGTGGGCCAAGGACGAGGGCCGCAAGGTCATCATGGTGCGGCCCGAGACCAAGCCGGACGACGTCCACGGCATGCTGGCCGCCGAGGGCATCCTCACCAGCAAGGGCGGGCGCACCAGCCACGCCGCCCTGGTGGCTCGCCAGTTCGGCAAGCCGGCCGTGGTCGGCGTCGCCGAGATGGAGATCGACCTCAAGGCCCACACCATGAGCGTCGGCGGGGCGACGGTCTCCGAAGGCGACTGGATCAGCATCGACGGCACCACCGGCGAGGTGTTCACCGGGCAGCTCGAGACGCTGGTGCCCGACATCTCCGACCCGTGGCTCATGAAGCTGCTGTCGTGGGCCGACGAGTTCCGCACCCTCGGGGTGTGGGCCAACGCCGACTACCCGGTGGACGCCGAGCGGGCCCGCCGCTACGGCGCCGAGGGCATCGGCCTGGCGCGCACCGAGCACATGTTCTTCGAGACCGAGCGGCTGCCGCTGGTCCAGAAGATGATCACCACCGAGGACCCGGCCGCCCGCCAGGAGGCCCTCGACGGCCTGCTCCCCTACCAGCGCGGCGATTTCGCCGGGCTGTTCCGGGCGATGGACGGGCTGCCGGTGATCATCCGGCTCATCGACCCTCCGCTGCACGAGTTCCTGCCCGAGCACGGCCAGTTGCTGCGGGACATCGCAGCCGCCCAGGTCTCCCTGGCCGCAGGCGAAGGCGACGCGTCCGGCTTGGAGGCGAAGATCGCCGCCGACACGGCCATGCTCGAGCGGGTGGAGGCCCTCCACGAGGCCAACCCGATGCTCGGCACCCGCGGCGTCCGCCTGGGGATCATGATCCCCGAGCTGACCAGGATGCAGGTGCGGGCCATCTTCGAGGCGGCCTGTGAGGCGGCCAAGGACGGGGTGGACGTCCACCCCGAGGTGATGATCCCCCTCACCAGCCACGTCAACGAGTTGAAGCGCCAGCGCTCGGTGCTGGAAGCCGAGGCGAAGGCCGTCATGGAGGAGCAGGGCATCGAGGTCGACTACAAGTTCGGCACGATGATCGAGATCCCCCGGGCGGCGCTCACCGCCGACGAGGTGGCCGAGTACGCCCAGTTCTTCTCGTTCGGCACCAACGACCTGACCCAGACCACGTACGGCATCAGCCGCGACGACGCCGAGTCCGGGTTCCTGATGGCCTACCTGGAGCAGGGGATCCTGACGGAGAACCCGTTCGCCACCATCGACCGCAACGGCATCGGCAAGCTGATGGGCATCGCGGTGGAGGGCGGCCGCAGCACCCGCCCCGACCTGGAGATCGGCATCTGCGGGGAGCACGGCGGCGACCCGAAGTCGATCGCCCTCTGCCACGAGCTGGGGCTCAACTACGTGTCCTGCTCGCCGTTCCGGGTGCCGATCGCCCGCCTCGCCGCCGCCCAGGCGGCGCTGCGCTCGGCGTAGTCGCCGCGGGCGAAGCGCACCACGAGACGGGGGCCGTGCCGCCGGCGCGGCCCCCGGTCGCGTCTAGCCGTCCCAGATGTGGAACGGCCAGCCGGGCGCCGCGCCGACGCGGGCGTAGATCCAGTCGGCGTCGTCGTAGGTGACCCGCACGCACCCGTGCGAGGCGGGGTACGGGGGCACGGTGTAGTAGCCGTGCAGCGCCATCCACCGGTGGGTGTACTTGTAGTACCAGGCCCGGTACATCCAGTAGGTCTGCCGGTACCGCACCAGGCTGTAGTGATCGACGTCCAGGTCGCCGCGCGGCGTGTGGGCCACTTCGTACGCCTGGTTCGGGCTGTACCAGTAGGTGAACTCGCCGCCGACGCTGACGTGGAAGATGCCGGCGACCTCTCCGTCGAGGATCAGCCACATCACCTCGGCCGTGGCGTCCACCTCGAACCGGTCGGGCTCGCCGTCACGGGCCACCGGCGGCGCCGGTTCGAACCCCTCCAGCAGGTGCCAGTCGGCGAGCGTCCACTCCGCGGACACGTGGTCGTCGGCGGTCCACACGTCGCCGGACGGCGCCTGGTGCAGCTTGTGGAAGGCGTACACCGCCGCCGTGAAGTCCCCCGGCAAGGTGGCGGGGTCGTCCGGGTACACCCCGTCGATGGGGCCCCGGTACAGCCGGGCCCGCGTCAGCCGCTTCTGGAGGTAGGCGACGGACGGGCCCTCGTCGCCGGGCGACACGGCGGTCTTCTCGCAGCTCAGCAGCGTCTCACCGTCGCACTCGTCGACGCCGCTGCCCGCCAGGATCTCGTCCGGGCCGTCGCCGCCGAACGCCGCGTCGCCGCCGCTGCGGCCCAGCAGCCGGTCGGCGCCGTCGCCGCCCTCCAGCGCATCGGGCCCTCCGCCGCCGCTGATGGTGTCGTCGCCGCCGTTCCCCCGCAGGACGTCGGCGCCGTTCCCGCCTGCGATCCTGTCGCGGTCCGGCCCGCCGTCGATGGTGTCGTTGCCGCTCTTGCCGCGGAGCACGTTGGCCCCGGTGCCCCCGTCCAGCACGTCGGACCCCGAGCCTCCGGAGATGATGTCGTCCCCGCTGTTCCCGTGGATGACGTCGGCGCCGGCGTTGCCGTCGATCCAATCGTCCCCGGCTCCGCCGGAGATCTCGTCGTCCCCCCCGAGCCCGCAGATGGTGTCGTTGCCGCCGCGGCCGAGGATCACGTCGTCGCCCGGCGTGCCGAGGATCACGTCGTCGAAGCGGGTGCCCAGGATGGCGCCTCCCCCGGCATCGGCGGTGATGGTCGGCGCCAGGCCGCGGCAGGTGCGCGTCGCCGCACTCGCAGCGGGAGTGAGGACCGTGGCCAGCAGGAGCACGGTGGTGGCGAACACCGTGGCCGCCCGCCCGAGGGCGGCGGCCGGTCTCCGCTGCGACATCGCTTGCACGCCTGCCTCCGTCGTTCCGGCGGTTGGGGCGGAGCATACCGGCCGACCGCCGGGAGTGGCCGGCAGCGGTGCCCAACGCCACCGGGGCCGCGGGCGCCCTAGCCTGCGCCGCATGAGCGCCGGGAAGGGCTTCGCCGCCGCAGCGGGGCTCCTCGGCGCCGTCAACCTGGGCGGCGTCCTCCTGCCCGGGTGGTCCTACCTGCCGGTGAACCTGGCGGCCCTGGCCGCCCTGGTGGCGATCGCCCGCCGGTCCGGAGCCGGAGCGGGGGACCTGGGCCTCGAGGCCTCCCGGCTGCGGCCGGGCCTGCGGGCCGGCCTCGCCGCCGCCGCCGTGGTCGCCGCTGCCGTCGCCGCGCTCGCGGCGGTCCCCGCCCTCCGGGACCTCTTCCGTGACGACCGGGCCGCCGGCGTAGGCATGGGCGGGCTGCTGTACCAGGTGGCGCTCCGCATCCCGGTGGGCACCGCCCTCTTCGAGGAGGCCGCCTTCCGGGGCGTGCTGGTGGGGCTCGGCAGGAAGGCGTGGGGGCGGCGTGCCGGCACGTGGCTGCCGGCCCTGGGGTTCGGCCTGTGGCACATCGCCCCGGCGGTGGACGCCGCCCACGCCAACGAGACCGCCGGCGGGCTCCCGGTGGCCGTGGTGGTGGCGCTGGCGGTGGCCGCGACGGCTGCGGCGGGGGCGGTGCTGACCGCGCTGCGGGACCGCTTCGACGGCCTCGCCGTCCCGGTGCTGGTGCACGCCGCCGCCAACGCGTCGGCCTTCACCGCCGCCTGGTTGATCGTGTGAACACCACCGGCGGCTGCCCTCGCCGCCGGCCCCGATCAACCTGCCCGCTCACCGCGCCCGTTCGACGGCCGCCGCGGCCGCCTCGGCCATCTCCCTGGTGATCGGCCGGTCCTCCAGCGGCGCCGACAGCACCGCCGAGGTGATCGTCTCGCCGTGCTGCCACAACGGGCGGAGCACCCGCTCGAGGTCGTGCACCACGGGAACCACCACCCGCAGCAGGTAGGTCTCCCGCCCGGTGACCCGCCACACGTCGAGGATCTCGGGGATGCCCCGGGCGGCCTCGATGACCCGCTCGTCGGCGTCGGGACTGCCCGACACCGCCAACTGCACGAACGCCTCCACCCGCAGGCCGAGGCGCTCCGGGTCCACCACCGCGCGGTAGCCCGACACGATGCCGGCGGCCTCCAGTTTGTGCACGCGGGCCGCCACCGCCGGGGCGCTGAGGCCGATGCGGCGGCCCAGTTCCCGGTAGCCGGCCCTCCCGTCGGCCTGCAGGGCGTCGAGGATCTCCCAGTCGATGTCGTCGAGTCGCATCGGGGCTCCCAGAATTCGCGTTCCGAAGGCGAGCGACGTCGTGCGAGCCCGCCTACATGCGATCGTAACACGATTCCCTCTCTAGACATTACGAAACACGCAATCTATGGCGTTTGGCCACCACTGTCGGCTGGTCGGATGGTTGAAATGCGCGTCAAGGTGTGGTCGGATGGTGGCGAAGGAGATCTGAAGAACATGACCATCACCGCACATCGCCCCACCCCCCTCGGCACCGAGGCCGACGGCTTCGACCGCGCCTACGAGCGCCTCGTCGACGCCCGCCTCGGATACGAGATGCTGAAGTCCGCCGGCGCCCCTGCAGGGGCCGTGGTCCAGGCTCGCGGCGCCCTCCACCGGGCCCGCGCCGAGATGGCCCACCACCGGCGCACGCTGATCTGACAACCGATCCCCCCGCGGTGGCGGCTTCATCCCCGCCCGAAGCCGCCACCGCCCTCCCCTCATGCGGCGCTCCTCCGGGAGCGCCGCATGGAGTTGGAGGGCCCGAACCGACTCAGCCGGCGGCGAGGGCGCCGAGCGCCCGCAGCGCCCGGTCGGCGGCGCGGAAGACCGGGATCCCGGCGGCCTCGAGGACGCCGGCCATCGGGTCGTAGGGCGCCCCTCCGTCCACCACCGCCGCCCACGGCAGCGTGGTCTCCGCCCACAGGCCGCCCAGCAACGAGGCGAGTGAATCCGCCGCCGCGGTGTCCTCGTCGTGCCCCTCGCCCGCCGCCAGCGTGGCCAGCGACGGCGTCAGCGGCACACAGCCCACCAAGCCCACGTCCACGCCCGGGTCGCCCAGCACGGCGGCGGCCGCCGCCGCGTACGCCTCCGCCCGGCAGTTGGGCGTCAGGTCCAGCGGATTGCCCGCCGCCACCACCCCGCCGAGCCGCTCCCCGGCGAGAATCGCGTCGATGCGCTCCAGGGTGGCGGGCGCCAGGCGGGCCGCCTGCAGGGTGCCGAGCGCATCGGCCACCGCCACCGCCTCGAACCCGGCGTTGGTGACCGCACCGAGGCGCCGTCCGCCGAAGGGCCGGTCCGCCAGCAGCACCGCCGCCCGCAGCAGGTCCTCGAACTCATCGAGCGACCCTGCCACCAGCGCCCCGGCGGCGCGGGCCAGGCCGGCCGCCACCACGGCGTCGCCGGCCACGGCGGCGGTGTGGGAGGCGGCAGCGGCGGCGCCGGCGGCGGTGCGTCCGCCCAGGTACAGGATCACCCGCCCGCCCCGCTCCCGCATCCGGGCGGCGGCGCCCGCCCAGCGCAGCCCGTCGCCGGGCCGGAATCCCTCGACGTAGCAGGCGGCCACCTGCACGGCCGGGTCGTCGGCCAGGTGGTCGAGGTAGTCGCCGACGGTGAGGTCCACCTGGTTGCCGACCGTGATCACGTAGGCCGGGTCGAGCCACGGCAGGCGGTCGTGGCGGGCGATGGCGAACGCCCCGCTCTGGCTGACGACGGCCACCGGATGGCGCCCCTCCCTGCCCTGCGGCGCGGTCTTGTGGGCCGGGATGAACGTGGTGTCGTAGCCGCCGGGCACCGACCGGATGCCCATGCAGTTGCCGCCGTTCACCACCGGCCGCGGATGCGGCGCCGCCGCCAGCGCGGCGGCGATCCGCCCGGCGTGGCCCTCGGTGCCGGCCCGTTCGCCGAGGCCGCCCGGCACCAGGATCACGCCCGATGCCAGGCCGGCGGCGGCCACCCCCTCCACGATGTCGGGCACGGCGTCGGCGCCCACCGCGACCACGAGCAGGCCCACCTGCCCCATCGCCTCCAGGTCGGGCACGCAGCGCACCCCGTCGATCTCGTCCGCGCCCGGCTTCACCACCACCACCCGCTCCGGCGGGAACCCGGCGGCGAGCACGTTGCGGAGGATCACCCGCCCCAGGTTGACCCGCTCCGACACACCGATCACCCCGATCGTCTCCGGGGCGAGCATGCCGGCCACCGCGCCGGGTCGCAGGTCGGGGCGGGCCGCGGCCTCCGGCGGCGGCCCGATGCGGCCCAGCGCGTCGAGCGCCATCGGCCCCCGCGGGGTGAGGGCAAGCGGGTTGATCTCGAACTCCACCAGGTGGTGCGGCATGAGGCGGGCCGCCGCGTCGAGCGCGGCCCCGACCAGGCGCTCCAGCGCCGGGCGCTCCATCGCCGGCGGGCGCCCCCGCACGCCGCCGGTGACCGGGGCGGCCGCAGCGCAGGCGTCGAGGGCCGGCCCGATGCCGGCCCGCAGGGCGGGGCTGAACACGGCCGCAGGCGCCAGAGCCGCCAGGAACTCCGCCGACGTGCCGCCGAAGCCGAACGTCGCCACCGGGCCGAACGCGTCGGTCCACCGCATCCCCAGCAGCACCTCGCCGCCGGGACCGGGCTCGTGCGCGACGTGCTCGGCCACCAGGAACGCCTGCGCCTCCGGCACCCGCTCGGCCATCGAGGCGATGGCCGACGAGATGGCGGCCCCGTCCTTCGCCGCTTCCACCACGGCCCCGGCCTCGGTCTTGTGGGCCAGGCCGGGGGCCATGGCCTTCACGACCACGCGGTCGCCGAGCAGCACCGAGAGGTCGAACCGGGCCACATCGCCGGGGCCGGGCACCACCAGGTGGGAGGGGATGCCCACCCCGAGGCAGGCGGCCACCGTCAGCGCCTCGGTCTCGTACAGCAGATCGCGCCCTCCGGCGCGGGCCGCCTCGACCGCGGCGATCACCGGGGCGAGCGGGCCGTTCACGTCAGCGGGCGGCGGCGGCGACCGCGTCCCGCCCCGCCTCGAAGGCCCGGCCGTTCACCTCCACGACCCGCTTCCCCTTGCGGGCGAACCCGTCGGCGATGCAGGCCGCCACGGTTGCGGGCCGCAGCGGCAGGAAGGCACTGGCCGCGCCCACCATCACCACGTTCGCCGACCGGGGCGAGCCGGCCTCCCTGGCGAGCGCGGCCGCCTCCACCAGCACGGCGCCGGGCACCGACCCCACCATGCGGTGGACCTCGGCGAGGTCGGGGTAGCCGGGGATGTCTGCCATCGGGTCGGCCGCCGCCACCAGGCGCCCCTCCGGCGCCAGGTAGTCCACGTAGCGGAGGGCCTCGACCGGCTCCAGGCCCACCAGCAGGGTCGCGGCGCCGCGGGGGATGAGGTCGCTGGCGATGGGGCCGTCGGCCAGGCGCACGCCGGCGAACACGGCCCCGCCCCGCTGCGACATGCCGTGGATCTCGCCCTGTTTCACCTCGAGGCCCTCGCGCCGGGCGGCCTCGGCGAGGATGGCGGCCACGGTCAGCACGCCCTGGCCGCCCACCCCGGCGAGCACCACGTCGGCCCTCACGCCCGCTCCTCCCGCCCGGTCCGGCGGGTCGCCTTGGCGGCCTCGACGCACTCGCGCACGGCCACCACCACCGACAGCCCGGTGTGGGCGATCTCCTCCCGCAGCACCGCGGCCAGCACGCCCGGGTCGCGGTGGTCGATCTCCACCACCCGCACGTGGGCCGGGTCCACGCCCAGCCCCTCGACGATGGGGCCCAGCCGCCCGCCCAGCACCGTGGGCTGCAGGCCGGTCATCGCCACGATCTCGTTGTCGAGGATCAGCAGCGTCATGTCGGTGTCGGCCGCCACCGCGTCCATGAGGCCGGTGACCCCGCTGTGGAGGAAGGTGCTGTCGCCGATGACCGCCACGGCCGGGCGGATGCCCGCGTCGGAGGCGCCCTTCGCCATGCCGACCGACGCCCCCATGCACACGCACGACTCGATGGCCTGGTACGGCGGCAGCGCACCCAGCGTGTAGCACCCGATGTCGGAGGTGACCACCGGCGCCTCCTCGCCGCCGAGCGCCATCGCCAGCGAGTCGTACGAGTCGCGGTGGGGGCATCCCTTGCACAGTTGCGGCGGGCGGACCGGCAGGTCGAGGCCCCCCACCACCAGGCGCGGCCGCGGTGGCAGGCCCATCGCCTCCCGGACGGTGTCGGGGGTCAGCTCCCCGTCCAGGGGCAGGGTGCCGTCGCGCTTGCCTGCGATCTCCCAGCGGTGCGGCAGCACGCCCCGCAGGCGGTCCTCCACGAAGGGGTACCCCTCCTCCACCACCAGGATCCGGTCGAGCCCTGCGGCGAACTCGCGCAGCATGCCGGCGGGGGCCGGGTAGGCGCCGATGTGCAGGCGGGGCGGCGGGGCGGCCGTCCCATCGAGGTTCTCCGCCACGTAGTTGCGGGCGATGCCGGTGGTGACGATGCCGGTGCGGCCCTCCCCGGCCTCCAGGACGCTGTGGCCGGAGCCCTCCGACCAGGCCGCCAGGCCGGGTTGCAGGTCGAGCAGGCCCCGCCACAGCCTCCGGCTGATCGACGGCAGCAGGGTCCACTCTCCGGGGTCGTGCGCCTTGGCCCCCGGCCGCTGCTCGGCGGCCGGGCCGGGGTCCACCAGCGCCCGGCTGTGGCACAGGCGGGTGACGAGGCGGATCATCACCGGGATGCGGAAGCGCTCCGACAGGTCGAACGCCTCGCGCGTCATGTCGTACGCCTGCTGCTGGTCGGCGGGTTCCAGGCACACGATGCGGGCGAAATCGGCCAGGTGGCGGCTGTCCTGCTCGTTCTGCGACGAGTGCATGCCGGGGTCGTCGGCCACCACCACCACCAGGCCGCCCTCGATGCCCACCAGCGCCGAGTTGACGAACGGGTCGGCCGCCACGTTGAGGCCGACGTGCTTCATCGACACCATGGCCCGCCGTCCCGCCATCGACACGCCCAGCGCCTGCTCGTAGGAGGTCTTCTCGTTGGCGCACCAGTCGGCACGCACCCCGTAGTCGGCGGCGTGGGCGTGCAGGTACTCGAAGATCTCCGTGGACGGGGTGCCGGGGTAGGCGTAGGCGGCGCTCACCCCGGCGTCGAGCGCACCGAGGGCGACCGCTTCGTCGCCCAGCAGCACGCGAGCGCGCAGGGCCGCAGTGGTCATCGCCCCCAAGCTATCGCACCGGCGCCGCCGGCACAGAGGCGAACGGCCGTCGCCCGGCAGGGACGGAGTCCTCTAGGCAGCGCAACGGCCCTCCGGTACACCTGGGGCGACACCGTGGCAGGAGGTCTGGTCGTGCCCGACCGCACGTTTGTGGTGCTCGGTGGTGCAGGCATGGTGGGCTACCAGGTGGCCCACCGGATCGCCGTGGACCTGCGCCCCGAGCGAATCGTCATCGTCTCCCTGGGAGAGGAGGAGGTCGCCCGCGCCGTCGACGACCTCCGCGCCCTCGCCCCGCCCGGCGTGGAGATCGTCGGGGAGTGGGGAGACGTGTTCGTGCGGGAGGAGTTCACCCGCATCGGGCGCCGGGCCATGATCGAGGACCACGGCAACCGCGAGAAGGCGTTCGAGGACATGCTCGGCCCCATCGACGAGGCCTACGAGCGGTCCCGCCTGGCCGGCCTGGTGGCCGCCTACCGGCCCGACGTGGTGGTGGACGCCATCAACACCGCGACGGCCATCTCGTACCAGGACGTGTACACCTCGGCCATCATCGCCGAGCGCGACATCGAGGCGATGCTCAACGGGTCGCTGATCCCCCCCAACGTGGTGGCCGAAGACATCGAGACCCTGATCCTGTCGCTCACCATCCCCCAGTTGATCCGCCACGTCCTCATCCTGCTGCGGGCCCTGCGCGAGGCCGGCACCCGCATGTACCTGAAGGTCGGCACCAGCGGCACCGGCGGCATGGGCCTCGACATCCCCTTCACCCACAGCGAGGACCGCCCCTCGGCGCGCCTGCTGACCAAGAACGCCTGCGCCTTCGCCCACACCGGCCTGCTGTTCCTGATGGCCCGCACCGACGGCCCCCTGGTCAAGGAGATCAAGCCGAGCACGCTGATCGGCTACTCCGACCTGGGCTACCGGACCATCCGGGAGAAGGGCCGGGTGGTGCACCGCTACGCCGCCCGCAGGGAGTCGCTCGGCGACCATCTCGAGCTCCGCCTCGACCCGGAGGGGTTCGAGGACGAGGCCGAGTTGCAGTTGCCGGTCATCGACACCGGCGAGAACGGCGTGTTCACCAAGGGCGAGTTCGAGGTGGTCACCGCCCTCGGGATGATGGAGATGATCACCCCCGAGGAGATCGCCCGCCAGGTGGTCCGCGAGATCGAGGGCGGCAACACCGGCCACGACGTGATCGCCGCCCTCGACGGCGCCGTCCTCGGCCCCACCTACCGGGCAGGGGTGCTGCGCGCCAGGGCGATGGAGGAGTTCTCGGCGATCGAGGACGCCACCGGCACCCACAGCGTGGCGCTGGGCCAGTTGGGCCCGCCGGAGTTGTCGAAACTGCTGTGGGAGGCCGAGTTGCTGCGGGCCCTGTACGGCACGCCCACCCGGGTCCTGGAGACCGGTCCCGACACGATCGCCAAGGACGCCGACGACCTGGTCGCCGAGCGCACCGGACTGCGGGACACCATCACGTCGCTGGGCCTGCCGATCCTGGGGCCCGACGGCGCCACGCTGCTGCGGGGCCCGTTCGTCCGCATCCCGGAGGTGCCGGGGCAGACGGTGGTCCCCATGACCGATGCCGACCGAGACGCCTGGGCGGCGAAGGGGTGGGTGGATCTGCGCCCCTGCAACTGGGAGAAGTGGCAGGAGCGCTTCCGCGAGATGCGGGAGACCCGCCCCGGCCGCACCCAACGCGGCTCCGCCGGGTTCGCCGGCGAGACCAGCCTGCGCGACGAGATCGAGATCGGCTCGGTGGTCGCCTGGGTGGTCGCCGGCGAGATCGGGGGACGGAGGGTCAAGTAGGGGGCGAGGCGGCGACGCGCCGTGAACGGGCCTGAGGGCCTCCCGCGCGGTGGGGACGCGGCTCTACGATGCCCCGCATGCGTCGCATCTGGCTCGTCGTCACGGTGGCCGCCCTGCTCGCCGGGGCGTGCGGCCAGGACGCGGGGACGCCGTCTCCCGCCACCGCCGGCGGATCGGGGGAGGCCGGCGGCGATCCGTTGCGCGGCTTCTCCGTGTCGCCGCGGAGCACGTCGCCCGAGGACTTCGCAGCGTTCCTGGACCACCTCGCCGAAGGCGCCACGCTCCTGGAGTGGGTGGGTGATGCCATGGAGTGGGGGGAGCCCGATGCCGGCCCGGAGGCGACGGCCGGGATCGCAGCCCAGACGGGCGTCGTGGCCGTCACCGTCGGGGGGTGGTCCCGGACCGAAGACGGAGAGTTCCTCCGGCCGCCGACCGACGAGGCGGCCGACGGGTACGTGGAGGCCGCGGCCTCGTTCGCCGCGCGCCACCGTCCGCGTTTCATGGGCTTCGGGGTCGAGGTCGACAGCAACTGGCGGGCGCATCCCGACGAGTGGGGACGTGCGACCGAGATGTTCGCGCGGTTCGCTGCCGCGGTCGAAGCATCGTCGCCCGAGACCAGCGTCTTCGTCGTGTTCCAGCTGGAGCGGATGCGCGGCATGCACGGGGGCCTCTTCGGAGGTGAGAACGACCCGGAAGCGGCCACCTGGCACCTCATCGACGACTTCCCCGACGCAGACCTGATCGCCTTCACGACCTACCCGGGCCTGGTGTTCGAGTCGCCGGCCGATCTCCCCGACGAGTACTACTCCTCGATCCTCGACCACGTCGATCGTCCGATCGCATTCACCGAGGTCGGCTGGCAGGCCGGCGGCGACCTGGGCCCCTACACCGGGGACCCGGGCCTCCAGGCCGAGTTCATCACGCGGTTCGAG
Source organism: Actinomycetota bacterium (assembly GCA_020444505.1). GTDB lineage: Bacteria > Actinomycetota > Acidimicrobiia > Spongiisociales > UBA11373 > JAHJML01. The sequence continues at coordinate 78,628 of JAHLKU010000002.1, read as the reverse complement.
GAGATGCTCGCCGGCCTCGACGTCGGGTTCGTCACCTGGGCGTTCATGTACGACCAGCCGATCGGCGAGCCGTTCTCCACGATGGGCCTGTTCGACTCGTCCGGGGAGCCCCGCATCGCGTGGGACGCCTGGCTGGCGTTCGCCGCCGGATCACGGCCCTAGGCGACCGATCCCGCGCCCCGGGACCACCGGTGCGGGGTGCCTGTCGGGACTCCGCTGTGGTCCCGTTCGGTTCCGTCTGAGCACATCACGTGGCACACACCAGGAGGCTGCACGGGAGATCTCGGCGGATCAGGCGGCGGCGATGGCCTCGAGCTGGGGCCTCACCTCCGTTGCGAGGCGTTCCATCGTCTCCCCGTCGAAGGGGGCGAGGAACTGGAAGATGAGATGCCGGTACCCCATCTCGACGTAGGGAGCACATCTCTCGACAAGGTCGTGCGGGGTCCCGACCATGTCCCGGCTCCACGGCTCGGAGTCGTTGTGGGCAAAGACCTCGTTCAGCACCTGCTCGGCTTCTGTGTGGGAGTCTCGGATGATCGGTTGGCGGATTGCGACCGTTCGTTCGATCTGGGATGGATCCCTGTCCACGGCCTCACAGTGCTCGACCAGTCTGGCCTCGGCGACCGCGACCTGGTCGGGTGATCCGATCAGGTTGCACATGTCCCCGTACTCGGCGACCAGCCGAAGTGTCACCTTGGGGCCGGAGCCCCCGATGAGGATCGGGAGGCGGGCCTGAACGGGTGCGGGAGAGTTCACGGCTTCCCGGACGTCGTATCGACCTCCGGACGACGACGGCCGGATTCCATCGAGCATCCCGCGCATCACCGGGAGGGCCTGTCGAAGCCAATCGAGCCGCTCTCCGAATCCGCTTCCGAACTCGAATCCGTACTGCCGATGCTCCTCTCGATGCCATCCGGAGCCCACCGCCAGCACGGCACGTCCGTCGCTCACGTGATCGAGAGCCGTGACCATCTTCACCAGGAGTGCCGGTTGGCGAAGGCTGATCGGGCTGACCAGGCATCCGACCGTGGCCCTCGACGTCATCGCAGCGACTCCGGCCAGACACGTGTACGGCTCCAGGATCGGGCCCTCGGGGTCGGCACCGGGCGGCGTCGGGATCAGGTGGTCCGGCGTCCACAGTGAGTCGTAGCCCAGATCCTCAGCCGTCCGCATCGCGTGCAGGTACGACGGCCAGTCTGTGTGCTGGCTGAAGCAGTCGGCACCGAATCTGAGCGCCGGACGATCGCTCTCTGCCACGTGGCACCCCTCTCACTCGAGCGAACGAACCGCAGCCGAACGCTTCGGCGGCCCTCTCGCTGGTCGAGTGCCACCCTACGGCACCGGCGGCATCGCCCCCAACGACAGGGACGCGCCGGCACGCGGGCGCGGAGCACGACCCAGTCGGCCACCCTTCCAGGGTTTGCGGCCGGATGATCGAGGCTCGAGGAATCCCGCCCCTCGGGACCCCTGTGATGAGTTCGCTGTGTCGGACCACATCGAGGAGGCAATCGACGACTCCGATTGAGGCCGAACGTGTGTTCGGGTAGTCTCGCCGCATGTCCCAGGCACTCATCGTCATCGATGCTCAAGTGAACATGTTCGAGCCCACACCGGCCCATGACGCTGCGCCTCTGCTGCAGCGTCTGGAGGACCTCGTGGCGGCAGCGCGACGCCGACAGATCCCCATCGTCTTCGTTCGCAACAACGGCGGCGAAGAGGACCCGGACGCCCCCGGTACGCCGGGATGGGAGATCCATCCGCGACTGGCTCCCCACCCGGGCGACCTCATCGTGGACAAGTGGGGGCCGGACGCCTTCGCCACCGAGGAGCTCATGGGCTTCATCGAGAGAGCCGGCGTGACCTCGGTGGTGATCGCCGGCCTCCAGAGCGAGTACTGCGTGAGCGCGACGTCCAGGGGAGCAGCACGAAGCGACCTGGAGGTCGTTGTCGTGGAGGACGGCCACTCGACGTTCGATGGGGACGACCCGGCGGCGTCGGTGATCGAGTCCGTGAACCTGCAGCTGGCGTCCTTCGGGAAGCTCCGCTCCGCCGCAGATGTGATGGCGGACTGGACACTCCCGGCCGCCTGATGTGACACCTGTCACCCGGGCAGACCGGGGTGTCTCGGGACCCCTGTCGGGAGTTCGCTGCTCAGTTCGCGGTGGCTCTCCAACCCTCAGAGACCCGGTCGAAGCCAACTGTCCAATCAAGACAGACTCAACCACGCCGGTTCGTTAATAAAGCGAACACCGATGTGCTTTAATAGTCCAGACGGCGACTATCGCGGAGTTTGACAGCGATCATGACGGCCAACGACGGTGTCTGGAATCCCGGGACGCTGCGACGCGCCCCCGGCGGCTATGACGCCTTCTACCCTGCGGATCTGCCTGTCACGCTCGACTACCCAGAGAGCACTGTCAACCTTCTGACCGAAGCCACCGCTGCCGTACATCGGCTAGCTGGGGTCAGTCGGCTGCTGCCAACCGCTGACATCCTGATTGGGCCCTATGTGCGACTCGAAGCCGTTCTGAGTAGCCGAATCGAGGGCACACAGGCCACGGTCGGGGACCTTCTCCTTCTCGAGGCGGGCGGGGAGGTCGAGGGGCGCGAAGACGTGCAAGAAGTCCTCAACTATGTGGACGCGCTCCGACACGCCCAAGACCGGCTAGCCACCCTGCCTCTCTCCAGCCGCCTCATCAAGGAGACCCATGCCATCCTGATGCGAGGGGTGCGCGGCGAGCACGCCCTGCCTGGTGAGTTCAGGACGACGCAGAACTGGATCGGACCCCCCGGGACCCTGTTGGCCGACGCAATCTTCGTCCCACCACCGCCTGACGAGGTACCGGGAGCGATTGGTGCGCTGGAGCACTTCATTCATGGTCGAGACCTTCCGAATCTCGTCGCCGTGGCACTCGCTCACTACCAGTTCGAGACGATTCACCCCTTCGTTGACGGGAACGGGCGGATCGGTCGACTCCTGATCCCGCTGATGCTGATCGATAGGGGGGTCCTCTCGATTCCGGTGCTCTACCTCTCGGCCTACTTCGAACGAGACCGCGCTGAGTACTACGCGCGCCTGGATGAGACACGCTTCGGCGGTAGTCCCTTCGCGTGGCTCGACTACTTCCTCAGGGGAGTTGCGCCATACGCCCGGGACGCCGAGGAACGGACCGTTGCCCTTGTGGATCTCCAGCGGGACTTGCGAGTCGGCCTTCAGGAAGGCGGTGCAACATTGACCACGATTCGCCTTGCTGAACGCCTGATCGATCGCCCGTATGTGACAGCTCCGCAGGTAGCCAGGATGCTGGATGTCACCTTCCCCACAGCGCAGGCGGCCATAGAGGCTCTCCAGGAACTCGGCCATCTCAGAGAGATCACCGGCCGAGCGCGGAACCGCATCTACCAAGCGGCATCGATCATGGCTGCCGTCTACGACGCCCCAGCCCCAACCTAGGTCGGCTGGGGTCAGAGGCCCCTCGGGACCCCTGTCGGGAGTTCACAGGACTCCCGTTCTCCCTCGATCCCTCCTGCGAAGGCCACAGCGTTCCTCCCCCGCCGGGCGGGCATCCCTAGTCGATGACTGGATAGGCCTCGGCGATCTGCCGGAGAACGTCGAGCCACCCGATTCCGCCTTGCGACGTGCCTGTGCGCACAAGCACAAGCCGACGCGCAGTGTCGACGTAGAGGTATTGGCCGTCCTTGCCGAGCGCGAGCACCGAACCGTCGTTCAGCAACCACCACTGGTATCCGTAGTCGGCGAGCAACGTCTCGGCGTACTCTGACGGCCACCGTTCGGGTCCATAGTGGGTGGCGAAGGACGAATCGAGCCATCCCTGTGAGATCACGCGGGCACCACCACTGACGCCGCCGTCGACTATCAGTTGGCCAAGCCGGGCCAGATCCCGAGCCGACAAGGCCAGACAGCACCATGTCCGCTCCAGTCCCCCATCGTGGTCGGTGCTCCACACGCCGCCGTCTTCGACCCCAAGCGGGTTCAGCAGCCTCCGCTGCAAGTACTCCGAGATGCTCTCCGGTTCCACCGCCCGGTGAAGGATCAGACCCAGGAGCGCGTTGTCCCCGGACTTGTACGTGAACTCACCTCGACGCTCGGCGTCGGCCGCCAAGCCCAAGATCCGGCTCTCAAGACGGTCGGTGTAGTTGAACTCGACGTGTATCCCGAAAGGGTTGTCGCCTTCGACATACATCGAACCCGTGTCCATCTGCAGAGCATCCTCGATCGTCACATCCTCGAATCCACGAGTAGACAATTCGGGGAGGTACACGGTGACGGCGTCGCCGACGGAGCCGATCAAACCGTCCTCGATCGCAGCCCCAATCATCAGAGATGTCACCGACTTGGTGATGCTGAACAGCATCGATGGAGTCGATACCGAATGCCCCGGGGCTGCCCATGAGTACTCGATCACGCCGTCGCGAATGACCAGAAAGGCGAGGGCATTGCGCTCGGCCAGGACTTCGGGCAGCCGCAACTCCCTGCCGTCCACCAACACCACCGGCACCGCACCCTCGTCGACGGTCCACGGGCGTGGGGAATCTGAAGCTTCGAGGTCCCTGCCCGGATATTCGAGGTGGTCCCAGACGGTGGTCGTACCGTGGGTGAGGACCCTCCACACTGCGGCAGGCCCGATTGCGATCGACCACGCCGCCATCAGGATCGCACCGAGCGCGAGGAATGACCCGAGTGTGATCAGGATCCAGCGCAGCCATCGCATCCGGCGAGCCTACTGTCCGAGTCCGGGACCACTGGAGCAGACGAGTCGGCAGCCCCTCGGGACCCCTACAGAAACCTTCCCGCCATTGCATTCCATCTCGACCCAATCTCCGATCGGTTGGGTAGGCGCTGATCAGGCACGGGGAATCCCAGGACGTCTCACCTACCATTGGATCTCCTCTGGGGACATTTCGTCACGCCGACCCAACGGAAGGAAACCTGGCATACGTCGACCGTATCCGGAGGAGTTCCGACAGGACGCCCACGGAAACTGGATCGGGCAGTTGGTCAACCACGATCAGTTCGCTGCAGCCTCCGCCCGGCAGAGAAAAGAGAAGGCAGGAATGAGCGAGAGCGCGCAGTGGCAGGTGAGTGACCGGGGATTGCCACTGATCGAATCATGGGAGCAGTTGCAGGGTGCCGCGGAGCTGCCACCGCGCATCGTCTGGGCAGAAGACCGCAGAGAGATGGCCTTGATCCCGGCCGGCGCATTCATCATGGGGACGACAGAGGCCGACGCCAGGCAAATGGTCGATGAGTACGAGTGGTCATTGCCTTGGGCGATGGCAGAAACCCCCCAGCGTCAAGAGACGTTGCCTGACTTCTACCTCGATGTGGTGCCGGTGACGCACGATGAGTACGTTCGGTTCCTGGCTGCGAATCCGGACCATCCAGTCCCGGTAGTGGACGAACCGGGGGCCGAACCGTACAACTGGGACGAACAGAGCCGTCGTCCTCCGGAGACGTTGCTGGATCACCCGGTGGTGCTGGTGAGCTGGGATGACGCACACGCCTATAGCCGTTGGGTCGGCAAGGCGCTGCCCAGCGAGGAGCAGTGGGAGAAGGGCGCCCGGGGTGAGGATGGGCGCCGGTACCCATGGGGTGACGCGTGGGATCAGGAACGGCTCAATTGCGCCGAACGTCTCACCACGAGCGAAATGCTGAAGGTGAGCCAGTGGCAGGAATGGTGGGCTGAGAACGACACTCTGCTCCAATCAGTCCGTACGACGGCTGTCGGCGAGTTCCCCGCTGGCGCCAGTCCTCACGGCTTGTTGGACATGGCGGGCAATGTGTGGGAGTGGTGTGACTCCTGGTATGACGCGTACCCCGGCAGCCAGGCAGAACACGAGAACTTCGGGCGGCGATTCAAGGTGATGCGCGGTGGTTCCTGGATGGGCACGCGCCGCAACGTGCGTTGTGCATTCCGCCTCAGGAATCCTCGCGAGACTCAGTTGAATAACTTGGGATTCCGTTGTGCGAGCCCACCGCTTCAATCAGGGAGCCGATGACTGGGAGAACGAGCAGCACAGTTCGCTCCGATCCGACATACGAGTCGCCCCGGACCGATCCCTCGACATTCACGGCAACATCCCCGGCGACAGACCCCTCGCCATCGACAGCGAAGCTTCCGCAGAGGTGCTTCGGGGCCCCTGTCAAGAGTTGGCCGTTCCGGACATCGCGTTCAGGTTGCCTTCTGGATAACGCGGCCCTTGTGGCCGTACGCGGTCTCAGAGTCCCTTCAGGCTCACTCGTTGTGAGTGCAGCAACGTTGCCGAAGGTCAGAGGCCAGGTCAGGGCCACCGCTCCCACCCAACGCAGTCGCTCTCTTTCGAACCCCCTATGCGTCCCCTCCAGCTGGTCGGCGCCACCGAAGTCGGCCATCACCCAGCCAACGGTTGTGGGGGCAGATCTGCTCGTCCGGATTGCCGTGTGGTGCGCCGATGAAAGAATCCGTTCATGTGAACGGGGTATCCGGACGGCCGCGGATACGAGGACCGGTAGGTAGGGTCAGACAGCGGCGCGATCTCGCCACACCAAGAGAGAGCAGACCGGCGCATGATCACTCGGCTGAGGTCCATCCGGGAGAAGTTGAAGAGCAGTCTGTTCTACACGCCGATGATCCTCACGATGGTCGGCTTGGGACTAGGCCAACTGTTCCTGTGGGCTGATCAGCAAGTCACGAACATCCCGACCGGCCTGACGGCGACGGTGGACAGCGCCCGAGCCGTGTTGGGGGTGATCGCCGGCGCCACGATCGCGTTCGCCGGCATCGCGTTCTCCGTAAGCCTCTTGCTGATCTCGCTGTCCTCGAGTCAGTACTCACCCCGTGTCGTCCACGGACTCTTCCGCGACCCATTCAACAAGCGCGTCATGGGCGTGGTGATCGGGACGTTCACCTACTGCCTCGTCGTGCTGCGCGCTGTGCGCAGTCCTCTCGATGGCGGTGGGGAGGCCGTCATCCCCAGTCTCTCGATTGCGGTGGCGTTGCTCCTCGGTATCACCACGATCCTCGCGATCGTTGCCTTCATCAGCCACGCCGCTCACTCGATGGACATCTCGAAGATCCTGCATGGCGTCACCGAGGCGGCGATCGCTGAGGTGTCGGCCCAGTGGGGAGAGGGCAGCGACACTGATGCTGCACGGGAGGAATCCACCGGCGAGACTGCGCCGGACGACGCCTTCGTGGTCACCTTCGAACGGAGCGGGTGGGTGCAACAGGTCGATCACAGTGCCCTTCTCAGGGCGCTCGAACCCGGCGCGACGATGTGGCTCGATACCGTCGCCGGCCGGTACGCGATCGTGGCGACGCCGTTGTGCCGGATCGTGCCGACGCCATCTGATCCGGACGTGGTCGAGCGTCGAGTCCGTCATGCCATCGGAGTCGGACAGACTCGGACCGCTCAGGGCGATGTCACCTACGGCTTGCGTCAGCTTGCCGACGTGGCACTGAAAGCACTCTCGCCGGGCATCAACGACCCGACAACGGCCCAGGACGCGATGTTCCACTTGGGAGCGGTCCTTCGGGAACTGCTCGTCAGAAACGTTCCCACTCGTCATCTCTCTGGCGAGGAGGGCCGTGAACTTCTGATACCACGAGCCTGGACGCATGCCGAGATCGTGGGATTGGCGTTCGACGAGATCCGCTTGGCATCGGCAGGGATGCCTACCGTGCAGATCTACCTCCTCGAGATCCTGCACCTGCTCACGACGTCGATCGCTTCGGCTGCGAATGGCGACGAAGCGACGGCTGCGTTGCGGAGTCAAGCCGATCTAGCCCTTGAGGTCAGCGAGATGGCTGATCTACCCGCGCTAGATCACGAGCGAGTTCGATCTGCTCACCGCGATCGTTTCGAGTCAGCGACGTCTGACCTGAGCAATCAATCGATCGATTGAGTCGTCGAACACACACCGCCCGGAGCGGCGACGCCACTCACTGGTGCCGTTCCGCGGCCAGACCTTCCGGGACACGGACTCACCAAAACAACCCGAGGCCCCTGGGAAGGTTCCTCAGGAGTCTCTTCAGAACTCCGGTCAGGAGTCGGCTGGGTCTGCGGTCCCATTCCGATTCGCGATCGTTTGATGCCGCCTGGGCTTCTGGAACGGGAGGCGGGGGTACCGGCGCGGGACGAGCCTCCCACGTGCGCCCCGGATTGCCCGCTGTCTTCGCCATCGTCGGCCAGGAGGTGAGGGTTAACGACGATAGGGATGAAGGCCCTGCGGAGTCCCGCCACAATTGGAAGGCTCAGAGCGGATCGTTGTTCCCTGCTGGGTGTTCCGTTAGCGGTCGGCTCGCAACTGCTTCAATTCTTCCCTGTCGGTGAGTGTGCGGCGCCGCCGAGCCCGATAGACCCAGCCGAAGATCTCGTCCAGGACGACGCCGATCAGCAGCGCGACGAGCAGCACCACGATCAGAGGGGTGTCGATCTCGAAGGAAAGAAACTCGAGTGTGATCTGCTGGGTGTTCTGGGCGGCGAGGATGATCACGGCAACCGTCAGGAGTACCGCGATCGCCAATCCCCAGAAGACGCCGGTGCCGACGAAGACCCGACGGACCTCCACCTCGGCGGGCTCCGGTCTGGGAGAGGGGGACAGCCCCGGCTGACCCGACCCTGTCACATCTGGGGCCGGCGCCTCCGGGGCCGGGCCGGTTTCCTCAAGGTGTCCGTTGTCGGACTCGCGGTCGCTCATAAAAGCCCTCCTTGCATCCGCATGAGCAATGTAGGCCACAGGGCGGAGGCCGTCCACCGGCCTTCGATCCGACGAGACGACCATCTCCACATCCCAAGGCCGAATCCTGCCGGCGATTCCCATCCCCCCTTGTCGGGCGGACTGCGGGCAAAGGCGGCACGGCCCCGACGCTGTGGCCACCGGACGGCTACTGTCACTCGTAGAGCAAGGAGTGCGAAATGCCTGTGATCCTCGCAGCGGTCGCCATGACAGTCAGCATTGCCATCGGCGTGGTGTGCCTCATCGCCGGGGCCGTCTATTTGTACCGGCGCAAGATGATGCTGGGAGTGGTGCTCATCATCATCGGGATCCTGCTCGGCGGACTCAGCATCTTTGGCGTATTCGACTAGGCACGGGCGGGAGATCCCATGAAGTTCAAACTGGGCAAACCAAGGTTCTGGCAACAAGCCCTGGCCGTGGTCCTGGTGTTCTGGGCACTGATGTTGTTCGAGGTCTTTACCTTCGGTGGTGCGGACAAGATCCTGGCGGTCGGCGCCCTGGCAACCGCTGCACTGCTCATCATCGACAAATAGCACGGCCCACACGGGTGCTGCAGTAGGAAATCGGCTCCTGCGGCTCCGGATCACAGTCGCCGCCGACCACACGCTCGGCATCACCGGCAGCACCCCACCCGGGCTCACCCAGTCGCAGGAGATCCGCAGGAAGGTCTCTCCAGAGGTCCCTCGGGACCCCGTACCTCCCTACGCCTCCCCGGGCCGGATGAAGCCGGTCTCGTAGGCGGCGATCACGGCCTGGGTGCGGTCGCGCACGCCGAGTTTCAGGAGCACCGAGCCGACATGGCTCTTGACGGTCTCCATGCCGACGAACAACTGCTCGCTCATCTCCCGGTTGCTCTGCCCCTGCGCCAGCAGGCGCAGCACCTCTCGCTCGCGGTCGGTGAGCATGCCGATGGCCCTCGCCTGCTCCGGGCTCGGGGAGGGGGCGGCGAACCGCTCCACCAGCCGCCGGGTGGCCGCCGGGTACACCATCGACTCGCCGCCGGCCACCACCCGGACCGCCTCGATCAACTCTGCGGGCGGCACCCGCTTGAGGACGAACCCGCTGGCGCCGGCCCGCAGCGCCTCGTAGACGTACTCGTCGAGTTCGAAGGTGGTCAGGATGAGCACCCTGGGCCGGTCGCCGGTGCGGGTGAGCTCCCGGGTGGCTGCCAGGCCGTCGAGGTTGGGCATGCGGATGTCCATGATCACCAGGTCGGGGTCGAGGTCGCGCACCTGCTGCAGTGCGGCGCGCCCGTCTGCGGCCTCGCCGACCACCTCCAGGCCGTCCTCGCCGTCGAGCACCACCTGCAGGCCCATGCGGACCAGCGAGTCGTCGTCGGCGATCAGGATCCTGGTCATGTCTCCGTCCCCAGCGGGAGCCTCGCCCACACCCGGAAGCCGCCGTCCGGGCGGGGCCCGGCCTCGACGCTACCGCCCAGGATGACGGCCCGCTCCTCGATGCCCACCAGGCCGCGCCCGCCGCCGGCCTCGCCCCCGAACGGGGTGTCGGGGGCATCGCGCCCCGGAGGGTCGTTGAGCACCTCGATCTCGACGGCCCCGGCGCTGCGGTGGAGCGACACCCGGGTGGGGACCGGGCCGGCGTGCTTCAGCACGTTGGTGAGCGCCTCCTGCACGATCCGGTACCCCGAACGGGACACCTCCAGCGGGATGCCGTCCAGCGATCCCTCCACCGCCAGGTCCACCCGCAGGCCCGCCTCGCGCAGGTCGCCGACCAGGCCGTCCACGGCGTCGAGGCCCGGCTGCGGGGCGCGGGCGGCGGCGTCGTCCTCGTGCAGGATGCCGAGGATGCGGTCGAGTTCCCCGAGCGCCTGGCGGCCGCTGGTCTCGATGTTCTCCAGCGCCCGCAGCGCGAAACCGGGGTCCCGCTCGTACACGTGACGGGCCGCCCCCGCCTGCACCACCATCATCGTGAGGGTGTGGCCCACCGAGTCGTGCAGTTCGTGGGCCAGGCGGGTGCGCTCCTCGGCGGCCTGGGCCCGGCGCCGCTCCTGCTGCACCTGGCGGCGCGCCCCCGGCCCCAGCAGGGAGCGGGCCACCATCACGTGCACCTCGGCGAAGGCGTTCACCACGTGGGCGGTCACCGCCGCCACCAGCACCCCGGCCAGGGGCGCCAGCACTGCCAGCCACTCCAGGCTCTCGAGCACCTCCGGCAGGCCGGCGACGTCCACGGCGAACGTGTCGGGGATCAGCAGGACCAGCGGCCCCATGAGCAGCCCGACCGCCAGCGACAGGCCGGTGACGCCGACGACGAAGCCGCCGATGCCGAAGGGGAAGCGCAGCAGCAGCCAGAAGAACGAGCGGTAGGTGTACGAGTCGGCCAGCACCGCCTTGGTGCGGCCCCACATGGTCTGCGGCCGCGACCCGGGCGGCAGCGCCGGGTCGGGCGCTTCGATCGACGCGCCGAGCATGGCGTTGGCCAGGCCCCGCTCGAAGTGGCCCATCGACCGCCACGCCGCCACCGAGCCGACCAGGATCAGCACGCCCACCCACACGATGACCAGGCCGACGCCCACCGACACGGCGACGGTGAGGAACACGAAGTAGAAGATGCCGAGCGGCAGGCCCAGCAGCAGGTAGGCGAGCCGCCGGTAGGTGCGCGCCCTGGCCAAGGGGGTGAAGAATCCGTCCATGTCAGTGCCTCGTCTCGTGGGGAAGGGTAGGGGTCCCGTGCATGGGCTCAGCATGCGGCGCGGGGCCGGCGCCGTCATCACGCCGCCAGGGGGTTGCCCCTCCCCCGCGAGGGGGAATGCCGGATGCGCCGCCGGAGGGGTGCAACCGGTGCACGCCGCCCGGGGTTCTGGTAGGTAGACGGGACACACATGGACGCACCACCACTCGACACCCTCACCGCGGCCCTGGCGGCCGACCTCGACGGGGCCTTCCCCGACCTGGTCCGCCTGCTCCAGGACGACCTGTTCTCCGGTGCGCTGCGGCTCACCGGCGGATGGGCCGACGCCGAGGACGTGGCCCAGGAAGCGTTCGTCCGGGCGTACCGGGCGCTGCAGGGCTACCCGCCCGAGCGCATCCGGGCGCTCCGGCTGCGGGGGTGGATGTGGACGATCGCCCTCAACCTGTGCCGCAACCGTGCCCGGAGCCGGGCCAGGCGACCCGAGACCGCCCTCGGTGAGGGCGTGGAGCCGCCCGACACCGGGGTGGGGCCCGAGCAGGCCGCCCTCGACGCGGACGGCTCCGGGCGCCTCGGGGCGCTGGTGGCCGGGCTGCCGTGGGCGCAGCGCCGGGGAGTGGTGCTGCGCCACGTGGTCGGCCTCTCCTACGAGGAGATCGCCGCCGCGGTCGAGCGTCCCGTCGGGACCGTGAAGGCCGACGTCCACCGCGGCCTGGCCCGCTTGCGGGCCGCCGTGGGCACCGAGGAGGCACCATGAGCGACCGACCCATCGGCGACCTCGCCGCCCTGCGGCGGGCCGCCCCCTCCACCCTGCTGCCGGCCGTGCTCACCGCCACCGGCCTCGCCGACGGGTACGTCACCCGCCCCAGCCCGCTGGGCGACGTGTACGTGGCGTTCAACGACGAGGGCGTCTCCGCCGTCGACGTGGCCACCGACCCCGCCCGGTTCGAGGCCCGCTTCGCCGAGCGCTTCGGCCGCCCGGCCGTCCCGGCCGCAGCCCTGCCGGAGGCCCTGGCGGCCCGCATCGACCGGGCCATCGCCGAGGGGAGGCCCGGGGCGCTGCCGCTGGACCTGCGCAGCGTCACCCCGTTCCAGGCCGCCGTGCTGGCCAAGACCGCCGAGATCCCCCGCGGCGAAGTGCGCCCCTACGGCTGGGTGGCCGGCGAGATCGGCAGGCCCGGCGCCACCCGGGCGGTCGGCTCGGCGCTGGCCCGCAACCCGGTGCCGGTGGTGATCCCCTGCCACCGGGTGGTCCGCTCCGACGGGGTGCTGGGCCGCTACTCGCTGGGCGAGGACGCCAACAAGCGCCGCCTGCTGGAGATGGAGGGCCTCGACGTGGATGGCCTCGCCGCCCTCGCCGCCCGGGGCGTCCGCCTGGTGGGCAGCGACACCACGCACGTGTACTGCCACCCCACCTGCGGGCACGCCCGCCGCATCACCGACGCCCACCGGGTGGAGTTCCGCTCGGCCGCCGACGCCGAACGCGCCGGGTACCGGGCCTGCCTGCGGTGCCGCCCGGCCGCCGCGGCCTGACCTAGAGGCCGCTCCCCCTGGCATCGATCGCCGCGGTGATCTCGTCCCGCGCCCGGCGGTACGCCTCGATCCCCCACCCGTAGGGGTCGTCGACGTCGCCGCCGTCGGGGCGCAGCATCTCCACCCGTCCCCGCAGGTGGGGGGCGGCGGCGAGCACCGCCCGCAGGTGGTCGGCGGTCATGACGTACACCCGGTCCCACGACCCGCCGCGATCGAACGCCCGGGCGCGGTGGCCGGCGAGGGCCACCCCGGCCTCCGCACAGGCCTCCACCGCCTCCGGCGTGGCCGGTTCCCCCGCCAGCGCCCGGATGCCGGCGCTCTCGAACGCGGTGCGGTCCCCCGCCCGCGCCGCGGCGACGGCCGCCGCCATCGGGGACCGGCAGATGTTGCCGGTGCAGACGAAGAGGACCCGGCGCTCAGGCATCGCCGGGGGCGTCGTCCTCGTCCTCGTCCTCGTCGGTGAGCGGCGACTCCACCACCTCGTGCCGCCGGATGTAGGTGCTGACGAACGCCTGGATGGTGGCCGCAACCGGCAGCGCCATCAGCGCACCCGGCGCCCCCATCAGCGTGCCGCCTGCGATGGCCGAGCCGAAGGACACGGCCGGGTGCAGCGACATGGTGCGGTGGGTGATCTTGGGGGCCAGCAGGTAGTTCTCGATCTGCTGGTACACGACCACGTAGATCAGCACGGCCAGCGCCATCCACGGGCTCTCCAGCAGGGCGATCAGCAACGGCAGGATGCCGCCGATGTAGGTGCCGACCACGGGGACGAACTGCGACAGCACGCCCAGCCACAGCGCCAGGGCCAGGGCGAACGGCAGGCCGATGATGGCGAACGTCGCCCACGCCACCGCGGCCCCGAACAGCGCCAGCAGCGCCCTGCTGTAGAAGTACCCGCCGGTCTTGTCGATGGCGATGTCGATCACCCGCAGCACCTCGTGCTGGCGGGCGGGGGGCAGGGCCGACAGCACGGTCCTCCGCAGTCTGGGGCCCTCGGCCGTCATGTAGAACGTGAACAGGCCGATGGTCAGCAACTGCAGCACGGTCCCCAGCAGCGCAGACCCCACGCCGAACACGCTGCCGGCCACGTCTGCGGCCACGCCCTGCAGGTCGTTGCCCAGGTTCGACAGCGCCGAGGCCAGCCGGTCGCCGGAGAAGTCGATGCCGAACCGGGTGAGGAACTCCGACGCCGAGTCCACGTAGGTGGGGATCTTGTCGATGAGCTTGATCGTCTGGTTCACGACGAGCGGCACCATCAGGCCGATGAACAGGCCGATCACCAGCAGCATGGAGAAGAAGAGCAGGCCCGTGGCCAGGCCCCGTCTCCACCCCCGCTTCGCCAGGTAGTTGACGCCGGGCTCCAGGGCGATCGACAGGAAGAAGGAGATCAGGATGATGATCAGCAGGCCCCGCAGCCGCCCCAGCACGTGGAACGCAGCCCACAGCGCCACGATGGTGCCGAACACCATCGCCAGCAGCCGGGGGATCCAGCCGGGCATGCCGTCGTCGCCCAGCCAGGAGCGGCGCTCCCTGGCCGGCGGCGGGGTCTCGACGGTCCTGTCGCTCACGGGGCGAGCGTAGGGAGGGGGGCGGCCGCGACGGTGTCTTTTCCCGCCCGGGCGGCTACTCCGTTGCTCATCGCTCCGGCTCGCCCGCCCTGGAGAAGAGCAGGTGCCCGATCATCCAGAACTCGCCCACGGTGGCCAGTCCGACCAGGCTCGCCTCGATCGCGGCCGGCGCGCCCGGGAAGGCCTGGGTGAGGTAGGTGCTGAGCACGTACCCGACACCGCCGAGCCCCAGCACCCAGCCCAGAGCGGACGGCATCCGCCTGGACGCAGCCACGGCATACCCCATGGGGATGAGCCACAGGCCGAAGAACACGCCTCCCAGGTCCCAGAGCGCGCCCCCGAGCCGGTAGAGCACCTGCACAGTCGCGGCCTGATCCCCACCGGGTGCGAGCGAGGCGTCGTGGGCGACGACCAGGGCCGCAACCGAGAAGGCGGTGGCCACCAGGACCGCGCCGGCGTTGACCAGGCCGAATGCCGCGATCGAGCGCGCCGCGAGCCCGCTCCTCGCACGGAACAGTTCGAGGAACCACAGGGCGGTGATGGCCTGGGCGACGACCACGGTCAGGTCGGCGACGATCCCGAGCCTGGCGAGCGACGGCCGCCGCACCAGGTTCGCCAGTGTTGCGGCTGCGTCGGATTCGACGAACAGTTCGCTCCTCACGAACAGGAACCCGATGAGTCCCGCCACGGCCATCACCAGGTAGGAGACGCCGGTCCACCGTGCCGTCGAGCGCCGTGCCGTCATCCCGATCACCCCTTCGTGCGTCGCCCTGCCGTCGAGCCGGTCTGCGGGGCCGGTCGCCGTCACCTCCGGACCGCCTGCGGTCCCTCGAGGAGTGCCTTGAGCACCCGCAGGTTCTCGGCGACCGACCCCTGGATGCGACGGGCGAGGATCGGCGCCGCGAGCCTCAGCATTCCGGGAGACGTGAGCTCGACGTCGTTGACGACCCTGGTGAGGGCGCCGGCCTGTTCGAGCCGGTAGCGCAGCCGTGCGGCGAACGGGCCCAGCGCGCCTTCGATGGCGATCGTGTGCGGTGGTTCGAAGGCGGTGAGCCTCAGCGTCTCGGTGGCGGGAGCGGGGGTACTCCGGGTCTGCAGGAACTCGGTGCCCACCCCGATCGGGCCCTCACTCACCTTGCGGGTGGAGGTCACCGCCCAGTTCCACGCCGGGACGTGCCTGAGGTCTCCGAGGTAGGCGAAGACGTCGTCGATGGGCCGCTCGATCTCGAGCGTGTTGGCAAACGTGATCATCGTCGTTCTCCAGGGGTCGTGGACTTGTCGTACTGCATACGACATATTATCGTAGTCGGTACGACAACCATGTCAACTGTCGAGGAGGCCGTGATGAACGCCGGGGCCCCCGGACCGCATCGGGCAGGCCGTCCACCGAGCCTCAGCGCCGACCAGGTGGTCGATGCGGCCATCGCGATCGTCGACGAGGTGGGGCTCGACGGGCTGTCCATGGCCAAGATCGGCGCCCGCCTCGGGGTGGGGACCATGACCCTCTACAGCTACGTCCGCGACAAGGAGGACCTGCTCGACCGCATGGCGACGTCCCTGTTCGTGGACCTCGAGGTCCCTCCCGGCCGCGGCCTCGAACGGCTCGCCGAGTACTTCCGGTCGTTCAGGCGCATCGCACTCGCTCATCCGGCGCTGACCCGGCTCCTCGCGGGGGGGCGCGTCACGATCCCCGCCGTCTTCGATCACCTCGAGAACCTGCTCACAGAACTGCAGCACGACGGAGTGGGCCCCGAGGAGAGCGTTCGCTCGTTCTTCTCCTGCCTGTCGTACACGATCGGCTTCGTGGTCTGGGAGGTCCCCAGGAGCCGCCTGCAGCCTCCGGAGGCGTACGCAGCCCAATGGGACGAGCTCATCCGGCGGCTCGACCCGGCCGCATACCCCACCGTCACCCGGAGCGCACGGCCCCATGTCGGCTCTGTGGCCTCGGACGTCCAGTTCGAATGGGGGCTGGGGGCGCTGCTGTCGGGGATCGGCTCCAGCGGCGCCGAGGGCATCGCTCCCTGATCGGCCCGCCCGGGCGGCTACTCCGTTGCCAGGCCCTCGACCACCTCGACGCCCGGCATCCGGGTGAACACCTCGGGGTCCACCAGCAGCTTGATCGCCCGGCTGCCGCCGCCAACGATGCACTGCTCCAGCGCCGGGATGCGGGCGTCCACGTACACCGGCAGGCCGTCGGGGAGGCCGAACGGCGTCACCCCGCCGATCTCCATGCCGGTGGCCTCCACGGTGGCCTCCGCCGGGGCGAACGACAGCTTGGAGACGCCCATCAAGCCCTTCACCCGGCGGTTCACGTCCAGCCTCGTGGTCGCCAGGCCCAGGCACACGCACACCTCCCCCGGCGGGCGGCGGGAGGCGATGACGATGGCGTTGGCCGACACGTCGAGGCCGTAGCCGTAGTGCTCGCAGAACGCGGCGGTGTCGGCCAGGGCGGGGTCGCAGTCCAGCACCTCGTACCGGGCCCCGAGCGCATCGAGGTGGCCGATCACTCGCTGTTCGAGCGGGCTGCGCATGGCGGCGACCCTAGCCGTCCTCCCCCTCGGCAGCCGCCACGAGCGGCCCGATCGCACGCGGGTCGATGCCCACCGCCGCCGGGTCCAGATCGAGCAGGTCGCCGAACGCCTCCAGCACGTTCTCCCTCCACACCTCGAGGGCCAACTCCACGCCGGTGCGAGTGCTCTCCGGAGCGAAGTCGGTGAACGTGTCGAGCATCGAAACCGACCAGAAGACGTCGAAGGCTCCCGCAGCCTCGGCGATCGCCTCCCGGGCCTCGTCGTCGAGGCCGGTGAGCAGCGACCCCGCCGAGGCGCACACCGCCCGGTAGAAGGCGCCCCAGTCGGCGGTCATGCCCACTCGTCCGGGTCCGGCTCCACACGGGGCAGCTCGGCGGCGATCGCGAGGATGTCGTCGACGGCGATGCCCACCGATTCCGGGGTGAACACCGAGGAGGCGCCGGCCTCCTCGCCGTCCACCGTCCTGGCCCGGATCGGGTTGTGGAGGGTCGCCCCGATCGTGTAGGTCTCCACCTCCTCATCGAGCCTCGGCACCAGCAGGCGCTCGACCACCGCGATCAAGAGGTCGTGGTGGTCGACCCCGAGATCGCGCTCCTCGATGAGGTCCCACAGCATGTCCCCGTCCCCGAACCCGAACTTGCTCACCAGGTCGTAGGAGAAGAACATGATCGTCGTCTCGTCTTCCATCGCTAGCCCTCCCGGGCCACGCCGAGGCCGACCGTGCCGAGCAGTGCGGGGATGCGGCGCACGAACGCCCGGTCGTACTCGCGGATGTCGTCGGGGAGGCGGGACCACGGCACCAGGTGGGGGCTCCGCCGGGCGCCCGGGTCGCGCTCGGGGCCCCACCGCCATCCGGAGCGAAGCCGGTCGGCGGTCCACCGGCCGTGCTCCATCTCGGACAGCCGCTCCACCTCGGCGGCGGTGAACTCGAAACCGGGGTCGGCGTCGGCGGCCGCCACCACCCGGCAGCCGACCTCGGCCACCTTGGCGCCGATGTGGTCTGCCTGGTGCAGGTTGCTCTGCCGGAGGTCGTCCGAGAGGGCCTCCCACGGGCGCCGGGCCGGGTCGTCGGCGGCCGCTGCGGCGATGTCCCGGCGGTACACGTCGTGCATGCCCCGCGCCACCGCTTCGCGGTCGCCGTCGGACAGGGCCGCGGTGGGCCGGGTGACGAAGGCCCGCACCGTGTGGGGGTCGGCCGGCAGCGGCACCAGCGTGGGCGCGTCCTTCCAACGGGGGTCGGCCAGCAGGCGCGAGGCCTCCCGCCCGCTCCCCTCCACGATGCCGACCGTGGCCCCGAGCGCCAGCGCGATGCGGTACTCGGCGGCGGCGATCCGCCCGCCGCCGAGGCCCACCACGATCACCTCCGCCGGGTCGATGCCCGAGGCCACCACGTCGATCCAGTTCTGCAGCGGGTCGAGCGGCGTGAACCCCTGCCCGGCGGTCTCCCGGATCTCGTCGTAGCGGTCGTCCGGGTCGGCGTCCTCCGGGACGCCGGACGGCAGGTAGCCCACCGTGCGGACCCGTCCCCGGTGGGGCACGCCGGCCGCGCCCACCATCCCGCACACGCCCTGGCGGGTGCCGCCCGAGACGACGGTGCCCGACAGGCCGGCGACGGCCTCCTCCACCAGCGAGCGGTAGCCCTCCATCTGCTCGGCGAACGCCGGGTCGGTGCCGCCGGCGAAGATCGTCACCGGGCCCTCCAGGGGGTCGGCGCCCGGCGTGGCCAGCGCCCGCACGCGCTCCAGCGCCGCCTCGTCGCCGAAGCGCGCCGCGGCGGCCAGCGTCAGCAACCGGTCGGACCACTCCAGGCCCTCGATCCCGGCGCCGCGGATGCGATCCAGGCCGGGGATGGCGAACGCCGCCGGTGCGGAGCGGATCGCCAGCGCGTACCACTCCAGTGCGGCGAACGGGTCGCCGAGCAGCAGGTGGAACTTGGCGAGCGACGACAGCGACCACGGCACGTTGATGCCCACGTCCACGTGGGCGCGGCACCGCGCCATGGCCTGCGACGCCATCGGGGCCAGCACGTCGAGGACCCCGGTGGTCCCCGAGCGCTCGATCTCGCCGTCCACGTAGTTGAGCAGCGGGTAGTAGTCGGTGGGGTCCACCTCGAACGCCCTGCGGTACAGGTCGTGGGCCCGGTCGTCGTCCTCACCCCGCCAGGTGCCGGCCAGCGAGGCGACGGCGTCGGCGTCGGTGGGATCGGCCTCCACCGCGGCCTCCAGGTACCTCCTGCCCAGGGCCACGTCGCCCGCCTTGCGCAACGCCACCCCCAGGTCCCGCAGCAGTGGTTGCATCGCATCGCCCGGGGCGTCGGGGTCCACGAACGGGCCCATCACCTCGACCGCCCGGTCCCAATCGCCGGCCGTCATCGCCAGTTTGCCGATGCGCCAGGCGAGATCGGCGTTACCCGGGTCGAAGGAGAGCACGGTGGACAGCGTCTCGATCTCGGCGGCGAGGTCGTCGGGCGAGAGGTAGGCGCCGTACGACGCCGCGTAGGTGCGCAGGCCCTCCTCGATCCGCTCCACGGTGCGGTCGACGTCCTCGAGGTCGGCGGCCATCAGGGCGATCTCCCGCAGCCAGGTGTCGGGCAGGGTGAACGCGCCCTTGTAGGTGATGTCGTGGGCGAAGTCGGCCCAGGCGTGCTCCGCCAGCGTCCGCACCTGGATCTCGGCCTTGAAGGGGTGGAACGTCCCCACGCCGGGGCACTCCGGGGACTCGCAGGTGAAGCCGTACAGGTCGTCGTCCACGTCCACCAGGCCGTCGCCCCGGCGCAGCGCCACCACGTAGTGGATCGAGCGGTAGCCGAACTCCGACCACGAGAGCCGCTCCGAGACGTCGTCGCTGTTCTCCCAGTCGATCTCCAGGTGCTCGTGCAGGAACGCACGGACCGCCTTCACCTCCGACGCCGTCCTGGCGATGAGGCGGGCGCCGCACAGGTCGGTCAGTTGATGGGCCGGCATCGGGTACTTGTGGCATTTCCGGAGGCACTTCTCGGCGAACGACGGCACCTTCTTGGCCCTGGTCTGGACGATGGCGAGCGGCGCATGCCGCCGTGCCGCCGCCCGCAGCACGTCTTCGAGCACCCGCCCGTACCGCTCGTAGATCGGGTACAGACGGGCGTACTCCGTCACCTGGCCTTCGAGCCACGGCCTGCTGCACGGCTCCGTCATCGGTCCTCCCCGCTCTGCCCGCCCATGCTCCCCGGCGGGAGCCATCGGCGTCCAGAGGCCATCGGCCCCTCGCGTTTCTCTAGCCTGACAGAACGCGACGGGACGCGGGGAGCATGGCCGGGACCGGGAATCGGGTGCGCTGGATGCGGAGGCTGATGGGGTGGCCCCTCGTCGCCCTGCTGGCGGCCACCGCCTTCGTGCTCGGGTACCTGGGCTTCCACACACGGCTCGGCAGCGAGCGCTCGGCCGTGGACATCGCCTACCTGTCGCTGCAGTTGTTCACCGTCGAATCCGGGAACGCGGCCGGCCCGTCGCCGCCGATCACACTCGAGATCGCCCGGTTCGCCGCCCCCGCCGCCACCGCCTACGCCCTGGGGCGGGCCCTGGTGGAGATCTTCCGGTCGCGCATCGATCGCTGGCGCCTCAAGCGCCGCAGCGGCCACGTGGTGGTGGCCGGCCTCGGCTGGCTGGGCCTGGAACTGGTCGAGCGCCTGGTGGAACAGGGCCACGACGTCGTGGCCGTCGACCTGGACCTCGACGAGGAGGCCGTCGCCTCGATCGGGCGGTCGAAGGTGTCGGTGGTGGTCGGGGACGCCAGGGACCCCGACGTGCTGCGGGAGGCCCGCGCCGAGGCGGCGGACCACATCGTGGTGCTGGCCGGCGCCGACGAGGTCAGCGCCGAGGTGGCGCTCGCCGCCCGCACCGTCTACCTGGAGTCGGCCGAGAACCCGGTGGTGTGCCTGGCCCACATCCGCGACCCGCAGTTGTGCCGCATCCTGCGCACCGAGACGCTCGCCGGCCCACAGGCGGAGGGATTCCGCCTCGAGTTCTTCAACGTCGCCGAGGAGGCGGCGGCCATCATGCTGGAGGAGCACGCCGGGTTCCTGGCCGGGGACGGCCCGGCCGCGATCGGCGTGGTCGGGGGCAACGACGTGGCCGCCGCCGTGGTGTCGGAGGCCGCCCGGGTGCGCCGCCGCCACGCTCGCGACCCGGTGCGCGTGGTCATCGCCGAGGAGGAGGGCGTCGTCGAGCGCCTCCACGCCCGGTTCCCGCAACTGCGCGCCGGCGCCGAGGTGGAGCGCATCGGCGGCCCCGACCCGCTCGTGCCCGCCGACGTCGAGCGGCTGGCGTCGTGCCGCCTGGTGTTCGTGTGCCTCGACGAGGACACCACGGCGATCGCCATCACCCTGTCGCTGGCCGAGCAACTGCCGGGCACGCCGATCGTGGTGGCACTCGGCCACTGGGCCGGGATGGCGGCGATGCTCACCTCCGGCGCGTCGGGCACCAGGGCGATCCACCCCTTCCTCATCCCCGACCGGCTGCTGCACGCCGACATCCTCCTCGCCGGCCTCGGCGAGCGGCTCGCCAGGGAGATCCACGCCGCCTACGTGGACCTGCGCCTGTCCACCGGTGCCCGACCGGACGACCCGTCCCTGATGGCGTGGGAGCACCTCCCCGAGAGCCTGCGGCGCTCCAACCGGGCGCAGGCAGCCCATCTCGGCGAGAAGCTGCGCCGGATCGGGTGCGGGGTGGCCCCGCTGGACGATTGGGACGCGCCGCCGGAGCCGCTCACCGACGACGAGATCGAGGAGCTCGCCCGCTTCGAGCACGAGCGGTTCGTGCGGCAGCGGCGCAGCGACGGGTGGAAGGACGGCCCCCGCGACCCCGAAAAGAAGACGAGCCCCTACCTGGTGCCGTGGGACCGGCTCACCGGGCCGGAGGCCGAGGAGATCAAGGACCTGGACCGCCTCGCCGCCCGGTCGGTGCCCCAGCTGCTGGCACGGGCCGGGTACCGGGTGATCCGGACCGGCGAACCGGGTGGTTCCCGGCCGTAGGGGACGTTCTCCCCTGGTGGCGGGCAGAGCCGTGGACCGACGATGGGAGACGTCCCGCCCCGGCCGGGTGGCCGGTCGCGGGCGGGCGCCGAGGGCAAGGGAGCAGACATGGCATTCGACCACTTCTCACCGGAGGCCCGGGAGGCCGTCGACCTCGCCAAACGCTTCGTCGGCGAGGACGGCAAGCTCACCGCCGACGTCCTGATGGCGGCGGCGTACGCGGTCGGCGAGATGTCCTCGTCGATCCCCGAGCTCGCGACCTACATGGAGGACCTCAAGACCCGCCGCAAGAAGGTCCCCGACTCGGT
Organism: Actinomycetota bacterium; assembly: GCA_020444505.1. Classification (GTDB taxonomy): domain Bacteria; phylum Actinomycetota; class Acidimicrobiia; order Spongiisociales; family UBA11373; genus JAHJML01. The sequence continues at coordinate 56,294 of JAHLKU010000002.1, read as the reverse complement.
GGACGTGGACGCCGGGCTCGAGCCGGTGTTCGAGGTGCTGGACGCCGACGACTTCGTCACCATCGACGAGCTGATGACGGCGCTGCTGGAGAGCGACGCCGGGAAGGGCTTCCTGGTCGGCGCCGGGCTGCCGGCCAAGTACGTCGAGCGGGCCGCCAAGGTCGTGCGCGGCCACGAGGCGCCGCCCAGGCCGCCGGCCGCGAAGGCATCGTCGGCGGAGGCCGGGGGCGCCGAGACGGGCGAGTGGCGGTCGTCGGGGGCGCGCGCCGAGGCCCTGGAAGCGCTCTCGTCGTACGGCCGCATGCTCACCGAGGGCGAGCCGCCCGCCGGGTCGGTGGTCGAGATGGACGTGGAGTTGCGCCGCCTGCAGAAGACGCTGCTGAAGATGAAGCGGCGCAACGTGATCGTCACCGGCCACCCCGGCACCGGCAAGACCGCCCTGGTGCTGGAGTTCGCCCGCCGCCTGCTCATCGGCGACGAGACCATCGACCCCCGCCTGCGCGACTGCGACGTGTTCGAGTTGTCGCCGTCGTTCCTGCGGGCCGGCGCGGGCGTCGTCGGCGAGTACGACAAGCGGGTGTCGGCGCTCATCAAGGTGCTGGAGGCCAGCCCCAAGGTGCTGATGTTCGTGGACGAGGTGCACTCGCTGCTGTCGAGCGGCATGCACCAGCGCACCGCCTTCTCCGACGCCAACGAAGCGTTCAAGCAGGCGCTGGGCCGCGGCACGATCACCATCATCGGCGCCACCACGATCGCCGAGTACCGCCACCACATCGCCCCCGACCGCGCCCTGGAGCGGCGCTTCGGGGTGCTGAAGGTGGACCCGCCGTCGCGCGAGGCCACCATCCGCATCCTGGAGGCGCGGCGCCCCCGGCTGGAGGCCCACTACGCCCCGCTCACGGTGCCCGACGAGATGCTGGAGAAGGCCGTCGACCTCACCGACGAGCACCTCCCCACCCGGTACCAGCCCGACAAGGCCATCCAGATCCTCGACGAGGCGTGCGCCCTCACCAGCATCGACGACCCGGAGGCCACCGTGCTCACCGAGGCCGCCATCCAGGAGGCGCTCGAGGACGCCGTCGGCCACGGCCTGGTGCGGCCCGAGGCGCTGACCATCGAGAAGGTGCTGGAGCATCTCCAGGCGAAGATCGTGGGCCAGGACGGGGCGCTGCGGAAGATCGCCGAGTCGTTCGTCGCCGGCCTCAGCGCCGGCTGGGGCAAGAAGGGCGAGCCGCAGGGCATCTTCTTCTTCGGGGGGCCCACCGGCGTCGGCAAGACCGAGACCGCCAAGCAACTCGCCAAGCTGCTCGGCGGGGGGCGGGAGGCGCTGCTCCGCATCGACTGCAACACCATCGCCGGCCGCGGCATCGACGCCAAGGGCGTCATCGCCAACCAGTTGCTCGGCGTGCCCCGCGGCTACCTGGGCTACGCCCGCGGCGAGGGCGGCCTGCTGTCCAAGATCCGCGACATGCCCGAGTGCGTGGTCCTGTTCGACGAGATCGAGAAGGCCAACCCGGCCATCGCCGACCTGCTGCTGCAGATCCTCGACGAGGGCCGGGTCAACGACACCGACGACAACCTGCTCGACTTCCGGCGGGCGTTCATCGTGTTCACCACCAACGCCGGCACCACCTACGAGGCCGGCGGAGGGCCGATCGGCTTCGCCCCGCCGGGGCAGGAGGCGAACACGGCGGGGTCGGGGACGCCGCGGGTGACCCGCGACAGCGTGATGGACGACCTGCGGCGCCGCGGGTTCCGTGAGGAGTTCCTGGGCCGCAACATCGACTTCGTGGTGTTCGAGGCGCTCGACCAGGACGACATCCGGGTCATCCTGGAGCGGCAACTCGACGGCCTGGAGGGCGCCGCCGAGTTGCAGGGCTACACGCTCACCTGGGACCCGGCCATCGTCGATCACCTGGTGGACCAGTGGCAGCCGCGCTTCGGTGTCCGCCACCTCACCTCGATCCTGCGCCACCGCATCCTGGAGCAGCTGGCCATCGCCGACGTCCAGGGCGAGTTGCAGGGCATCGAGGAGGTCCGCCTCGAACTGGCCGAGGGCGAGGAGGTCGGCGCGCTGCCCACCCGCCGCATCGACGGCACGGCGATGGTGATCGCGTTGTCGTAGCGCACCCGGCCGTTGATGACGCCCCTCTCAGGCGTCATGCACGTGCACCGTCCCTTGAGGGAGGGAAACGGGCTATGTCGCCCGCTCGCCCAGGTTCGGGACCATGACCAGGGTGGAGCCCGCCACCACCGTCTCGCCGCCCACCCGGCATGCCGAGTCGAGGTAGACGAGGCCCTTCTCGGGGACCATGCGGGTGATCGTCACCTCGGCGGTCACCTCGGCGCCCACCGGCGCCGAGCCGCCGTACTCCAGGGACTGTTTCATCCACATCGTCCCCAGCCCCGGCAGCGTGGTGCCGAGCAGGTCGGAGATCATGCCGGCCAGCAGCGGGCCCGGCACGCCCCCGGCGCCGTCCCCGAAGCCCAGGCCCGGGTCGCCCGAGAGGTCCCGATAGCCCTCGATGTCGGCGGCGGTGAACGAACGCACCCGGGTGGCCGAGTCGCCCAAACGCAGGGAGAACGTGTCGGCGTGCCTCACGTCAGGTCCCCCCGCAGGAATCGGTCCATGCCGTCCCGGGCCTCGTCGCCAACGACCAGTTCCAGGAACGCCTGCCGCTCGGCCTCGAGCCGGGCGGCCAGCGCCTCCAGATCGGGCCCGGCGAGGCGGCGGATCACCGCCCGGGTGCCGGCCTTGCCGCCTGCGATGCGGGCGGCGGCGGCCAGGGCGCGCTCGCGCACCCGCGGTGCGGGCACCACCTCGTCGGCGATGCCCCACTGCAGCGCCTCGGCGGCGGAGACGGTGGCGTCGGTGAGCAGGATGCTCCGGGCCCGCAGCGAGCCGATGCGCTCCGGCAGCAGGGCGGTCCAGCCTCCGTCGGGGGCGAAGCCGACCGCGGCGTACCAGGGGCGCATCGTCACCTGTGAGCCCATCACCACGTGGTCGCACGCCAGCACCAGGCCGATCGACCCGCCGGTGACCACGCCGTGGACGGCGCCCACCATCGGCACCGGGCCGCCCACCATGGCCAGGATCACCTCGTTGAGGAGGCCCACCAGGCGCGCCGCGTTGGCCACCGTGTCGTCGGCGCCCATGATGCCCTTGATGTCGCCGCCGGTGGAGAACGTGGGCCCGGCCGCCGCCAGCACCGCCGCTCCCACCCCGGCGTCGGCCATCTCCCGGTGGGCGGCGAGCAGGTCCTCCAGCAACTCGGGCACCAGGCTGTTGTGGCGTTCGGGCCGCTGCAGTTCGATCAGCCCCACCGGGCCCTGCACGGAGGCGGCCACCATGCTCACGACGCCACCCGGAGCACGGCCGACCCGGTGGCGGTGACGGTGCCGTCGGCGCGTGTCACCTCGGTGGCCACCACCACTTCGCCGGGCGACGACGAGGAGACCTCGGCCCGCAGCGTCATCTGCTCGCCGGTGAAGGTGGGCGCCGGGAACTTCAGGTCCTGGCGTCGCTGCACGGCGCCGGGGAACGCCTCGGCCAGCAGCCCGCACAGGCAGGAGTACAGGAACATGCCGTGCGCCACCGGCCTGCCGAACGCCGCCGCCGCCGAGTACTCCGCATCGACGTGGATGGGGTTGTCGTCGCCCGACAGCCCGGCGAACCGGTCGAAGTCGCCCTGGGTGAAGGTGCGCCGCCGGGTGAAGGCGGCGCCGGGCTCAGGCAGCGCCATGGTCGGCCCGCAGGTCCTGCTTCAGCACCTTGCCCGCTGCGTTGCGGGGCAACGCGTCCACGAACACCACCGACGCCGGCACCTTGAACTTGGCGAGGCGCTCGGCGCAGTGGGCGATCAGGTCCTCGGCGGTGGCCTCGGCGCCCTCGGCCAGCGCCACGACGGCCCGCCCGACCTCGCCCCACCGCTCGCTCGCCACCCCGATGACGGCCGCCTCGGCCACAGCGGGGTGGCCGTAGAGGACGTTCTCCACCTCGGCCGGGTACACGTTCTCGCCGCCCGAGATGTACATGTCCTTCCACCGGTCCACGATGGCGTAGTAGCCGTCCTCGTCGCACACCGCGACGTCGCCGGAGTGGAGCCACCCGTCCTCGATGGACTCCGCCGTCACCTCCGGCAGCTTCCAGTAGCCGGGGGTGACGCCGGGGCCGCGAATCAGCAACTCCCCGTTCTGCCCCGGAGGGACGTCGTTGCCGTCCCGGTCCACGATGCGCACCTCAACGAACATCTGCGGCAGCCCCACCGACCCCGCCTTGGACACCGCGTGCGCCTCGTCCACCAGGAACACGGTGGGCCCGGTCTCGGTCATGCCGAACCCCTGGCGGATGTCGATGCCCCGCGCCGCGTACCTCTCCAGCAGCGGCACCGGCATCGGCGCCCCACCGCACGCCCACGACCGGACGCCCGACAGGTCGGCGGTGTCGAAGTCGGGGTGCTGGCTCAGGAACAGGTACACGGCCGGCACGCCGAAGAACAGCGTGGTCCGGTCCTTGATCAACTCGAACGTCTCGGCCGGGTCGAACACCTTCTGGACGATCGCCGTCCCTCCGGCGAGGAACGTGGGGATGGCGTACAGGTTGAGCCCGCCGGAGTGGAACGTCGGCAGCAGGTTCAGCGATGTGTCGTCCTGGGTGAGGCCGATCGGGATGCCGATGTTCAGGTAGTTGGCCAGCGCCATCTCGAAGGTCTGGATGACGCCCTTGGGGCGGCCGGTGGTGCCCGCCGTGTAGAGGATGTACCAGGTGTCGCCGTCGGGGCGCGGCGCCATCTCCATGGGCGCCGAGGCGGCCAGCGCCGCCTCGTAGTCCGCCGCACCGTCGGGGACGGCGCCGCCGTAGGCGATCCGCCGTCCGCCCTCGATGCCTCCCAGCAGCGCGCCGGCGGTGTCGGCGAACTCGGCGTCGTGTACGATGCCGCGCGGCGCAGCGTCGGCGACGATGCCCTCCAATTCGGGCACCGCCAGCCGCCAGTTGAGCGGCACCAGGATCACCTCCGCCTTGGCGGCGGCGAACAGCGCCTCGAAGTACTCCGACGAGTTGTGCGCCAGGATGGCGACCCGGTCGCCGGGGGCGAGGCCCCACTCCTCCCGCCACACCCGGGCGAGGCGGCCGGCGCGGTCGTCGAACTCCCGGTAGGTGTACTCCCTGCCGGTGGCGGCATCCACGAGGGCGGTCTTGCCGGCCGACAGGGCGGCCCGCTTGGCGAGCCAATCGAACGTCAACGACACGGGGTCACCTCACGATCTCGACAGCGCCCGCTCGAACATGCGGCGCAATCGCGCTCTCCCCTCCTTGATGCCGGCCTTCTTCACCCTCCAGGTGCCGACGATGCCGTAGGGCAGGTACAGCACCAGGAGCACGAACACCAGGCCGACCAGCAACCCGGAGGCGCCCCCGAACCACTTGTCCAGGTAGAAGTTGAGCAGGCGGTACACGGCGGCGCCCACCAGGGCGCCGCTGATGGTCCCGGCCCCGCCGATCAGCACCATCAGCAGCACGGTGATGGCGAACGTGAGGCCGGCCACGTTCGGGGTGACGATCGGCTGGTGCATCGTGTGCAGCACCCCGGCGAGCGCCGCGGTCAGCGACGACACGATGAGGGCCGCCGTCTTGAACCAGAACGTGTTGTACCCCAGCATCAACGAGCGGTCCTCGTTCTCGCGCACCGACACCAGAACCCGCCCCATCGGGGAGTCGGCGATCTTGGTGTACAGCACGTAGACGCCGAGCATGATCGCCGCCACCAGCAGGTAGAACACGAACCGGTGGTTGGTGGTGTCGAGGAACCACACCGGGGTCTCCACGCCCTGCAGGCCGATCTCGGCACCCGCCCACTGGGCCAGGTCGCTGGAGGAGATGACGATCCAGAACACCGCGGCGATGCCCAGGGTGACCAGCGCGAAGGTGAGGCCCTTCACCCGCGGCAGGAGGATGGCGAACAGCAGCGCCTGCAGCACCGCCAGCACCCCCACCAGCAGCAGTGCGATCACCCAGTGCAGCTCGAAGCTCTTCAGCATGATGCCGAAGCCGTAGGCCCCGACGGCGAAGAACATGGCGTGCCCGAAGGAGATGATCCCGGCCACGCCGAGCAGCAGGTCGTAGGAGATGGCGAACAGCCCGAGGATGAACACCTCGATGGCCAGGCCCTGCAGGAAGCGGGCGTTGCCCAGGTCGTTGTTCCACACCGATGCGATGCCCTGCCCGTCCACGAGCAGCGAGATCACGAACGGGAACATCAGCAGCGCCAGGGCCATGTACACGACACCGCGGCGGCGGCGCCACAGGGCCCGCGGGCCGCGCTCGGCGGTGAGCATGGTCATCGCTCCCCCCTTCCGAACAGGCCGGCGGGCAAGACCAGCAGGATCACGATCATCAGGATGATGGACGCCGCCGGCACCAGGGTCGGCGACGGCTTGAACGGCTCGGCCACGAACGGGATGTGGATGCCGGTCTGGCCGAAGCGGATGATGATCTGCTGCAGCAGCCCGATCAGCAGGGCGCCGGCGGCCACCCCCGGGAACGAGGTGAGGCCGCCGATGGCCAGCGCCACGATGGCGGTCAGCAGGAACAGCGCCCCCATCTCGGTGTAGAGGCCGATCGACGGCGCCGCCAGCACCCCGCCGAAGGCGGCGAGGCCGGCGCCGAGGGCGAACACCATGGTGAACACGCGCCGCACGTTGATGCCCAGCGCCTCCACCATCTCGGGGTCCTGCACGCCGGCCCGGATGGTCATGCCGATCCGGGTCCGCTTCAGCAACAGGCTCACCCCGATCAACACCAGGATCCCGATCACCACCACGAAGCCCTCGTTGTACACCCGCAGCCGGCTGCCGAACACCACCAGGGTGGAGCAGCCGCTGAAGAAGCCGCCGATGCCCTCGGCCGGGCAGCCCTCACCGGACCCGTTGAAGGCGGCGGGGCGGGCCATGGTGAAGTTCGACGACCCCCACAGCTCCTTGACGGTCTCGATGATCACGAACCCCACCCCCAGGGTGACCATCAGCGTGTAGATGGGACGGTCGTACAGCGGGCGGATCAGCACCACCTCGATGAGCGCCCCCAGCCCGGCGCCGAGCAGCGACGCCACGATCAGGGCGATGAAGAACCGCCAGGTGGTGCTCATGCCGAACACCCAGTCGTTGAGCGGGCCCCGCACCAGGTGCAGCGCCACCGAGGCCACGATCAGCCCGGCGGCGCCGATCAGGTTCCATCGGCCGAGCGGCGGGACCGCCCCCGCGTGCTTGCGCAGCGACGACAGGCCCAGGGCCAGCGCCGAGGCGCCGGCCAGCAGCACCACGATCGCCACCGCCATCGGCCAGCCGAACACGTCTTCCGGCAGCGGGACCAGGGTGCCGAGGTCGATCTGCACCGAGTAGTTGGCCGGGGTCTTGGCGAAGTCCTCGGCGTTCCAGATGACCAGCGGGAACTTGGTGATGGACAGCAGCATGAGCCCGCCGCCCAGGACGATCAGGCCCCACGCCGCGCTCCTCGCCCACCGCGCCAGCGCCGCCACACGGGCGCCGAGGCGGCGCCACAGCGGCAGCAGGGCGAACGGCGCCGCCACCAGCAGCATCGGGACGAGCACGTCGAGGAACGTGTCGAACCGGGTGTAGACGGTCCACCCCACGTAGGCGCCGAGCATGAACAACTCGCCGTGCGCCAGGTTCAGCACGTCCATCAGGCCGAAGATCAACTGAAACCCGCTCGCCACCAGGAAGATGACGGAACCGGCCGCCAGGGCCTTCATGATCGTGCCGAACCACTGGTCGGCCTCGATGCCGGCCATGGCGGCGAGGAACAGCACCGCCAGCACGCCGAGCACGGTGGCCCGCGCCCGGTTGCGCTTGATGGCATCGGCGATCCGCCGGTTGCGCGAAGGCCCCGGGGACTCGATCTGGTCGATCTGCTTGGTGTCCGCCATCACACCCCCAGGTACCGCTGGATCGTCTCGTCGTCGTCGACGAGGTCTGTCATGTCGCCCGTCTTCACCGATCGCCCCTCCTCGATGATCACGTAGGTGGTGCCGAGCCGGCTCGCCACCAGGAAGTTCTGCTCCACGAGCAGCACCGTCGTGGTGTCCGACAGCCGGGCGATCGCCTCGATCATCTGCTCGATGAGCACCGGGGCGAGGCCCTCGCTCGGCTCGTCGATCAGCAGCAGCCGGTTCTCCGGCACCAGGGCCCGCGCCACCGCGAGCATCTGCTGCTGGCCCCCCGACAGGCTGGTGCCGGGCAGGCCGATCAGCCGCTTCAGGTCGGGGAAGAGCCCGAAGATCAGCTCCTCCCTCCTCTCCAGGTCGCCCTTGCGGCGCTCGGCGATCCGGAGGTTCTCCTCGACGCTCAGGTCGGCGAAGATCGCCCGATGCTCGGGGACGTAGCCGATGCCCATCGCGGCGATGTCGAAACTGCGCATCTCGACGATGTCGTCGCCGTCGAACACCACCCTCCCCGACGACGCCGGCGTCAGGCCGAGGATGGTCTTCAGGGTGGTGGTCTTGCCTGCGCCGTTGCGGCCCAGCAGGGCAACGACACTCCCCTGCGGCACCTCCACCGAGACGCCTTCGAGGATGTGGAACTTGCCGATGAAGGTGTGCACGTCGTGCAGGTCGAGGAGGCTCATCGGCCGCCTCCCCTCACCACGTCGCCGTAGAGGGCGCCCAGGTACGCGGTCTGCACCTGGCGGTCGGCGGAGATCTCCGCCGGCGTGCCCTCGGCCAACACCCCGCCCTGGTGCATGACGGTGATGCGGTCGGACACGGTCATCACCACGCTCATGTTGTGCTCGACCAGCACCACGGTGCGGCCCCCGGCCGCCTGGATCTCCTGGATGAGCTCCATCAACTGCGGCACCTGCTCGGCCGCCATCCCGGCGGTCGGCTCGTCGAGCATGAGGACGTCGGGGTCGGGGGCCAGGATCATGCCCAGCTCCAGCTTGCGCTGGTCGCCGTGCGGCAGCGTCCCGGCGATCTGCAGGGCCCGGTCGGCCAGGCCCACCCGGGCCAGCACCTCGGTGGCCCGGTCCAGGTAGTCGGAGAACCTGAGGTGCGGCGCCAGCATCCGGAAGCTGTCCTTGCCGGTGGCCTGCACGGCGAGGCGGACGTTCTCCAGCACCGTCAGGTTGGGGAAGATGTTCGTGATCTGGAACGACCGGCCGATGCCCTTGTGAATGGTCTGGTGGATCGGGTGGCCGGTGATGTCCTCGCCCTTGTAGAAGACCTTGCCGCGGGTGGGGGCGAGGGTCCCGCTGATCAGGTTGAAGAGGGTGGTCTTGCCCGCGCCGTTGGGGCCAATGATGGAGTGGAGGGTGGCCTCTTCGATCGAGAGGTCCACGTCGTCCACCGCGACCAGTGCCCCGAACTCCCTCCGCAGGCCCCTGGTCTCCAGGATCGCGCCCACGACGGCTCCTTCCGTTTCGGGATGTGGGGGGCGGCCGGAGCCGCCCCCCACATCGCAGGGTTCGCTATCCGAGGTTGCCGACCGGCAGATCGCCGCACCGGGCCACGTAGTCACCCTCCAGCAGGCAGGGCGGTTCGGGGCGCACGGTGGCGACCGCGTCGTAGATCGGGAACGTCGTGTCGGCATCGAAGCCGGTCAGGTTCACGACGTACATGTCCTGGATCGCCATGTGATCCTCGGGACGGATGTAGTACGTGCCCTTGGCGCCTTCGAAGGTCATGCCCTCGAACGCAGCCCGCAGCGACTCCGCGTCGGCGGCGCCCCCGGTGGCCCGGAGGCCCTCGATGGCCATGATCGCGGCGCTCATCCCGTCCCCGTCGAAGAGATCGGGGTTCACGCCGTACTTCGCCTGGGTCTCGGCGACCAGGTAGTCGTTCGCCGGGTTGTCGGGACCGCCGTACCAGTAGAGGATCACCGAGGTGGTCCCCACCGCATTGCCGAAGAAGATCGGCATCACGACGTTGTCGACGAACGGCGAACCGAGGACGGTGTCGTCGTCGATCACGCCGAGGTCGAGCGCGGCCTGGAGCAGCGGCACGAACCCGCCGCCGGCCCAGGTGACCAGGAGGGCGTCGGCCTCGGTCCCCGCCAGGGGCTCCAGGTAGGTCGTGAAGTCGGTCGTGTCGGCCGGGGCGAAGATGTCGTCGGCGATGAACTCGCCGCCGTAGTACGTGCAGGCGTCGAAGTACGCCTGCGCCCCGCCGTAGCCGAACGAGTAGTCGGGTGCGATCTGCACGAACGTCTGGTACCCGTCGTTGTTCACGAACTGGTCGCAGATGGCCATGCCGTCCTGGTAGTTGCTCCGGCTGGTGCGGAACGTGTTCGGGTCGAAGTCCTTGCCGGTGATGTCGGTCGCCGCCGCCGGGGCCGCGATGAGGATCACGTCGTTCTCACGGGCGATCCCCTGCAGCGTGGCGGTGACGCCGGAGCTCACCGAGCCGATGATGATGCTCGCGCCCTCGACCTCGATCAGCTCGCGGGCGGCGGTGGCGCTCAGCTCGGCATCGGACTGGTCGTCCTTGAACACGACCCGGATCTCGCAGTCGTCGAGCATGTACGTCTGTTCCATGCCCTCCTGCGGCTCGCCGCCGGTCGCATACGCGAAGCCGATCGGCACGCTCCGGTTCATGTGGGTGCCGTAGATCGCCAGCGAACCGGTGAGGTCGGTGATCACACCGATCGTCACCCCGTCGCCGCACGACACGCCCATGGGCATCGCCTCGGTCGTGGTCGTGGCGGCCTCGGTCGTCGTGGCGGCCTCGGTCGTCGTGGCGGCCTCGGTCGTCGTGGCAGCCTCGGTGGTCGTCGTCTCGGCGTCGTCGTCGCCGCAGGCAGCGATCACCAGGGCAAAGGCCACAAGAAGGCCTGCTACCCGCAGGAATCTCCTGCTCATTCGTTTCCTCCCGTTCGTATGTGTTGCTCTCTGTCGGTGTCCCGGAGGAGTCACGGATGGAACTCCTCTAGGAACGCATGGAATGCTTGGTCGTACTCATCGGGTGTCGTGATGAACGGCACGTGGGCCGCCCCCTCGATCACCTCCTCCCGGTAATCGCCTCCGGCCGCCGCGTAGCGGTCGAGGACCGCCCGGGTCTGGCCGATCATCGGCTGTGGCGGATACGCGTCGGGACCCGGGTAGCCGGGCATCAGGCCCAGTTGCCCGAGGTTGGCCGGGTCGCTGGCGGCCGGGTCGCCGATCGCGAGGTCGGCGCTGCCGCGGATCCACAGGATCGGCGGCTTCGGCTCGACGTCCACCAGACGCTGCGGGTCGGCCAGGTACTTGCCGGACAGGCCGTTGGTGGCCCCCTTCACCCCGGGGGCGAAGTAGGGCCAGTTGGGGGACTCCACGTGGTCGCCCGGGTACGAGTCCTCACCCACCTCGGTGGCGAACGCGGCGTCGATGAGGGCGTCCTCCCAGTCGGGGATCACGTCGGGGCCCCACACCAGGCGGCGGATGGCGTTGCGGGGCGACAGGATGTGCTCGGCCGACTTGTCGCCCTCTCCGAGGATCCGCACCATCTCGCGGTTGATGACCCCGCCGCCGGAACCGGCCCAGTCGTCGTAGATCGGGGTCCCCTCCAGGCCGTGGTTGCCGCCGAACCCGTAGGGAGAGCCCGGGCCGGCCTGGATGGCCCCGATGACCCGCTCCGGATGGTCCATGATGAGCCGCCACACCACGTTGCCGCCCAGCGAGTTGCCGCAGACGAACGCCCGGCCGACGCCGAGGTGGTCGAGCAGCGTGATGGCGTCCTCCACCAGGTCGGCGAGGCCGAGCGTGGCGTCGATGACCGTGCCGCGCTCGCACTCGCCGTAGTTGCGCTGGTCGGGAGCGATGCCCCAGTACCCCTCCGGCATGCGAAGCATGGTCCGCTCCCACCAGGTGGCGCAGGAGATGTTCCCGTGCAGGAACAGCACCGGCACCCCGCCGGGGTCGCCGGTGAAGAGGACCCGGGTGGTGACGCGGTCGGTGGTGACCCGCTTCGCCTCCACCCCCGGAGTGACGGGGATGCTCATGCTGCGCCTCCTTCTGCGGCGGCCAGGACCTTCTTGTCCATCTTCCCGATGGCGGTCTTGGGGATCTCATCGATGAATGCCACCGACTTGGGGACCTTGTACTTGGCGAGGCGCTCGAGCAGATAGGCCAGCAGCGCGTCCTCGTCGATCTCGGCGCCCGGCGCCTTCACCACGAACGCCTTGCCGACCTCGCCCCACGTCTCGTGGGGGATGCCGATCACCGCCGCCTCGGCCACGGCCGGGTGGTCGAGGATGACGCTCTCGATCTCGGCGGGGTACACGTTCTCGCCGCCGGAGATGTACATGTCCTTGCTGCGGCCGATGATGGTGAAGAAGCCCTCGTCGTCGTAGCGGGCCACGTCGCCGGTGTGCAGCCACCCGTCCACGATGGTCTCGGCGGTCGCTTCGGGCCGGTTCCAGTAGCCGGGAGTGACGTGCGGCCCCTTGATGAGCAGTTCGCCCTCCTCGTTCGGCCCCAGCGCCTCGCCGTCCTCCCCCACCACCTTCATGGCGATGTGGAACAGCGGGTGGCCCACCGAGGTGGTCTTGCGGGCCACATCGGGCGGCGGCAGCCAGAAGTTGTTGCCTGCGGCCTCGGTGAGCCCGTAGCCCATCTTGAAGTCGATGCCCCGGTCCCAGAACTTCTGCATCACCGGCAACGGGCACGGCGCCCCGCCGCTGATGACCAGCTCCAGGTGCGAGAAGTCGGCCGCCTCCCACCGGGGGTGGCTCTGCATCATCTGGTACATCGTCGGGACGGCCACGTAGTGGGTGATGCCGCCCGACTCGATGAGGTCGAAGGTCTCGTCGAGGTCGAAGCCCTCGCACAGGATGGTCTTCCCGCCGGTGTGCACCAGCGGCATCAGGAAGATGTTCGGCCCGCCGACGTGGAAGAACGGCAGCTGCAGCGGGGCGACGTGCCCGCCGTGGACGCCCCACGACGAGATCGTGTTGACGCTGTTCCAGGTGATGTTGCCGTGGGTGAGGATCGCCCCCTTGGGGAGGCCGGTGGTGCCGCCGGTGTAGTAGATGCCCCAGGGGTCGTCCCACGACAGGTCGGGCATCTCGACCGGGCCGTCGTCCATGGCGTCGCGCTCGGAGAACGGGCGGTCGCCGCCCGGGTCGCCCTGCAGGGCCACCACCTGTGCGATCGTCGTGAAGGACGGCCGCAGCGCCTCGACGTTCTCGGCCCACTCCGGGGAGTACATCAGCACCCGGGGCTCGCCGTCGGCCACGATGCCCTCCAGTTCGCGCACCGTGAGCCGCCAGTTCAGGTTCTGCAGGATGATGCCGAGCTTCCCCGCTGCGAAGAACAGGTCCACGTACTCGGGGGTGTTGCCGCTGTACACGGCGAGGCGGTCGCCGCGGCGCAGGCCCAGCGACTGCAGGTAGCGGGCGGTCTTGTTGGCGCGGGCGTTCCACTCCCGGTAGGTGGTCTCGGCGCCGCTGCGGTAGTCCACCAGGCCCACCCGGTCGGGGGTGAGTCGGGACCGCTTGTCGAGCCAGTCGGTGACGTAGGTCGATTGCTCCATCAGTCCTCCACCGGTCCCCACTGCAGGATCCCGGCCGCCCAGACGTACCCGATCCCGGCCCCGACGGCGGCGATGACGTCGCCGTCGCGCAGGGCCCCGGTGCGGAGGCCCTCGTCGATGGAGATGATCGTGTCCTGCTCGCCGATGTGGCCGATCGACCCCAGGTAGGTGGAGCGGTCCTCGGTGAGCCCGAGCCGCTCCAGCATGTCGCGGTGCGCCGAGGGCTTCACCAGCAGCATGTCGAGATAGGACACGTCGTCACGGGCGTACGGGCTGCCGTCGGCCTTGGCGCCGCTCTTGCGCAGCGCCTCGTCCACACAGTGCATCCAGTTGTCCATGGAGACCTCGTTGAGCCGGCTCTTCATGGCTTCCGGCTCCACGAGGTCGAAGAAGAACTCCCCGTCGGCCACCGCCTGGTCGGTGGGGTGCTTCATCGTCCCGCTGGACGGCACGATCACGTGGCGCGCCATGGTGCCGTCCGACATCAGGTGGCTGCCGAGGATGCGGTTGGCCGGCCAGTCCCGCTTGACCAGCATCGCCCCGGCACCGGCGCCGATGTTGAACAGGAACGACGTCCGCATGTTCGAGAAGTCGATGAACCGGGAGACGACGTAGCCGCCGGCGATCATCACGGTGTCGATGTCGTCGTCGGCGGCCATCAGCGACTTGGCCAGCTTCATGGCGGTCACCGTGGTGGCGCACCGCATGTGGATGTCCATGCCCCAGGCGTTGGTGGCCCCGATCTCGTAGGCCAGGTCGATGCCTGCGGTCCAGAGGCAGTACTCCTTCCACTCCTCGGTGGTGCAGAGCACGACGTCGATCTCGGCCGGGTCGATGCCGGCCTTCTCGATGCACTCCCTGCCGGCGATGGCGGCCATCTCGTTGGGATGGGTGTCGGGGGTGGCGATGTGCTTCTGGGTGATGCCGAGCTTCTCCTCGACCACCCACGGCGGGAGGCCGGCGGCCTCGGCGATCTCGGCGGAGGTCATCACCTCGGGGGGGAGGTAGTGGGCGGTGGCGACCACGCCGGCCCTGACGTCGCTCATCTGGCCATCTCCTTCAGCGCGCTCTTCTGGATCTTCCCGGCCCCGGAGACCGGGAGCTCGTCCACGACCTGCACGGTCCGGGGCACCTTGAACTTGGCGAGGCGGCCGCGGAGGTGCTCGGCCACGGCCTCCTCGTCGACCTCGGCGCCGGGAGCGGCCACCACGAACGCGGCGCCCACCTCCCCCCACCGCTCGTCGGGGACGCCGACGACGGCGCACATGGCCACCCCGGGCACCTCGTGGATGGCGGCCTCGATCTCGGCCGGGTACACGTTCTCGCCGCCGCTCACGAACATGTCCTTGAGGCGGTCGACGATGAAGCAGTAGCCCTCCTCGTCGATCCGCGCGAGGTCGCCGGTGTGGAACCAGCCGCCCTCCTCGAACGCCGCCGCCGTCGCCTCCGGGTCGCGGTAGTACCCGGTGGTGGCCGACGGGCCCCGCAGCAGCAACTCGCCGACCACGCCGGCGGGCGCCTGCTCGCCGGTCTCGGGGCTCACCACCCTGGCGTCCACGAAGAAGTTGGGCTTGCCGATGGACCCCGCCTTGCGGACGGCGTCCTCCGACGACAGCGAGAACACGTCCGGCCCGAACTCGGTCATCCCGAACCCCTGGCGGAACACGACACCCTTCTCGTCGAGGTAGCGCCGGATGAGCGGCACCGGCATGGGGGCACCGCCGCTCAGGCAGTAGCGGAGGCCGGACAGGTCGGCCCGCTCCCACCCGGAGGCGTCGGTGAGCATCTGGAACACGGTGGGCACCGCGGCGAACGTCGTCACCGCCTGGCTCTGGATGAGGTCGAGCACCTGGTCGGCGTCGAACGAGCGGGGCTGCACCACCGACCCGCCCATCAGCAGCAGCGGGACACTGAAGGAGAACAGGCCCCCGGTGTGGAACAGCGGGAAGATGTTGAGGAAGCGGTCGGTGGGCAGCACGTCGGCCTGCAGGGCGTTCATGGTGTTCCACACCACCTGCCGGTGGCTGATCTGCGCCGCCTTCGGCGTGCCGGTGGTGCCGCCGGTGAAGAGCAGGCACGCCGTGGTCTCCTCGGTGACCGAGTCCTCGGTGACGGGGCCGGCGGGCCGGGCGGCCCATGCCGCCGCCGCCTCGTCGAGGCCCACCACCGGGGCGCCGGCGTCGGCCAGGTGCGCGGTGATGGCCGGCACCGGCCCTGCGTCGTCGCACAGCAGCACCGACGGTTCGAGGCGCGCCGCCAGATCCCCCACCTCCCGGGGGTGGAGGCGCCAGTTGAGCGGGGCGAACATCGCCCCCAGCTTCCCGGACGCAAAGAAGAGCGTGTAGGCCTCGATGCGATCCATCCCGAGGTAGCCGACCCGGTCGCCGGGCCCGACGCCCCGGTCCCGCAGCCACCCGGCGGCGCGGTCGGCGCCGTCGTTCAGTTCGCCGTAGGTGATCGGCACCGGGTCCGGCACGCCGGCGTCCACCAGGGCGACGGCGTTCGGGTCGTAGGAGCACCGCCGGGCCAGGTAGTCGCCGACGTACATCAGTCCGTCCCCTCTTCCGGCACGCCGAGGCCCCGCAGCATGAACCGCCACACCTGCTCGGCGATGCGCCGGTCGAGGGGCCTGCCGTCCTGCCACACCACGTAGCGCAGGCCGATGATCTCGCCGATGCCCATCAGACAGAACGCCAGCACCTCGGGGTCGAGATCGCCGGCGATCTCGCCCCGCTCGATGGCCTCGGCGAGACCGGGGACGTAGCCCTTCAGGAAGTGGTCGTAGTAGGAGTGGAACACGTCGGGGTCGACGAACTCCGACTCGCGCACCAGTTTGTAGAACCCGCGGTGCCGGGTGATGTAGTCGAAGAACACATCGAAGCCGATGCGCTCCACCTCCACGCGGTCGGCCGCACCCTCGACGGCTTCGGCGATGGCGCTGCGGAGGCCGTGGCTGAGCGTCTCGACCAGTTCGACGAACACGGCGCGCTTGTCGGAGAAATAGAGGTAGAAGGTGCCCTGGGCGACACCGGCCCGGCGCGTGATCTCGCTGATCGACGCCCGGTCGAAGGAGTACTCGTCGAACACCGCTTCGGCGGCGTCGAGCAGCGCCTGTCGAGTGGCCCGGCCCCGTTCTGTGATCGGTTCACCGAACGCCCGCTCAGCTGCCAAGCTTCCTCCCTCCTGACAACTGATTCAGGTGTCATGTCTACCCGCGCGGACGGGGTGCTGTCAAGCGGCACCGCGCCGCCGCCGGGCCGGGTCGCCCCGCCCGGCCCCGGCGCGGCGTAGCCTCACGACCATGACCGACTACCGCCCCCCGCTCAAGGACATCGAGTTCGTCCTCACCCATGTGGCCGACCTGCCGTCGCTCGCCACCTTCGAGGCATTCCCCTACGCCGACCCGGAGTTCGTGGTCGGCGCCCTCGGCGAGGCCGGCCGCTTCGCCGCCGAGGTGATCGCCCCACTCAACGAGGTGGGCGACGACGAGCACAGCACCCTGGCGGACGGATCCGTCACCACCCCGACCGGGTTCCGGGAGGCCTACGCGGCGTTCCGGGCGTCCGGGTGGCCTGCGGTCGCCTTCCCCGAGGAGGTGGGCGGCGGCGCCATGCCCGGCGTGGTCGCGACCGCCGTCAACGAACTGGTCACCACCGCCAACATGGCCTTCTCGCTGTGCCCCATGCTCACCTACGGCACCGTCGAACTGCTGTTGACCCACGGCTCCGACGACCAGAAGGCCCGCTACCTCGAGAAGCTGGTGTCGGCGGAGTGGACCGGCACGATGGTGCTGACCGAGGCCGACGCCGGCTCGGACGTCGGCGCCCTCACCACCAAGGCCGTCCCGCAGGACGACGGGACGTACCGCATCACCGGCAACAAGATCTTCATCACGTGGGGCGACCACGACCTGGCCGACAACATCGTCCACATGGTGCTGGCCCGCACCCCCGACGCCCCTCCCGGCACCAAGGGCATCTCCTGCTTCATCGTCCCCAAGTTCCTGGTGAACGACGACGGCACGCTCGGCGAGGAGAACCACGTCGAGACGGTGTCGCTGGAGTCCAAGCTGGGGATCCACGCCTCGCCCACCGCGGTGCTGGCGTTCGACGAGTCGGTGGGGGAACTCATCGGTGAGGTCAACCAGGGCATGCGGTACATGTTCCTGATGATGAACAACGCCCGGCTCCAGGTGGGGCTGCAGGGCGTGGCCGTGGCCGAGCGGGCGTACCAGGCGGCCGTCGAGTACGCCCTGGAGCGCAAGCAGGGCCGCGCCGTCGGCGCCCCGAAGACCGAGAAGTCGCCGATCGTGGAGCACCCCGACGTGCGGAGGATGCTGCTGCTGATGCGGGCGCAGATCGAGGCCGCCCGCTGCCTGGTGTTCAAGACCGCCGAGGCCATCGATGTGTCGCACCACCATCCCGACGAGGCGGAGCGCACCCGCGCCGCCGAGCGGCTGGCCATCCTGACGCCGGTGTCCAAGTCGTGGCCGACCGACATGAGCGTGGAGGTCACCTCGCTGGGCATCCAGGTGCTCGGCGGCATGGGGTACATCGAGGAGAGCGGGATGCCGCAGCACTTCCGCGACGCCCGGATCACCCCCATCTACGAGGGCACCAACGGCATCCAGGCCGCCGACCTGGTGGCCCGCAAGCTGCCCATCCGCGGCGGCGACGCGGTGCGGGAGATGCTCGAGGAGATGGCGGGCGTCGCCGACCGGCTGGCGGCAGTGGAGGACCTGGCCCCCATCGGCGCCGCGCTCCACGACGCCGTCGGCGCCCTCACCGAGGCGTCGCTGGGCCTGGGGAAGATGCTCATGGAGGACCCCAACGACGCCCTGGCGGGCGCCACCCCGTACCAGGACATGTTCGGACTCACCGCCGGCGGATGGCTGCTGGGGCTCTCGGCGCTCGCGGCCCACGAAGGGCTCGGCGGTGACGACGACGAGTTCCTCGCCGACAAGATCGCCACCGCGCAGTTCTTCGCCGGCCAGGTGCTGCCCAGGGTGCGCGGCCTGCTGCCTCCCGCTCTCGCCGGCGCCGGGGGCCTGTTCGCCATCCCGGTGGACAGGCTGTAGCGAACACACTCCCGATCGGCGAACCGCCGAAGAGGACCGCCCCCGGAGGGACGGTGCGGCGCCGATGCGCCGGACAGATGCCTCGGCGCGCCTAGGGTGTAGCAACCGCAGACGACCTCTGGAGCGCCCCGTGACCAAGCAGTACGCCGCCGCCCCCGACCTCGCGATCGATCTCGACACGGCCTACACCGCCACCCTCCACACCTCGGAGGGCGACATCGAGATCCGGTTCCGGCCCGCCGAGGCCCCGCTCGCCGTCAACAACTTCGTGTTCCTGGCCCGCGAGGGCTTCTACGACGGCGTGATCTTCCACCGCGTCGTCCCCGGGTTCGTCGTCCAGGGCGGCGACCCCACCGGCACCGGGCGGGGCGGCCCCGGCTACCGCTTCCGGGACGAACTGGAGGGCGACGGCCAGTACCGGCGCGGGGTGGTGGCGATGGCCAACGCCGGGCCCAACACCAACGGCAGCCAGTTCTTCGTCTGCCTGGCCGACGTCGGCCTCCCCCACGCCTACACCATCTTCGGCGACGTGACCGACGGCATGAACGCGGTGGACGCCATCGCCGCCCTCCCCCGGGCCGGCGAGCGCCCCACGGTGGACGCCGTCATCGAGCGCGTCACCATCACCGAGGGGTAGCGCTCACACGAAGCGGCTGACGAACACCCTGATCTCGTCTTCGGCCACGTTGCCGCCGCTGTCGTAGACGACGACCCGGATCGTCTTGGCCTGTGAGGTCTCGCCATCGGGGAGATGGAGCCTCGTCTCGATGGTGCGCCCGCTGCCCACCCACGCGTCGGGCTCGTCGGGGGTGACGTAGAAGTCGATCTGCAGATCCTCCGGCTCGTCCCGGTCGTCGCTCACCCGGACCCGGAGCGTCACCACGACGTAGGCGCCGTCCTCGTCGACACCCGTCTCGTAGTCGTCCCCTTCGTAGTCCACATAGAAGCTCGCCTCGTCGAGCGGCCGGTTGATCCGCGCGTCGGGCGGAGCATCGCGGCACGCCGGGTAGGTCGCCGACCAGACGGTGATCCCCACCGTCTCCGACGACTCGAGACCGCCGGCATCCACCACCCGCATGGTGATCACGTGCTCGCCGACGCTGAGTCCGTCCTCCGACCGGTTGCGGCCCCTGCCCAGAGGGCCGTCGATGCTCGACGACCAGCGGAACGCGCTGTTGGACAGGCCGAGCTGCTCGTTGATGTCGAACGCGTCGCCTCGCAGCAACACCGTCGAGCCCTCGCACACCAGGTCCCCGTCGTCGGGCTGAGTGATCACCAGGTCGGTCGGCGGCGAGTTGCCGACGTGGATGATCCTGATGTCCGAGACCTCGGCGTCGCCGTACGTGGCCGTCACGGTCAGCACGTGGTCTCCCTCCGACAGGTCGGCCGTCACCGTGGACACGCGCTGGGTGGACACCGCCTCGTCGTGCTCCATCACGACCGTCCACGTGGTCTCGTCGATCGGCCCGTCGAGATCGGAGGCGAACCGAATCGTCACCTCGGCGGACGAGGTGTTCAGGTCGGTCGGGATGGCCACGACCGCAGCCAGCGTGATGGCGTTCGCCAGTTCGTGGCCCGAATCGGGCGCCGGTTCGGCGAACGAGACGAAGGCAGCCGGCGGCAGCGCGTCGGCCACCGCCCCGTAGGCGTTCACCCGCGGCCAGCGGCCGGGATGGGCGGTCGCCTCCATGATCGCCCACACCTGGTCGGCGGTCAGGTCGGGGTTGGACGCCCACACGAGCGCGGCGACGCCGGCCACGAAGGGCGCCGACAGGCTGGTCCCGCAGGTCCAGAACACCGTGCCGCCGCCTTGCGGCGGGATCGTGTGGACGCAGTACGGACCGAAGATGGGCACGCTGCCGCCGGGCTCTCCGTACACCGAGTGCTCGTCGCGGTCGATCGAGTCCTCGGCCAGGCCGCCGACGCAGATCACCCCCGGTGCCTGGCACGGGCGGGTGCCGATCAGCCCCTCTCGCTCGGCGACGGCCTCGTCGAGGTTGCCTCCTCCGTTGCCGGAAGAGGCGAACATCAGCACGCCGTCGTCGGCGAGGGCGCTCGTGACGGGGTCCCAGAGGTCGGCAACGTAGGCCCATTCGTCGATCACCGCGGTGATGAACGACATGCTGACGATCTCTGCGCCGAGGGCACGGGCCTGGAGCAGCGCCTCGATGGCATCGGTGTCGGTGGATGCGCCGCGCTGGATGAGGATCGGCTCGGCGACCACGCCGGCGACCCCGGCGATCCCGTAGCCGTTGTCGGGGATCGCCATCGCGATCGACGACGTCTCGTACCCGTGGTACCCGTCGTCGGACTCGCCGAACTCCAGGTAGGACGGGTCCATGGCGTAGGTGACCGGGTCGGCGAAGTCATCGTCCACCTCGAAGCCACGGTCGATGACGGCGATGGGCACCCGGTTGCCGAGGACCCCCGCGTAGTACATCAGCGACCACGCCTCTGCCACCCCGAAGCCCTGCACGGAATCCCGCTGGTAGTAGGACAACTCGTAGGCGTTCGGTGACCATCCCCGGCGCCCGCCGGTGGTGCTGGCCTCCTGCGTCGAGAACGGGATCTCGGTGGTCTCGGTCCTCCACTCGAGGCTCACCTGCCGGCCGGCGGCCCGTTCGACGGCCACGATGGCTGCAAGGCGGGCGCCGTCCTCCGACCCGAACGCCGACGAGCCCTCGATGCCCAGCGCCGTCATGGCGCCCGGCATCTCGTCCGGGTCCACGGTGGACAGATCCACCTCGATCACCGCGTACGTGGGCCCCGGGACGCCGTAGTCGCCGGTCGAGAAGGAGTGGACCACCGTGCCGTCGTACCGGTCGAGGACTGCGTCCAGGTCGGCAGGGTCGGCGAAGACGAGCACGATCCGGCCGGGGGTGAAGCGTGAGGAGCCCGTGTCGTTGGCGACGACCTCGACGGCGCCCGACGGATCGGCGACCGTCGCGTCCACCCGGTACGAGAACGTCGGTTCGACAGGCAAGATCGCGGCCGTGGTGGCGGTGGTCGTGGAAGAGGTCCCGTCGACGGAGAGCGCCGATCCCCCGCAGGCGGCCGTCATCGATGCGGCGAGCGCCACCACCGCCCACCTCGGGTGCCGCCGGCCGGGCCTCATCGCCGAACCTCCTCCGGGGGCGGAATCCCCCCGCCCGGCCCGAGCCTACGCCCCGGCGGCCTGCTCCCGGGCCGCCCCGTAGGCGGCCAGCGCGGACTCCCGCGCCTCGGCGTGGTCCACGATCGGCGCCGGGTACGTGTCGCCCAGCACCACCCCGGCGGCCGCGGCCTCCAGCGGGCCGGCCGTCCACGGGGCATGGATCCACCCGGCGGGCGCATCGGCCAGCTCGGGCACCCAGCGGCGCACGTAGTCGCCGTCGGGGTCGAACCTGCGGCCCTGGGTGACCGGGTTGAAGATGCGGAAGTAGGGCGCGGCGTCGGCCCCGGTCCCGGCCACCCACTGCCAGTTGCCCACGTTCTGGGCGACGTCGCCGTCCACGAGCAGGCGGCGGAACCATCGCTCCCCGAGGCGCCAGTCGATCAGCAGGTCCTTCACCAGGAACGAGGCGGCGATCATGCGGGGCCGGTTGTGGATCCACCCCTCCGCCGCCAGTTGCCGCATGGCGGCGTCCACGATGGGATACCCGGTCCTCCCCTCCTGCCAGGCGGCCAGGCCCCCGGGGTCGTCCCGCCACGCGATGGCGCCGTACTCGGGCCGCAGCGCCCGGTCCACCGTGTGCGGGTGGGCGGCCAGCACCTGGGCGTAGAAGTCCCGCCAGGCCAGCTGCCGCACCAGCGCCCTGCGCCCCGGCGTGCCGTCCCCCACCTCGTCGGCCACGCGGCGTGCCGCGATCGTGCCGTACTTGAGGTCGGCCGACAGCCGCGAGGTGGTGTCGCGATCGGGGCGGTCGCGATCCTCCCCGTACCCGTCGACCCTGCCCAGGAAGTCCCCGAGCCGCTCGAGGGCGGCGTCCTCCCCTCCGGCCATCAGCGGCGCCCCGGCCCCGGGCACGCCCTCGCCCGGATCGTCCTCGACCTCCGCCTCCCCCGGCTCGGGCCACGGGTCGCGGGGACGTGCCGCCCACGACCGGTGGAACGGCGTGAACACCCGGTACGGCTCCCCGGCCCCGCTCAGCACGGTGCCGGGGGCATGCACCCAGCGCCCCTCCATCACCACCGACCCGGCGACGGCGCCCAGCACGGCGCCGTCGCGCCGCGCCGCGTACGGCGTCACGTCGGCGTTCAGGTGCAGCACGGCGCCGCCGGCCTCGGCCGGCACGACGCGGGCGGGGTCGCCCCGCCTGACCAGCAACCGCCCTCCCCGTTCGGCGAGCGCGCCGTCGAGCGCGGCGAGGTGGGCCGCCAGTTGCGCCGTCCGGGGGGTCCCGGGGCGCCACAGGGCGGGGTCCACCACGAACAGTGCCGCCACCCGCCGGTGGCTGCTCGTGGCGGCCGCCCAGGCCGGGTTGTCGGCGAGGCGCAGATCGTTGCGGAACCAGACCAGCCCGCGGCTCATGGCGCGGCGTGCGAGCCGATCCAGGCGTCCACCCGCTCCCACTGGCCGAACAGCCAGTCGATGCGGGCTTCCCTCCCCTCGGGGATCTCCTCCCGGGGGACCCGCCAGAACCGCACACGGATGCGGCTGCCGACCACCTTGCCGGACAGGAGCCGCTTCACCGTCGCCATGCCGTCGAGCCCGACGTGGGCCATGAACACCACGTCGCAGGGGGTCAGGGGATCGAGCAGGGCCAGCGGGCCCCCGAGACGGGGCGGGAGGGTGTGGCGCAGCGCCTCGGCGCGCTCCGCCCGGGCCGGGTCGATCTCGCGCAGCCTGGCGAGCACCCGCTCCCGCTTCTCCTCGGTGAACCGGGTGCCCTCCGGGTAGATGAGCACGCCCTCGTCCCCGGTGAGCCCTTCGCTGAGGCGCCGCACGTTCTCCACCTGCGCCTCCGAGTCGCCGGACCGTTCGACGAAGTGGTTGACGAGCCTGTGGCCGGCCACGTCGAGCGCCGGGTCGTACAGCAACTCGTTCTTGAGCACGTACCGCAGCAGGATGCCGCGCCGGCGGGTGACCAGGTTGTTGGGCAGCAGCGTGTCGATCATGCTGGCGTGGCGCACCATCACCACCACCGGCCCCGGGGCGACCACGTCGTCGTTCTCCACCTCGAGGGCGAGGCCGAAGATGGCCCGCAGCGCCCCGAACAGCATGCGGGCCCAGGCCAGTTGCAGCCGGTAGGTCAGCGCCAGCTCCGCCCGCCGCCACAACCCGAAGGCCGAGAAGACCCAGGTGAACAGCAGCGACGTGAGCGCCCACACCTCCACCGCCAGGTACACCCACCCGAACAGCACGCCGCGCACCAGCACGAACGGCGTGCCCCGCCGGGCCCTGCGCACGATGTCGCCGGCCAGCGCCCCCAGCGTCAGGAGCGGCAGGGTGGCCGTCACCACCACGAAGAAGACCACGATGAAGGGGATGGTCCATGCCCGGCGCACCAGCACCACGCGCAGGGGGTCGCGCCGGGATCGGATCACCGGCGGCTCACAGGTACTGCCCGGGGGCGGGATCGTCCTCGCCGCCGGCCGACTGCATCTCGATGGCGCGCATCCGCATCTGCTGCAACTGGGCGTTGGCGGCCGCCTGCTGGCTGAACAGCGACGCCTGGATGCCTGCGAACAGCCCCTCCAGCCAGCCCACCAGCTGGGCCTGGGCGATGCGGATCTCCGAATCGCTCGCCTCTTCGCTGGAGAGCGGCAGGAAGATGTCGGCGAGCTCCTCGCGCAGGTCGTCGTTGAGCACCTCCTCCATCTCCTCGAAGGTCCGCTCGTACACCTCGGTCAGCCGGCGGCGGGCGTCGGCGTCGAGCGGCGCCTGGCGAACCTCCTCGAGCATGGCGCGCGTCATCGAGGCGATCCGCATCAGCTTGGAGGCGTGGATGACCCCGTCGGGGGACGGCGCCGCCTCGCCGACGGCCTCCCGGGCGTCGTCTCCTGCTGCGCCGGCGGCGGGGGTGTTCGGTTCGTCGCTCATGGCCTGAGCATACGTGGAGGGAACCGGCTACCGGCCGCCCCGGACCCGGATCGACAGGCAGGTGAGGCCGCCGTCGGCTCTGGCGAACTCGGAGACGTCCACGGCCGTCACCTCGAACCCGGCGTCGGCGATCAGCCCGGCGGTGCGGGGGGCCGCCGCCGTGGCCAGGATGCGGCCGTCCGGCAGGCGGACCACGTTGCCGGCGTGGGCCTCGCCGGGGGCGGTGCGGACCAGTCGCAGCCCCTCGAACACGGACTCGTCCACCCGGCCCGGCTCGACGAGCACGGTGCCGTCGTCGAGCGCGGTGACCGCCGACTTCAGGTGCAACACCCCGGCCACCGGCACCGGCACCAGGCGGGAACCTCTGGCGAAGCGCTCCAGGGCGGCCACGCCGGCGGCGTTGGTGCGGCTGCCCACCCCCACGAACACTCTGCCCGCCACCTGCAGGACGTCGCCCCCGTCGAGCCTGCCCGGGAAGCGCATGCGGGACACCGGCATGGTCCCGGCGAGCACGGCCGCCACCGGCCCCACCTCGCCGCGCCGGGAACGGTGGCCGGGCCGCGTCGCCAGGGCCGCGCCGCCGATCACCACCGCGGTGTCCTCCACGAACGAACCGTCCGGATGGGCCTCGTCGGCGGGGACCACCACCGTGACGAACCCGCCCGCCTCGAGCGCCTCCCGGTAGGCGGCGTGCTGGCGGCGGGCGAGCGCCGGGTCCAGCGGCGGGACGGCCGGCACCGACGTGACGCACGCGGCGAAGGCGTCGGGGACGGCGCGGAGGTAGGCGGTGTCGGGCATCAGGCCCGCAGCGTAGGCCCGGGAATGCGAAACGGCCGCCGGACGGCGGCCGCTTCGCTGGGCTGAGACGGGAGGGTATGGGAGTTGTCTCCCTCCCTGTATCGGCACCATGGTCCCGCATCTTGACCCCGAATCGGGGGATTTCCCGGATGCCCCGAACCCTCAAGGAGGCGCCGGAACGGGCCGATGTGACGAGGTACCCGCAGCGAGGAGGCAACCCCATGCGCAGGCAGATCGCCGCACTGATCGCGGTGCTCGGCCTGGTGGCGACGGCATGCACGTCGTCGGCCGACGCCGACGTCGACGCCCGCCTGGCCGCGATGTCGGCCGCGCCCCGGGTCTCCGTCGAGGAGGTGCAGGCCACCCGCCTCGTGGAGAACTTCTTCGCCGCCCTCCGCCAGCGCGACGCCTACGCGCTGTACGCCCTGTTCACCCCCGACGACCAGTGCCGCCCCGCCCGCATCGACGGGCTGCTGTCGCAGGTGGAACTGGGCATCGCCGAGACCTCCGAGGTCGAGGTGGACGAGATCACGCTGCGGACCGTCGGCTCCGCCTACTCCCTGAGCTTCACGCTGATCGAGCATCAGGGCGCCTCCGACAAGGAACTGATCTACGACGAGTTCTTCCCGGCCACCCGCAGCGACGGCAGGTGGCGGTTCGCCGCCAACCTGTGCGACTGGCTGGCGGCCCCCTCGGACGGCGACGCGGCGGTCCGCTCCGAACTGACGCTGGCACTCGCCGCCTTCGAGGCCTTCTACGCCGAGTACGGCACCTACCTGGCCTCCGGCAACGACCTGCGCTACTACGCCTCGGGGCTGAGCGCCACCATGGACGAACTGGCGCTGATGCCCGGCGAGGTCCTGGTGGTGCCGGGCGCCGAGCAGGCACTCCTGGTCGGCCAGGGCGTCGGCGGCGGCTGGTACTGCATCGCCCTCGAGGCCGGCGCAGACCCGGTGTACGGGTCCGGCCCGACGGTGGACGACGTCATCCTGTTCGACCCCTGCGCCGCCGACGGCTCCACCGCCGGTTGGTAGCGGCGCGCCGGTTGGTGGCGGCGCCGCCGGTCAGTCGACCGTCAGCAGGTAGTCCTCGGCCTCGTCGCTCCACTCCATGCTCACCCGGCCCCGCGCCGCAGCCGCCTTGGTGAACTGCAGGAACCCGCGGTAGCCGTAGTCCTTCTCGCTGAACCCGGGGTGGGTCTTGCGCAACCGGTCCTTGAGCCCCGACAACGGCACCGGGTCCACCTTCGACTCCGCAGCGACCACGCCGCGCAGCACCTCGAAGCCGGCCTCCTCGGTGCCGCCCGACTCGGGGAAGCCGACCTCCGGGTCGCCGCGCGCCGGGCCCTCGGTGAGCGCCACCACCTTCTGGTCGGCGAGGTGCTTGAGCAGTTCCCCGAACCCCCGGAACCCGTAGTCGGCCTCCGTGAACGTGGGGTCCTTGCGGATCAGGGCCCGCTTCAGCGTCGAGGCCAGCACGACACCCCCGCTCGACTGCATCCCGGACAGGGTCTGGGTGACCGAGCGCTCCAGGGCGGCCAGGTCGCCGCTGGCCTCCGCGGCGGGTGGCTCCTCGGCCGGGCGGTCGGCCTTCTTCGCCGCCCCGCCCCGCCTGCGCTTCCTGGGCAGGTCCACGCCCTCGAGGGACTCGTAGAACAGGAACTCGTCACAGGCGGGGGGCAGCAGCCGGGAAGTTGACGCCCGCAGCCCGATGCCGATGACGCGCTTGTTCAACTCGCGCAGCTTGTGCACCAGCGGCGTGAAGTCGCTGTCGCCGGTGCAGATGACGAACGTGGTGATGTAGTCGCGCTCGAAGGCCAGTTCGATGGCGTCCACCGCCATCTTGATGTCGGCGGCGTTCTTGCGGGTGGCCCCCATCTTCTGCGGGATCTCGATCAGCTCCACCTGGTGCTCGGTCAGGCCGCGCCGGGCGCTCTCGAACATGGTCCAGTCGGCGTAGGCGCGCCGCGCCACCACCCGGCCCCGCTCGGCGAGGGCGTCGCTGATGGGTTTGAAGTCGAAATCGAGACCGCCCAGGTCCTCGCGCGCCCCGATGGCGAGGTTCTCGAAATCGAGGAACAGTGCGATGCGGTCCTCGTTGTTGTCCATGGGTCCAGCGTAACGGGGCTGCGGCTCCCTCCGCCGTCACCGCCGCCGGGTGGCCCCCACCCAGTCCAGGAACCGCCTCGCCCCCCAGGTGTTGACCACCCGCTCCGGGCCCACCCACCCGCGCCGGGCGTTGCGCACCCCCCACCCGGTGTTCGCCAGTTCGGTGGTGTGGTGCGCGTCGGTGTCGATGGCGAACAGGACGTCCCGATCTCGCGCCCGCAGCAGCACGTCGGCCGGCACGTCGAGCCGGTCGAGGTGGCAGTTCACCTCCAGGGCGGTGCCGGTGCGCTCGGCGGCGGCGAACACCGCCTCGAAGTCGAGGTCGATGCCGGGCCGCCGGCCCAGCATGCGGCCGGTGAGGTGCCCGATCACGTCGACGGCCGGGTTCTCCATCGCGGTGATCACCCTGGCGGTCTGGGCGGCCTGGTCGAGATCGAAGGCGGTGTGGACGCTCGCGACGCCCCAGTCGAGCTCCTCGAGGAACTCCGGGTCGTAGTCGATGGACCCGTCGGGGGCGATGTTGAGCTCGCACCCCTGCAGGATCCGCATGCCGGGGTAGCGCTCCTGCAGGCGGGCGATCTGGGCGCGCTGCGCCCGCAGCTGCTGCCGGGACGCCCCGTTGATGGTGAGGTCCTCGCCGTGATCGGTGATCGCCACGTACTCGTACCCCCGGGCGGCCGCCGCCGCCAGCATCGCCTCGAGTGGCTCCCGGCCGTCGCCCGACAGGTCGGTGTGGACGTGGAGGTCGCCGCGCAGGTCGGCCTCGGCCACCAGCGGCGGCATCTCCCCGGCCGCGGCCAGTTCCACCTCGCCCCGGTCCTCCCGCAGTTCGGGGGGCACCCACGCCATGCCGAGCGCCCGGTACACCTGTTCCTCCGTCTCCGAGGCGATGGTGGCGCCGGTCTCCTGATCGACGAGGCCGTACTCGCTGAGCGTCCACCCGCGCTCGAGGGCGCGCTGGCGGAGCCGGATGTTGTGGGCCTTGGAGCCGGTGAAGTACATGGCGGCCGAGCCGTAGTGCCCGGGGGCGACCACCCGGACGTCGATCTGCACACCGTCGTGGCTCAGCACCGCCGACTTGCGATCCCCCTGCGCCACCACCTCGGCCACGAGGGGCAGCGCGGCCACCGCATCCATGATCTCGCCGCCCGGCCCGTCGGCCACCACGATCACGTCCAGGTCGCCGATCGTCTCCCGGAAGCGGCGGACGCTGCCCATCGGCTCTGCCCGCAGGACACCGGGGAGCGCCGCGAGCGCGGCAACGACGTGGTCGGCGAGGCGCATCGCCTCTCCGATGGGCGTGCGCCGCTCCTTGCCGCCCAGCCCGAGGCGGTCGATGGCCCGCGCCACCTTCTCCTCGCTCTTCGCCCCGAAGCCCGGCAGCGTCCGCAGCTCCTGCCGCTCCAGCGCCGCCCGCAGGCCGTCCACGTCCTCGACGCCGAGCCCCTCACGCAGCAGCAGGGCGGTCTTGGGGCCGATGCCGGGCACCCGGGTGAGGTCGCGGAACGCCGGGGGGAACCGCTCGCGGAGCGCGTCCAGCTTGGCGATGTGCCCGGTCTCGACGAACTCGCGGATCTTGGCAGCCGTCGCCTCGCCGATGCCGTGGAGCGCGGTGAGCTCCCGCACCGTCATGTCCGCCACCGAGCCCGGCGCCCCGGCGACGGCCCTGGCGGCGTTCTCGTAGGCGCGCACCCGGAACGCCTGCGGCGAGCCCTCGGCGAGGACCGTCAACGCAGCCAGGTCGGACAGCGCGGCGGCGACGTCGTCGTTGGAGACCACGATGGGAGCGTATCGGAGGCGCCGGCCGACGCCCTAGACGCCGTCCTCCGGCGACCAGGGTCCGCAGGTGTAGCGGACGAAGGCGCCTTCCGATCCGGCCAGGGTCACGGCGGCCCCGCGCAGCCGCACCCGCGCCACGTCGCCGGGCTCGATCCTGTGCTCGCCCAGAAACTCCCCGTCGGGGTCGTAGGCGCGCACGTACAGGATCGCCACGGCTTGGGCATCCCCGTGCCGGTTGTCGACGTGGACGACCCACTCGACGAGCTCGTCGGCGAGGCCCACCCGGACCTCGGTGTCGCCGAACGTGACGTCGATCCTCTCTGGCTCCGCGCTCTCGTCTGCCATCGCCCCTCCTGGCTCGCGGCAAGGCCCAACCTAGGACGCCCCTCGCACTAGCGCCTGCGCGGGCTTCGCCTGCGACCGCTCTACCCTCAGGCCGGATGACGAGGAGAGGCGATCAGCTCAGCTTCCTCCGCGGCCGGCGGCGGCGCGAGTTCTACGAGTCGCGCAGCATCCTGCCCTCCTCGAACGCCGTCCTGGCACTGATCATGGTGGCCAGCGTCGCCCTCGCCGCGTTCGCCTGGTTCCGTGACGCCGACCCCACCGCGGTGGTGTCGGACCAGGACCCGGTGGTGATGGCCGCCGTCACCACCTCCACCACCCTGGCGATCGAGGCCGGCACCACCTTCCTGGCGTGCCCCGACGAGGCCCAGGGGTGGCAGACCTTCCAGGGGTCGATGACCCGCTCCGGGTGCACCGCCACCACCCGGGTCATCCGCGACCCGGAGATCCTGTGGCAGACCGACCTGGGCGTGTTCGGGTGGCTCAACAACCCGGTGATCGCGGGCAACCGGGTGTTCATCGGCAGCGCCGGGAACGCCCAGTTCGAGGGCGACAGCGCCGACGGCGTGTACGCGATCGACCTCACCACCGGCGGGGAGATCTGGCACTTCGAGTCGGAGAACGACGTGAACGGCGTCGCCGTCGCCGAGGACATCGTGGTCGCCACCGGCGACGAGGGGCGCGTCTGGGGCATCAGCGCCACCGGCACCGAGCAGGGCAGGGCGCTGTGGAGCGCCGACCTGGGCATCTCCGTGTTCACCAACCCGCTGATCATCGACGGCCTCGCCATCGTCGGCGACGGCAACGGCGAGGTGACTGCGCTCGACCTGTACACCGGCGAGCGGAAGTGGCGGATGGCGGTCGCCGGCCCGGTGCGGGGCGGCATGGCGTCGGACGGCACCCGGGTGTACGTGGTCAGCGAGGAGGGCGGCGCCGCCGCGGTGGCGCTCGACGGGACCGTGGTCTGGCGGCAGGACCTCACCGACGGCGACGGCAACGCCATCCGGGTGTTCGCCGCCCCGACGGTCACCGCCCAGTTGCTGATCGTGCCCCTGGTGCGCGACGACCTCTACCCGCAACCGGCGATGATGGCGCTCGAGAAGCAGAGCGGGGCGGTGCGGTGGAGGTCGGTGGACGTCGCCGGCCTGCAGGACGAGTGGGGCAACATCCGGTCGTCGCCTGCGCTGATCGGCACGCTGGCCGTCTACGGCGAGACCTACTCCGACCACCTGGTGGCCATCGACGTCGCCAGCGGCGAGACCCGCTGGGCGGTGACGGCAGGCCACTTCTGCTACCCCCACTGGTCGTCGCCCGCCATCACCACCGGCCAGGTGATCCTGGCCCGGTACGACGGCGGCCTGTACGCGATCGACGCCGCCGGCGGCTCGCTGGAGTGGAGCGTCTACGTGGGGGACGACAGCAACGGCGCCGTCCCCGACGAGTGGGACGAGGACAACTTCTGCGAGTGGACCCCCATCGAGGGGGCGCCCATCCTGTCGTCGCCGGCGATCGCCGAGAACGGCACGGTGGTGGTCGGTTCCCTCCAGGGCGTGCTGACCGCCGTCGGCGACGCCGAGTGGGACGAGGGCTAGGGGGCCAGCAGGGCCAGCGCCGCCTCGATCACCGGGTCCCGCCGTGCGGTGGCCGGTTCGGCGACCTCCACGTCCACCGGCACCCCCCCGGCCTCCCAGAGCACGCCGTCGGCGTCGAGCACCCGCTGGTGGGAGAGGCCCACCGTCCACCCGTTGGGCAGTTCCCTGATCAGCATCGGCGACAGCGACCCGGCGGTCGGAGCGCCCACCAGCGCCGTCCCCGGCACCTCCCGCAGCGCCAGGGCCAGCAGCTCTCCGGCCCCGGCGGTCCCCGGCCCGGTCAGCACCACCAGGCGGGCCGGGTAGGGGCCGGTGGGGAGCGGCCGCACCACCACGTCGCCGTTGGCCACGTAGCGGTCGGTGCCGCCCACCCGGACGGTCCGGGTCGCCACCGGGGTGTCCTCCGCCACGAAGCGGGAGGCCACCAGCATGGCGAGCGACTCCCTGCCGCCCCGGTTCACCCGCAGGTCGATCACCAGCGCCGGGGCGTCGGCGAACCGGCTCAACTGCTCGAACAGCGCATCGGCGAGGGCTCGCTCCTCGAGGCCGGGGTCGGCGTCGAAGCCGGCGAGGCGATTGATGGCCAGGTAGCCGGCGCCTCCCTCCAGCACGCCGGACACCACCGCCCGGTCGGCCGTCACCTCCACCTCGCCGAGGCCGGGCACGGCGCCGGAGCGGATCTGTTGGGCGAGCGCCTCCAGCCCCGGGCCGGGCGCCGCAGCCGACCACGCCCCCTCCGGGAGCAGGCCGCGATCGGGCCCGGCGATGCGCACCTGGGCGTCGCCGAGGGGGCCGAGGAGGGCCTGGAACGCCGCGAGCAATCCGGCGTCGTCGGCGCCCCCGGCAGCCGCCGTCGCCGCGGCGACCCGCTCCTCCCACCCCTCGCCCCGGAGGTCGAAGAAGGCGTAGTGCTCCTCCATCGAGGCCACGAGCACGGCCAGCGACGCCGCCGGGTCGTCGTCCCGGTACGGCTCCCGGCACCGCTCCGGCAGCGCGTCGATGCGGTCGAAGCGCACCACCCGGTCGGCCTCGATGAGGACGAGGCGGTCGCCCTCCATGCCCAGGATCTCGCCGCTGTCGCGCGACGAGCCAGCGGCGACCAGGCCGCACGAGACCGAGGTGTGCTCGTAGACGTCGATGGCGCCGCCGATCTCCAGGTACAGGCCGTAGCCCTCCGACTCCCACAGCCCCTCGAACGGCGCGGTGTCCTCCGCCCCGGTGGTGCAGCCGGCGGCCAGCGTGACGAGCGCGGCGAGGGCGGCGGCGAGGACGGGACGGCGCATGACCGGGAGGGTACGGGATCGCCGGGGGTCCGCGTCCCTCCCCCGGCCTATGCTCGCCGCCGATGCCCTCCCGCACCTTCGACGCCGCCGCCCCCGTCGACCTCGCCGCCACGCTCGGCCCGCAGCGGGCCGCGCCGGACGACCCCGCCTTCCGTCTCGCCCCGGCGGAGGCATGGGTGGCCATCCGGCTCCCGTCCGGCCCGGCGGCCATCCGGTTCCGCGCCGACGGCACCCGCCTGGAGGCGGAGGCCTGGGGCGAGGGCGCCGCCGAAGCCCTCGACCGGGCGCCCGGCATCGTCGGCGCCGGCGACGACCCCGCCGGGTTCGACCCGGCGGAGCGGCCGCTGCGCGATCTGGCCCGTCGCCACGCCGGGCTGCGCATCACCCGCAGCGGCGCCGTGGCCGACATGGCGGTCCGCGCCGCCGTCGGCCAGAGGGTCACCGGCAAGGAGGCCCGCCGCTCCTACTCCCGGCTGGCCGCCGCGTTGGGCGAGCCGGCGCCCGGGCCGCAGCCGCTCACCCTGCCACCCGACCCCCGGGCGCTGGCCGGGCTCGGCTACCCGTCGTTCCACCCGTTCGGGATCGAGCGCGGGCGGGCCGAGACCATCATCCGCATCGGCCGCCACGCCCGCCGCCTCGACGAGGCCGCCTCCCTCCCCCGCGACGAGGCGGGCCGCCGCATCAGGGCCGTCCGCGGGGTGGGGCCGTGGTCCGAGGCGCTGGTGGCGACGACGGCGCTGGGGGACGCCGACGCCGTCCTGGTGGGCGACGACAACCTGCCGAACGCGGTGGCATGGCTGCTGGCCGGTGAGCCGCGTGCCGACGACGAGCGGATGCTGGAGTTGCTGGAGCCGTACCGGGGCCACCGCGCCCGGGTGATCCGGCTGGTCCAGGCGTCGGGCCGCAAGGCGCCGCGCTACGGGCCCCGCCGCCCGCTGCGCTCGATCGAGGGGATCTAGGCGGTCAGCGCCACGAAGCCCATGAACAGCGCCAGCAGCACGGCGCCCTGCCACCGCTGCAGCTTCCTGCCCATCAGCACGAAGCCGCCGGCGACGGCGCCCACGACCAGCATGTAGACCAGGGCGCCGCGGAACTCCTCCGACACCGCCCCCGGTCCCACCATGCCGGCGAGGCCGAGCACGGCGAGGGTGTTGAACAGGTTCGACCCCACCAGGTTGCCGAGCACCAGGTCGGTCTCCTGGCGGCGGGCCGCCGCCAGGGCGGTGGCCAGTTCGGGCAGCGACGTCCCCACCGACACGATGATCAGCCCGACGAACGCCGAACTGATGCCCAGTTCCAGCGCCATGCGGGACGCCCCGCGCACCAGCAACTCGGCACCCAGCAGGGTGAGGGACAGCGCGCCGAGGCCTACCAGCACCTCCACGCCCACCCGGACCTCGCCGTCGCGCGGCTCGGGGATGATCTCCGGGTCGCGCCGCGCCCAGCGCACCAGCAGGATCGCGGCGGCGGCCATGCCCGCCAGGAGGAACACCGCCTCGATCCTCGTGATCTGCAGGTTCCACAGCAGCAGGGTGGCGATGGCCATGGACACCATCATCAGCGCCCCTTCGCGGATGATGGTGGAGGCCTTGGAGACGATGGTCGCCACCAGCGCGGTGGACCCGAGCACCAGCGACAGGTTGGCGGTGTTCGAGCCGATCACGTTGCCGACGGCGATGTCCACCTCGCCGCGGCCGGAGGCGAGCGCCGACACCAGCATCTCCGGCGCCGACGTCCCGAGGCCGATCACCAGCGCCCCGATCAGCAACGGCGACAGGCCCAGGGCGCGCGACAGGCGGGCGGCCGACAGGACGAACCGGTCGGCAGCGAGGGTGAGGGCGATCAGGCCCCCGACGAAGAGCGCCAGGGCGATGGGCACGGGATCGGATGGTACCCGGTGCCGGAGGGCTGCCGCGCCGCGCTCCCCCGATAGGCTTGCGGGTCGATGAGCGACGCGCCCGACCCCCCCGCCTGGTTCCGCGAGGCGCTCGCCGCCGTCCCGGCCGAACGCCGCATCGAGGTCGCCGGAGCGCCGATCCGGGTGCTCGACTGGGCCGGCCCGGCAGGTGCCCCCGGGCTGGTGTTCATCCACGGTGGGGCGGCCCACGCCCACTGGTGGTCGTTCCTGGCCCCGATGTTCACCGAGCGCTGGCACCCGGTGGCGTTCGACCTCTCGGGGCACGGCGACAGCGGCCGCCGGGAACGCTACGCACACGAGACCTGGGCCGAGGAGGCGATGGCCGTCGCAGCCTCGGCCGGGTTCCCCGGCCCGCCGGTGGTGGTCGGCCACAGCCTCGGAGGCCTGGTGGCCATGCAGACGGCCGCCGCCCACGGCGATCTGCTGGCCGGCGCCGTGATCGTGGACTCCCCGGTGCGCCGGCCCGACCCCGAGTCGGAGGCGAGGGCACGGGGCACCGCGTTCCGCTCTCCCGGCACCTACCCCGACCTGGACACGGCGCTGGCGCGCTACAAACTGGTGCCGGATCAGGAGTGCGAGAACACGTTCCTGGTGGATCACGTCGCCCGCCACTCGCTGCACGAGACCCCCGAGGGGTGGACGTGGAAGTTCGACCCCACCCTGTTCACCCACACCATGGTGTCCATGCGGGAGCAGCTGCTGTCGGCCCGGTGCCGGCTCGCCCTGTTCCGCGGGGAGGACAGCGTGGTGGTGCCCCCCGACACGGCCGCCTACATGTCGGAGCTGCTCGGGCACCGGGCCCCGGTGGTGTCGATCCCCGGCGCCCGCCACCACCTGATCCTCGACCAGCCGCTCGCCTTCGTGGCGGCGCTCCGCACCCTGCTGATCGACTGGGGTCACACCTAGAGCCCGGGACCGCCCTCCAGGGGCGCGATGCACTCCGGCAGGTTGTTGCGCACCGAGTTGACCAGCGTCGACACCGGGTGGGCAGACATGGCCTCCGCCGACGGGGCCAGCAGCGCCCGCAGCGCGTCCGTGTCGGAGAAGTCCCGGTCGAGCCAGCGGTCCCATGCGGCGGTCGGCAGCACCACCGGCATGCGGTCGTGGAGCGGGGCGACCAGGTCGTTGGGCTCGGTGGTGACGATGGTGCACGACACCACCCGCTCGCCGGCCGCGTCGCGCCACGACGCCCACAGGCCGGCCAGGGCCAGCGGTGCCCCGTCCGCCCGCGTGATGTAGTGCGGCAGCTTGCCCTTGGGACGGCGCTGCCACTCGAAGAACCCGTCGGCGGGGATCAGGCAGCGCCGGGTGCGGAACGAGTCCTTGAACGCGGCGGTGGTCGCCAGCGTCTCCGCCCTGGCGTTGATGTGTCGGCTGCCGACCGAGGCGTCCTTGGCCCAGAACGGGATCAGCCCCCAGCGGAACCGGGCCAGCCGCCGCTCGCCGTCGTGCTCGGCCACGGCGTACACCCGGTCGGTGGGGGCCACGTTCCACGACGGCCCGGCCCGCTCCAGGTTCTCGACGGGCGCAGCGCCGAAGTGGTCCGCGTAGGTGGCGGGGTCCTGTGCCTGGACGAATCTGCCGCACATGGGCCCATCTTCCCAGGGGCCGGGGGGCTACGCCCTGCGCGACTCCCTCCACTGCGCCATGCGGCCCCACAGCACCAGGCAGGACGGCTGGGCGAGGACGGCCCCGGCCAACGAGTAGACGATGGTGATGGCCGTCATCGCCCCGAACTGCTGCAGCGGGATGATCGAGGAGAGCCGCAGCACGCCGAAGCCCGCCGCGGTCGTCAGCGCCGCCCCGGCGAGCGCTGCGCCGGTGTGGCCCATCGTGATGCGCACCGCCTGCACCACGTCCCCGGTCCGATCGAAGTCCTCTACGAAGCGGTGGGTGACGTGGATGCCGTAGGGAACGCCGATGCCGATCGTCAGCGAGGCGATGGTGCCGGTGAGCACGTTGAAGGTCAGCCCCATGAGCCGCATGGTCCCCAGCGTCCACGCCACCACGAGGACGGACGGGATCATCGTCACCACGCCCAGCATGGGGCGGCGCTCGGTCACCCAGTAGTACGCCACCAGCAGCAGCAGCGCCACGACCAGGGTGACGACGATCGACCGCTGCTGCGCTGCGGTCAGCGTGGTGCCGACCTCGGCGATCAGCAGGTTGCGGCTGGTGACGGCGATGTCGGCCCCGGCCGCCACCAGCGGGTCGGCGTCCTCGGTGAGGGCGGCCTCGAGTTCCCCCGCCCGCTCCTCGCCGGCCTGGGTGGCCACCCGGAGCGCTGCCACCCAGCGCCCCCGGACGATCTGGCCGAGATCCACGTCGTCGGGCACGGCGGCGCCGGTGCCCTCCATCATGCCGCTCAGCTCCTCGTCCACCGCGATCACCGAGCCCAGCTCCACCGGCACGTAGTCGCGCGCCAGCAGCAGCAGGCGCATGATGTCGGCGTCGGGGGCGAAGCCGGCCTCCAGCATCCCCAGGTCGGCGAACCGCTCGGCGGCCGCAGGGTCCTCCTCCGCCGCCACCCGGCGCGCCAGCAGCAGCACCGATGCCGGCGACGACACCTGTGCCCGGTCCCCCGCCATCCGCACGTCGGGCGTGCCCGCCAGGTTCGCTTCGGTGGCGAGCATGGCGTTGGCCACGTCGGCGTCGAGCACGTCGCCGGTGACCACGATGCCGGTCTCCTCGACGACATCGCCCCCGAACAGGCCGTCGATCACACCGAGCAGGCGCTGCGCCTCCGAGCCCTCGGGGATGAACTCCTCCTGGGAGAACTCGGTGGTGAGGCCGGAGGCCACCACGATCGAGACCACCATCACCGCCGCCGCGAACCCCAGGGTCACCCACGGGATGCGGGTGGCGAGCACCGTGGTCGAGCGCATCACCCCGGTGATGTGGCGCAGCGGGTCGCCAGGCGGCCCGTCCTCCCGGCGCGCCCGGCGCCGGTCCAGCACGTTGCGGACCGACGGCACCAGGAACGCCATGACCACGAACGCCGACAGGACCCCGATCGCGGCGAACACGCCGAAGTCCCCGATGGGCGGGATCGGGGAGGCCAGGTTGGTGAGGAAGCCGACCAGTGTGGTGATGGTGGCCAGCACCAGCGCCCCGCCCACGGTGAGCATCGCCCGACGTGCCGCCGCGTCGGGGGCGGTCCCCCTGCTCCGCTCCTCCCGGTAGCGCGATGTCAGGTGCACGGCGTAGTCGATGCCGAGGCCGACCAGCAGCACCGGCACCGCGATGGAGATCTGGGTGAACGCACCCACCCATCCCAGGTACGAGGGGCCCAACAGCGTGCCGATGCCGTACATCCACACGATCGCCAGCAGCAGGCCGATCACGCCCACCACCACGTCCGAGACCCGGCGGTAGAAGAAGATGAGGATCAGCACCACGAGGCCGAAGGCCAGGCCGAGCAGCGGGCCCAACTCCCGGTCCATGGTCTTCTGCATCTCGTCCCACAGCACCTCGAGGCTGAACACCTCCACCGTGACGCCCTCCGGGGCGACGCCGGCGAGCGCCTCCCTCACCGCCAGCGCCGCCTCGCCGGTCTCGACGTCGGACAGCCCGGCCCTGAAGCGCACCAGCACCATGCCGGCCCGGGCCGACGGCACCGTGAGGTCGGCGTCCCCGGAGGTGAGGGCCGCCGCCAGCGCTGCGTCGTCCGAGGCGTAGGCGGCGACGGCGGCGGCGGCCACCTGCTCCGGCGCAGCCGCCGCGGGGTCGATGCCCTCCGCGGCGAGCACAGCCGCCACCGGGTCGGCGAACGACCAGACCGGCGGGGTGACTCCGCCCGCGGGAGCGAGCGCGCCGACCACCTCGGGATCGGCCTCGAGGAGCGCCTCGATCTCGAGGACCGCACGCACCCCGGCGGGCGACACGACGTTGCCGCCCTCGCCGGCGTCCACCACCACCTGCACGGCGCTGCCCGCCCCGAGCTGTTCCTCCATCTGGAAGAAGGCGCGCCCGATCGCGGTGTCGGGGGCGAACGAGGCGATGTCGGTGTCGGATTGCTGCTGGACGGCGAAGACGCTCAACGCGGCGGTGACGGCGGCGACGATGCCGATGGCCCACCAGGGCCGCCGTTCGACCAACCGGGCGGCCGGGCCCAGGATCCACTTCATGCGGTCGTGCTCCTCTGGACGGTCCTCGGGGCCGAACCGGACCGCCGCAGCCGGCGATCCCTCCTCCGGCGGCGCGGCCTCCTAGTTGTCTTCGACCCCCGTTCGCTCCCGGCGGCAGATGCGGCACTCACCGACGAGCACGACGGCACCCGCCAGAGCCAGCGCGGCGAGGATCCCTCCGAGAATCCACCCGCTCATGTCGCCCCCATCGTGCGGCCGCGACGGGCCCGGGGCCAAGGGCCGAAATTCCCTACTGCGGCGGCGCGGCGCTACCCGCGCTCCAACCGGATCGGGCCCTCGAAGGTGGTCCGGACCGTGGGGTAGGCGAGGGCCACGGTGTCGGTGGCGGCGATGCCCCGGAGAAGGTGCTTCCACACCGCCTCCTCCACGGAACGCAACTCGCGCACCGGCACCAGGAGCCGCCCGGTGAGCAGCACCCCGCTGTCCCGGACGGTCAGGTAGACGGTCGGGGCGAGATGGGTGAAGCGGATCTGGTACTCGGTGGCCGCCTCCCGCAGTTCGCGCCGCACGGCGGCGTCGTCCACGTCGGGGGCGTGCTCCACCAGGGCGTCCAGCACCAGGCGCTCGGCCTCCTCCCAGTCGGACTCGAACGTCACCAGCACCGGGATCTCGTGCCAGAGGAACTGGAACCCGGTGGTGAAGTTGGCCAGCACCTCGGTGAACACGGTGCCGTTGGGGATGTGCAGCAGGCGGCCGGTGGACTGCTCGGCGTCCACCCGGTTGCCCACCTCCAGCAGGGTGAAGCGGAACGCCCGCATGTCCACCACATCGCCGCGATGGCCCCCCACCTCGATGCGGTCCCCGAGGCGGAACGGCCGCCGGAGCACGATGAACGCCCAGCCCGCCAGGTTCTTCAACACGTCGGACAGGGCGATGGCGATGCCCGCCGTGAGGAAGCCGACGTAGGTGGCGAGCCCCGAGCCCTCCAGCCACACCGAGGCGAGCACGATGGCCCCGACGATGGTGATGATGTACGACAGCAGCTTGCGGGTGCGGTACCAGACGGCCGAGTCCGCGATCCGCCGGTGCACCAGCGCCAGCACCAGCCAGCGCACCACCGCCAGCAGCAGGACGACGCCGCCGGTGACGATGAGCTGCGTCTGCCAGCGGGTGAGGCCGATGGTCTCCGCGAGCCGTTCGATCATGCCGGCGAGCGTAGCGGGGACGGGGCGGGCCCGGCAGGGGCCCGCCCCGTCCCGCGGTCACTCGAAGCTGATGGCCTCCAGCAGGTCGGTCTTGGCGCCGCGCCACGACGGCCACAGGGAGGCGAGGAACCCGCCGATGCCTCCGGCCACGGCGTACCCGATCAAGGTGCCGGCCGGCACCGCCAGTTCCAACCCCTGGCCGATGCCGAAGACGATGGCCACGCCGAGGGCCGTGCCGACCACCAGGCCGATGACGGCACCGAACACGGCGATGAGGATCGCCTCCCAGCGGATCATCCGCCGCACCTGCCGCTTGGTCATGCCCACCGCCCGCAGCAGGCCGATCTCGCGCTTCCGCTCGAAGATCGACAGCGCCAGCGTGTTCATGATCCCCAGCAGCGCGATGAGGATCGCCAGCCCGAGCAGCGCGGTGAGGATGTTGAGGAACAGGTCCACCTGCCCCGCCGTCTTCTCGACGTACTGCTCCTGGTCGTTGAGCTCCAGGTTGGGGTACTCGTCGACCAGCGCCTGCAGGGCCGGCCGGATGGCGTCGGCGTCGACGCCGTCGTCGAGCTTCACCATGATCATCGCCTCGAGCCCGGACGGGTAGTACTCCTCGAAGTCCTGCATCGAGATCAGCACCCTGGTGCCGGTGAACAGCTCCGAGTCGTAGGTGGCCACCACGCTGAGCCCCTCCGGACGGTCCTCCCGCGGCTCGATGACCACGGTGTCGCCCACCTCGAGGCCCTCGTCCTCGGCCCACCCGGCGTCGATGATCGCCCTCCCCGGCCCGAGGTCGGCAAAGGACCCCGAAGGGATCTCGATCTGCAGCGCCCGGTCGAGTGCGGCGTCCACGCCCGCCAGGTACAGCGTGGTCGGGTTGCCCGGCTCCAGGTAGGGGCCGATCCGGTAGGACGACGCCACCTGGACGCCGGGGACCTCCGACAGCGCCTGTTTCAGGGCGGGGCTGGCCCCGGTGGTGGTGGGGTCGGCGAAGCCGGACGCCTCCACCTGGAACTCGGCGAGCACCTCGCCCTCGACGGCCGACCGGATGGTCGTCTTCGCCGAGGCGGCCAGCACCGCCAGGATGCTGACCAGGGCCACGCCGATCATCAAGGCGGACGCGGTCGCCGCCATGCGGCGGGGCTTGCGGACGGCGTTCTCCTTGGCGAGCCGGCCGGGCACGCCGAACATGCGCGGCAACGGTGCCCCGAACACCTTCCCGAACCCCTTCGAGAAGAACGGGGCGATCACGGCGACGCCGACGAAGGTGAGCCCGGCGCCCACCCCCATCACCAGCAGGGCGTTGGAGAACGACCCGAACAGGCCGGAGAACAGCATCACCAGGCCGACCACGGTGATCGACGACCCGGCGATCAACCGCTTCCCCAGCGGCTTCGAGAAGCCCACCGAGGTCTCCCGCAGCGCCGCCACCGGGGGCACCCGTGCCGCCCGGACCGCGGGGATGATCGCCGAGATCATCGTGAACAGCACACCGAAGCCCATGCCCCAGGCGACCGTGCGGGCCTTCAGCACCAGCGCCCCCGACGGGAACGAGATCCCCAGCCCGCTCATCATCACCTGGATCAGCATCGCCAGCAGCACGCCGACGCCGATGCCGATCGCCGAGGCGATCAGGCCGACGATGAACGCCTCCAGCACCACGATCGCGGTCACCTGGCGCCCGGTCGCCCCCACCGCCCGCAGCATGGCCAGCTCGCGGGTGCGCTGGCTGACGATGATGCGGAACGTGTTGCTGATCAGGAAGGCGGCCACGAACAGGGCGATCGCACCGATCGACACCAGGAACGTGTTGAAGAACCCCAGGAACGTGTCGACCATGTCGAGCTGCTTCTCCAGCTCCGCCGAGGCCAGCACCACCTCGACGTCGGGCGACGACACGGCGGCCTGCACCGCCGGCAGCAGCTCCTCGGAGGTGACGCCGGGGTCCGCC
Organism: Actinomycetota bacterium; assembly: GCA_020444505.1. GTDB lineage: Bacteria > Actinomycetota > Acidimicrobiia > Spongiisociales > UBA11373 > JAHJML01. The sequence goes on along the minus strand of JAHLKU010000002.1, from coordinate 14,608 downwards.
GTCACGCTGATCTGGCTGTAGAAGCCCTCCATGCCCATGACCCGCTGGGCCTCGGACATCTCGAACGCGGCCATGGTGGCGCCCAGCAGGTTGTCGGCGCTGCCGAACGAGATCGTCCCCACGACGGTGAAGTCCTCGGCGCCCGACGTGGAGACCACGCCGATCGTGTCGCCGATGCCCAGCCCGTTCGCCTCGGCGGAGTAGGCGTCGATCACCACCTCGCCCGGCCCGTCGGGAAGCGCCCCGACGACCAGGCCGAGGGCCGAGACGTCCAGGTCGTCGGCCAGGATCGAGAAGCCGAGCGTCGGCGCGCCCCCGCTGCCGATCGGCTCGCCGTCGGTGCCGATCAGCTGGGCGATGCCCTGCACGGCCGGCACGGCCCTGTCCACGCCCGGTACGTTGAGGACCTCGTCCAGTGTGGTGTCCGGCACCCGCCCGGAGGCGCCCAGGCCGAGCACCCCCGCCTCCTGCACCACCAGGTCCACCCCGTCGGCGGTGCCGGAGAACAGGTCGTCGAACGCCGACGACATGCGGTCGGTGAACACGAAGGACCCCGAGATGAAGGCGACGCCGAGCACGATCGCCAGTGCGGTCAGGCCGAGCCGGACCTTGTGGGCGAGCACGCCCTTCCAGGCCATCTTCAGCACGTCAGTCCCCCAGCGATTTCATGTGGTCCAGGATCGCGTCCGACGTCGGCCGGGCCATCTCGTCGATGCAGATGCCGTCGGCGAGGAACACCACCTTGTCGGCGAACGCCGCGGCCATGGGGTCGTGGGTCACCATGACGATGGTCTGCCCGAACTCGTCGGCGGCGCGCCGCAGGAACGACAGCAGTTCGTCGGTGGCCCGGGAGTCCAGGTTGCCGGAGGGCTCGTCTGCGAAGACGATCTCGGGGCGCGACACCAGGGCGCGGGCCGCAGCCACCCGCTGCTGCTGGCCGCCGGACAACTCCACCGGGCGGTGATGGAGACGGTCGCCGAGGCCCATCGTCTCGACCACCGTGTCGAACCACTCGACGTCCACGTCCTCGCCGGCGATGTCGAGCGGCAGCGTGATGTTCTCCCTCGCCGACAGCGTCGGGATCAGGTTGAACGACTGGAAGACGAAGCCCACCTTCTTGCGCCGCAGCAGGGTCAGTTCCTTCTCGGTGAGGTCGCCCAGGCGGATGTCGCCGATGTAGGCGTCGCCGCCGGTGAGGTCGTCGAGGCCGGCGATGCAGTGCAGCAGCGTCGACTTGCCGGAGCCCGACGGCCCCATGATGGCGGTGAACCTGCCGGTGTCGAACGAGACGTTGATGCGGTCGAGCGCCCGCACCGCGAGGTGGCCCTCGCCGTAGACCTTCACCCCCTCGACGGTCCTCGCCGCCACGCCGTTGGCCACGTTGTCCATGGTCAGCCTTCTCCCTGGTCGCTCTTCTCCACCCGGATGGTGCAGTCGGTCACGACGGCGGCGATGGCGCCGATGGCGGCCCACACCGGCAGCAGCACGGCCCCGATGACGCCGATGGTCAGCGGGATCTCGACCAGCGTCTTGCCGTCGTCGTTGATGATCATGAGGCGCCGCACGTTGCCCTCGTGGATCAACTCGCGGGCCTTGCCGAGCAGGTCCTCGCCCTTCACCTTGAACTCTTCGTAGCGGTCGCCGTCGGTCTCGGACACGGTCGTCTCCTCACACGTGATGTCGGATCGGCCTCATGATGGCGAGACAGCATACGCAGGGGTAGGGCCGGAGGTCGGAAGTGGGCCCCCGCTACCTCCCCCGCGAGGGGGACGCGCGCCTCCCCCTCCCGCCGGCCCGCTGCGCCCTGGGCTCCCACCCGAAGGTCCGGAGTGCGATCACCGCGCCGACGGCGGCCCACACGCCCATCACCGCCAGCGCACTCCACCGGAAGCCGGCGCCGGTGGTGAATGGGCTGAAGGCGTCCTGGAAAGCGCGGGCGAAATGCTTGAGCGGGAACACGTCGGCGACTCCCTCCAGCCAGCGGGGCGGGTCGTCGAGTGGCAGGAAGACGTCCGAGATGAAGGCCAGCGGCAGGATCGTGAAGTTGGCGAGCGCCGGGGCGGCATCGCCCGACTTGGCCACGCCGGCCATCGCGACGCCGAGCGCCGCAAAGCAAGCGGCCCCCACCCCGAAGGTCACCACCGCCGCCGGCAGGGCCGCCGCCCGCACCTCCAGGCCGTAGGCGGCCACCCCGACGCCCAGCATCAGCACCACGGCCAGCACCGCGATCCACACCGCCGAGCCCACCCTCCCTGCCAGGTAGGCCCACGGCGGCAGCGGGGTGCCCCGGAACCGTTTCAGGATGCCGGCGTCGCGGGCGATGGCGGTGCCCACCGTCAGGTTGGTGTAGGTGGCGGAGGCGGCGGCGAACACGGCGAGGGACGGGGCGTAGAACTGCGCCACCGTCAGCGGGTCACGCCCTGCGACCTGGATGGTGCCGTGGAACAGGAGGTTGAACAGCACCAGGAACATCAGCGGGAAGGCGAGCGTGAACACGGCGCCGATGGGGGTCCGCCAGAACACCCGGTTCTGGTACCGCACCTGGGCGGCGACGAGGCGGAGGGTCGGGGGCCGCCGCTCAGCCATCGCCGCCCCCGTCGGTCAGTTCCAGGTAGACGTCCTCCAGCGACGGGCGGGCCACCGTGAGGCCGGGGAGGCGGATCCCCCGCTCCATCGCCCAGGTGGTGAGGCGATGGAGCGCCTCGGTCGGATCATCCACCCGGGTCTCGAGCACGGCGCCGGGGCCGGCAGGGCCGGAGAACGGCGCCGGCAGCGACGCCGGGTCGGCGCCCTCGGGCAGGCGGAAGCGGACCACCGCCGTGCCGCGTGCCGAGCCGACGATCTCGTCGGGGGTGCCCTCGGCGACGATGCGGCCGTGCGACATGACCGCCACCCGGTCGGCCAGGTGCTGCGCCTCGTCCATGTAGTGGGTGGTCAGCAGGATGGTGGTGCCCAGGCTGCGCAACCCGTCGATGAGGTCCCAGGAACGCCGGCGGGCCGAGGGGTCGAACCCGGTGGTCGGCTCGTCCAGGAACAGCAGGTCGGGCCCGCCGACGATGCCGAGGGCCAGGTCGAGGCGGCGCGCCTGGCCGCCGGAGAGGGTCTTCACCCGGGACCCCTCCTTGTCGGTGAGGCCCACGATCTCGAGCACCTCGCCGATCGGGCGGGGACGGGGGTACAGGGGCGCGTACAGCGCCAGCAACTCGCCCACCGTCAACTGCCGGTCGATGCCGGACGACTGCAGGACGATGCCGATCCTCTCCCGGTAGGCCCTGCCGCCGGCGGCGGGGTCCATCCCCAGCACCGTCACCCGCCCGGCGTCGCGGGTGCGGTGGCCCTCGAGGATCTCGACGGTCGTCGTCTTGCCTGCACCGTTCGGCCCCAGCAGGGCGAGCACCTCGCCCTCCTCCACGGTCAGGGAGAGGCCGGCGACCGCCTCCAGCCCCCCGTATCGCTTGACCAGTCCCTCGATGTGGATCGCCGGCATCGGCGGCCTCCGCCTACGTGACGCAGAACTCGTTGCCTTCGGGGTCGTGCATCACGATCCAGAACTCCCCGAACTCCTCGATGCGGGCCGCCACCGTGGCCCCGGCGCCTTCCAGCAGGGCGGCGTGCTGCTCGATGCGGGACCGCCGGGTGGCGTCGTCGGTGCCGGGCCCTCCGCTCACCGACACGTCGAGGTGCACCCGGTTCTTGGCGGTCTTGCCCTCCGGCACCTGCTGGAAGAACACCCGCGGGCCTTCCCCCTGCGGGTCGACGATGGCCGCCCGCGACTCCCGCATGTCGCCGGGCACGTCCATCTCGTCGAGGAAGGCGTCCCAGGTGGCGTAGCCCGGCGGCGGGGGCTGCAGCACGTACTGCAGGGCCAGCGCCCAGAACTCTGCCAGCGTCGGCGGGTGGTGGGCATCGAAGGTGACCTGGAAGGGGATCGCCATCAGGACATCTCCGGGATCACGCCGGCGGCGAACGCCTCGATGCCGTCGCCCCACACCGCGTCGGGGAAGAACACCACGAAGTACTCGCATCCCTCCTCGGCGTACGCGCCGAGGCGGTTCGCCACCTCGTCGGCGGACCCGGCGACCACCTGGCTGCCTGCCAGGAACTTCTCCACCGGGGCGTCGAACTGGGCCGCCGCCCGTTCGAGGGCGGCGTCGTCGGCGTCCACCATGACGATGACGTGCAGGGTGCGGCCGATCTCGGCGTAGTCCCTGCCCACCGCCTCGCAGTGCTCCTCCAGCACCCTGGACTTGTGGGCGAACACCTCGGGCGTCCCGGCGAAGTTGGCGTAGTCGGCGTGCTCGGCCACCAGCCGCAGCGTGAGCTTCTCGCCCCCTCCGGCGATCCACAGCGGGGGGTGGGGGTCCTGCAGCGGCCGGGGCCGGTTGATGGCGCCGCGCACCGAGTAGTGCGTCCCCTCGAAGTGGGCCTCGTCCTCGGTCCACATCCGCTTGATGATCTGGACCGCCTCGCCCAGCTGGCCGATGCGCACCGACGGCTTGGGGAAGTCGTAGCCGTAGGCGAGGTACTCGTGCTCGTACCAGCCGGCGCCGATGGCGAACTCGAGGCGCCCGCCCGAGACGACGTCCACGGTGGAGGCCACCTTCGCCAGATAGGCCGGCGGGCGGTACGAGTTGCAGGTGCACATCTGGCCGAGGCGGATGGTGTCGGTGGTGGCCGCCAGCGCCGCCATCAGGGTCCACGCCTCGTAGGTGGGCTCCTGCGTGGGGTGGGGCACCGTGTGGAAGTGGTCGTACACCCAGGCCGACTCGAACCCGGCCGCCTCCAACCGGTGCGCCACCCCGACCATGGTGTCCCACTGGTCGGAGGTGGGGACGCCCTGGAGGTCCATCCTCCAGCCCTGGGGCACGAAACCGCCGAATCGCACTGCTGCACTCCTGGTCGGGGACCGCGCCAGGGTACCCGGCCCTACCCGGCGAACCCGCGGGCGAACTCCTCGTAGGTGTAGGGGCACATCTGGTGATGGCGCTCGGCCGTCTCCTCGTCGAACGTGCCTTCCGGCAGCCCCATCTCGGCGTTGCATTCGGGAGCGCCCACGTGGTCGCCGTTGCCGTGGAGGCCGAAGGGGTGCATCAACTCGTGGACGATCGTGCTGGCCCGGAAGTTGGCGCGGTAGGCGTAGGGGCTGGACAGCTCGGTGGAGCAGATCTGGTAGTCGGGCCCGGCGGCGCATGCCGTGCCCGCGAGATTCGAGCACTCGCCGTCGATGGCCACGTCGGTGACCGGGGTCTCCGACGACCCGTAGCCGCAGCGAGCGTACGAGTGGCTCCAGTGGATCACCGACACGTACATCTGCACCCCGCCGAAGGTCGCGTTGGTGAACCGGTTGGACCACCCTGCCGGGGCCCAGGAGGCGAACGGCGACCGGGCGTCCAGGTACTCGGCATACCCGCCGAACGACCTGGCATTGCCGGCGTAGCCGTAGGAGAACAGGACCACGTGGTCGGGCAGGTCGTCGAGGGTCTGCAGGTAGCAGTGGGGGATCAGCGCCTCGATGAAGTCGTCCCGGGGCGGCGTGGCCTCGACGTACTCGGTCATCTCGAACCCGAAGCCGGTGAGGTCGTACAGGTACTGCCCTGCCAGTTCCATCGAGTACTCGGCCTCCTCCAGCGAGGCCGGCTCGGAGGAGAGGTCCACCAGGACGGCGGTCCGCACCCTGGCCACCGGCTCGCCCGGCAGCCGGAGTTGGCGGGGCTGCACGGCGGCGTAGTCGAGCACCAGGCCGTCGCAGTCGGCGTCGTCGTACCCGCCGTGGACGATGGGATTGGCGGCGCGCACCACGCCCGGCACGGCGATCCGGGGCGGGGGCGCCGTCGCCGGGGGCGCCGTCGCCGGGGGCGCCTCGGTGGTGGTCGTGGTGGTGGTCGCGGCCGGCGCCGCTGTGGCCGGGGGCGCGGTGGCCGCGGCCCCCGTCGTGGCGGGCGTGGTCGTGGACGGGGCCGTCGTGGTGGTGGCGCCGGTGGGCGGGGCCGCCGCCTCCGGCCCTCCTCCGGAGGACAGGGCCACCGCCGCTGCCACCAGCACGGCGGCGGCAGCGCCGAGCACCGACAGCAATACGACATGTCTCCTGGTCACGGCGGGCGAGGCTAGCGGCTCGGCACGCTCCCGGCCGATACCCTGCCCCCATGACCGACGTGACCTTCCCCGGCCTCGCCGGGCTCGGCCCCCCGCCGTTGCGGCGCGTGCGGCAGGCGTTCCCCCGCCCCCGCATCGAGGACGTCGAGGCGGCGGTCGCCGCCGAGATCTCCCGGCCGGAGGTGGCCGCCACCCTCCGGGGCAAGCGGACCGCGGCGGTCGCCGTCGGCAGCAGGGGCATCGCCGGCATCGCCCGCATCACCCGCGCCCTCGTCGCCGGACTGCGCGAGCACGGCCTCGAGGTGTTCGTGGTCCCGGCGATGGGGTCGCACGGCGGCGCCACCGCCGAAGGCCAGGCGGCGGTGCTGGCCCACCTCGGGATCACCGGGGACGCGGTGGGCGCTCCCGTGCGCAGCAGCATGGCGACCCGGGTCGCGGCCACCATCACGTCGCCGCACGGGTCGGAGGTGCCGCTCCACCAGGACGCCCTGGCGCTCGACGCCGATGCCGTGATCCCGGTGAACCGGGTGAAGCCCCACACGGGGTTCCGGGGGCCCGTCGAGAGCGGGCTGTGCAAGATGCTGGCCATCGGCCTCGGCAAGCACGACGGGGCGGCCCGCCTGCACCGGGAGGGGTACGGGGCGTTCGACCGCCTCATCCTCGACGCCGGGACCGCCCTCGCCGCCGCCGGGCACGTCGCCTTCGGCCTGGCGATCGTCGAGAACGCCTACGACGAGACCGCCGGGATCGAAGCCGTGCCGGCCGGCACGCTGGCGGCGCGGGAACCGGAGTTGCTGGAGACGGCCCGGGCCCTGATGCCCCGCATCCACGCCGGGCGCATCGACGTGCTGGTGGTGGAGCGCTTCGGCAAGGACGTCTCCGGCATCGGGATGGACGCCAACGTCACCGGCCGGGGCGAGACCGGCGCCCCCCTGCCCGGCTTCGACGGCCCCGACATCGCCCGCATCGCGGTGCTGGGCCTCACCGGGGCCACCGGCGGCAACGCCCACGGCATCGGCCTCGCCGACGTGATCACCCGCCGCCTCCTGGACCGGATCGACCTGCAGGCGACCTGGGTGAACTCGGTGACCTCGGGGTCGCTGGCGTGCGGCCGCATCCCACCGGCGGTGGAAGGCGACGACCTCGCCGTGATGGCCGCGCTGGCGGCGGTGCCGGGCGCCGTCCCCGCGGACGCCCGCATCGTCCGCATCCGCGACACCCTGAGCCTCGCCGAGGTCGCCGTCAGCGAACCGGTGGCCGAGGAGATGGCCTCCCACCCCTCCTGCGAGGTGCTGGGCCCCTGGGACGGCACCTGGGGCTAGGCGCCGTCCCGGCGCGTCGTTGCCCGGCGCGCCTGCGTGGGGCGCCCCCACCCGCCGCCGCCGGGCGTGAGCACCCGGAGGCGATCGCCCGGTCCGGCCTCGAACGTCACCTTGCCGGGGAGGCGCTCGGCGGCGCCGCCGGCGCGGATCCACCAGTCCTCGCCGTTGGCCCCGGGGCCGCCGCCATGCAGGCCCCAGGGACGGTGGCGGCGGCGCTCTCCCATCAGCGAGACCGTTGCCTGCTCCAGGAACTCGATCTCGCGCACCATGCCCTCCCCGCCGGGGTGGAGGCCGGTGCCGCCGCTGCCCTGCCGCAGGTGGGTGGCGGTGATGCGGAAGGGGTAGTGGGTCTCCACCGACTCGATGGGGGTGTTCCTGGTGTTGGTCATGCCGGTGTGGATGCCGGACTGCCCGGGCCGGTGCGGGGTGCCTCCCTCCCCGCCGGCGACGGTCTCGTAGTAGACGGTGCCGCCGGAGCCGATCAGCACGTTGTTCATGGTGCCCTGCGAGGCGGCGGGCACCCGGCCGGGGGCGGCGGCGGCGAGGGCGCCGAGCAGGGTGTCGGCGATCCGCTGGCTGGTCTCCACGTTGCCTGCCGCCACCGCCACCGGCGGCGACGCCCCCACCAGGCTGCCGGGCGGCACCCGCAGGCGCAGCGGCCGGTAGCAGCCGCCGTTGGCGGGGATGGTCGGGTCGGCGGCCACCCGCACCGCGTAGTAGAGGCACGACCGGGTGACGGCCTCGACGGCGTTGATGTTGCCGTCGATCTGCGGCGACGTCCCCTCGAAGTCGGCGGTCAGGTCCCCGCCGTCGATGGTCACCGCCACCCGCACCGGCAGGTCGTCGTCGCCCCACTCCATGACGTCCTCGAAGCGGTGCTCGCCGTCGGGCAGCGCCTCGAGGGCGGCGCGCATCCGGGCCTCGCCATAGTCCAGCAGCGCCGCGGCCACCTCGTCGTGGCGGGAGGGGCCCGCCGCCCCGACCGCCTCCAGGAAGCGGGCGGCGCCGGCCTCGTTGGCGCCGAGCTGGGCCGACAGGTCGCCGATGCGCTCGTCGGGCGTCCGGGTCGCCTCCAGGAACCGGTCCAGGAACCCCGGGTCCCACTCCCCGTCGCGGGCCGCCACCACCGGGGCCACCACGCACCCCTCCTGGTCGAGGCGGGTGGCGTGGGCCGGCATCGACCCGGGCGCCTCGCCGCCCACGTCGGCGTGATGCGCCCGGTTGGCCGCCCACCCCACCAGCGTGCGCCCCAGATAGACGGGGCGCACCAGGGTCAGGTCGTTGAGGTGGGTGCCGCCGTGGAACGGGTCGTTGACGGCGAACTGCACGCCGGGCGCCACCTCCCCGCCCAGCAGGTCGAGCACCGCCGCCACCGAGGCCGGCATCGACCCGAGGTGCACCGGGATGTGCTCGGCCTGGGCCAGCATCTCCCCGGAGGGGACGAAGATCGCCGCCGAGCAGTCGGCCCGCTCCTTGATGTTGGGCGAGTAGGCGGTGCGCCGCAGCACCACGCCCATCTCCTCGGCGACGGCGGCGAACCGGTTGCGGGCCACCTCCAGCGTGACGGCGTCCACGCTCACCACGCCACCTCCAGGGCGCCGCTGCCGTGCACCACGGCGCGCTCGCCCGCCGCCAGGTAGGTGGTGGCCTCCGGCTCCTCGATCACGGCGGGCCCCACCACCTCGTCGCCGGGGGCGAGGCCCGGCCGCCACCAGACCGCCGCATCCAGCGGGCCGTCCTTCGTGAGCACCGGCCGCTCCCCTCGCCGGGCCTCCCCCGAGGGCGCCGGGGCGGGGAGGTCGTCCCACCGCAGGGCCGGCGTGCCCACGGCCTCGGCGCGCACCGTCACCACCTCGATCGGGTCACCGGGGCGGGCGAAGCCGTTGCGACGGCGGTGGGCGTCGTGGAACCTCGCCGCCAGGGCCTCCCACGGCTCCCCCGGCTCGTAGGGCACCGAGGTCTCGTGGGACTGCCCCCGGTAGCGGAGGTCGGCGACGACCGCCACCTCCCCGTCCGCCCCGAGCGCGGCGAGGGCGTCCACGGCGACCGCGGACGCCGCCCCGGCCAGGCCGCGCTCCCCGGCCAGCAGGACGGTGCGGGCCGCGTCGGCCCGGGGCGGCGCCAGCAGCAGGCCCACCGCCGAGAACACCCCGGCGTGGGGCGGCACGATGACGCCGTCCATCTGGAGCCTCCGGGCCAGCGCGGTGGCGTGCAGGCCGCCCGCACCGCCGAAGGCCACCAGGGCCGCCCTGCGGGGGTCGGCGCCCTCCTCCACCGACACCCGGCGGATGGCCCGGTGCATGTGGGCCTCCACCACCTCCACCATCCCGAGTGCGGTCCCGGCGGCCGTCATGCCCACCTGGGCCCCCAGGCGGCCCAGGGCGGCGAGCGCGGCTGCGGCGTCGAGGCGGACGGAGCCGCCCAGTTCGGCCCCGCCGGCCAGGCGCCCCAGCGCCAGGTTGGCGTCGGTGACGGCCGGGTCCTCGCCGCCCCGCCCGTACGAGGCGGGACCGGGGACCGCGCCGGCGCTGCGGGGGCCCACCCGGAGCGCCCCTCCCGGGTCGGCCCAGCCGACGCTGCCGCCGCCGGCCCCGACGGTGTGGATGGCCACCGCCGGCATCCGGCAGGGCAGGCCGTCGATCGCTCGCTCGTAGGCCACCTCGGGACGGCCGCCGTCGATGCGGCACACGTCGGTGGAGGTGCCGCCCATGTCGAACGACACGATGTGGCGCCTGCCCAGCGCCTCCCCGACGGCGGTGGCGGCGACCACGCCTCCGGCCGGGCCCGAGAGCAGGACCGCGGCGGGGAGGCGGGCCGCGTCCTCGAGGGCCATCAGCCCCCCGCTGCTCCGCATCACCGAGATACCGGGCGGCACGCCCTCGGCGACGGCCCGTGCGGCCAGCGACCGCAGGTAGCGCGACGTCACCGGCCCCAGGTAGGCGTTGAGGACCGTGGTGGACGCCCGCTCGAACTCCCGGAACTCGGCCACCACCTGCGACGAGCACGACACCGCCACGCCCGGCAGGGCCGCGGCGATCGCCCCGGCCAGGGCCTGCTCGTCGGCGCCGTCCCGGTACGAGTAGAGCAGCGACACCGCCACCGCCTCCGGCCCCAGCGCCGCCACCGCGGCCGCCACCCGGGCGGGGTCGAGCGGCGCCGAGCGGGCCCCGCGATGATCGCGCCGTCCCGGCGACCCGATCCGCCGGCCCCTCCCTGCCAGCGGTGCGGTGCGGGTGACGGCTGCGTCGTACAGGGACGGCCGGTCCTGGCGGCCGATCTCCAGCAGGTCCTCGAACCCCTCGTCGGCCACCAGCACCGTGGAGGCGCCCGTGCGCTCCAGCAGGGCGTTGGTGGCCACGGTGGTGCCGTGGATCAGCGCGCCCCGGTGGGGCGAGGCCTCCCGGATGCCCTGCACGACGCCTTCGCTCTGGTCCCCGGTGGAGGGGACCTTGGCGGTGGCGAGGCGCCGCCCGTCCCACACCGCGACGTCGGTGAAGGTGCCCCCGACGTCGGCTCCGGTGTGCATGCCGCCTCCCGCTACGATGCCGCGACCCGATCGAGGAACGCCATGCCGGCCGTGCCGAGCGCCACGCCCAACCCGAATGCCCTCAAGTTCACCGTCGACGCCACCTTCGACGCCCCGACCGCCTTCTCCGCCGCCCAGCCGACCGACGACCCGGTGGCCGGCCCGCTGCTGGCCATCGAAGGGGTCACCAGCGTGTTCATGTCGGCCGACTTCGTGACGCTGTCGAAGACGCCGGAGGCCGAGTGGGAGGCCATCGTCCCTCCCGCCACCGAGATCCTCGAGGCCCGCTTCGGCTGAGCGGCCGCCCCGTCACCCACGGACACCGGTCGCCGCGAACCAGGGGCGGCGCTCCACCAGGCCCCCGATCGGCGCGAGGTCGCTCAGCGCCGCGGCCAGCCGCTCCAGCAACAGGCCCCGGTCGTCGGCAGGCAGGTCTGCCAGCGACGGCCATGCCCCCGCCTCCACGGCCTCCCAGTACTCCGCAGGGCCGTCGTACGCCCCGCGCACCTCGTCCACGACCAGGCCCGCCACGTGGCGGAGCCCGGCCCTCCCCACCCCGAGGGCGAGGTCGGCGGCGGGGACGGTGGAGGCCTCGAGCCGTTCGGCGGCGGCGGGGTCGAGCGTGAACCGGTACTGGTACGGGTAGGCGACCGGCGAGGCGTCCAGCAGGCGGGCCGCATCCAGGTCGGCGGCGAACAGCCTCCCTCCGGGCGCCAGCAGCGACACACCGTCGGCCAGCGCTCCGGTGAGGCCGCCGCGGGGGCCCCACCCTCTGCGGAGGACCACCGTGCCGTACCCGCCACCGAGATCGGCCCACTCCCCGGGGACCTCGTCGGGGGCGCCGGGAGCCAGCAGCACCCAGTCGTCGCCCTCGGCGGCGATGCCGAAGGGGGTGCGGGCCGCCAGCACGCCCGCCAGCGTCGCCGCATCCATGCCGGCGGCCAGGATCGGCGCCGACCAGTCGGCGCCGAACGCGTCGAGCGCGTCCGGCCAGGTGAGGGTGTCGGTTCCAGCCATCGCCGGTGAGGTTACGCCGTCTTCGACCCGACGGCGTCCCCCGCCGCCCCGGCGGCCTTGCCGTGCTTCCAGTAGCCGCGGACGGTGGCGTGCCCCCGGGGGATGCCCCGGGCGCGGAGGTGGCGGCGGATGCGCTGCATCGCCGCCGCCTCGCCGGCCGCCCACACCCGCAACCCGTCGGGCAGGGAGGCGGCTTCCACCGCATCGGCCAGCGCCGTCCCCGGCGTGGCACCCGCCCCGGCCGGGACCCAGGTCACCTCTGCGTCGGGGCGGGCGGGCAGCGGCGCCGGGTCGCCGGGGTGCGCCGTCTCGATCAGCACGTCGATGCGCGGCGCCGGGCCCATGGCCTCCAGCAACTGGGCGATCGCCGGCACCGCGGCCTCGTCGCCCGCCAGCAGGTAGGCGTCGGCGCCCGCGGCGGGCGCAGACCCGCGGCCCGGCCCGGAGACCGCCACGGCGCCGCCGGGCACAGCGGCGGCGAGCCATGCGGCGAGGGCGCCGCCGGGGTGGAGCACCACCTCCACCGTGAGGGTGCCGCCCTCCTTGCGACGCGGGGTGAGGGTGCGGATCGCGGGGCGGGTGCCGTCGGGCAGCAGGAACTCGTTGCCGTTCCACGACGGCATCGTGAGCCCGTCCCTCCCCGGCAGCAGCAACCGGACGCTGGCCGCCGGGTCGGCGGGCGCCATCTCCCGGAGCCCCGGTCCGCCGAGCGTCACCGAAGCCAGCCAGCCCGTCACCGGTTCCACCGCGCGCACCTCGACGGTGCGGAACGGCGGCGGCTCGCGCCGGATGGGGGCCGATCTCTCCATGCCGTGAGTATGCCCGACCCGGTGGCCGTAGCATCGGGGCATGGAGATCGCCTGCTTCGGTGGCGCCCACATCGACACGAAGGCGCACCTGCTGGAAGGGGCCCGCCTCGGCACCAGCAACCCGGCGCACGTCATGAGGGCGCCCGGCGGCGTGGCCTGCAACGTGGCCCGCAGCCTGGCGCGCCTCGGGGCGCAGGCGGCCGTGTGCTCACTGACCGGCGACGACCCCGCCGCCGACGCGCTGCACGCCACGCTGCAGGCGGAGGGCATCGACGTCACCGGCCTCGCCGCCGCGCCCGGCCGGGCGACCGCCTCGTACCTGGCGGTCCTCGACCCGGACGGCGCCCTGGTGCTGGGCGTCGCCGACATGCAGATCTACGACGAGGCCGGGCGGGAGTGGGCGGAGCAGGCCGCGGCGCATGCCGCCGGCGCCGCCGTGTGGATGGTGGACGCCAATCTCCCCGCGGCCACGCTGGAGGTGCTGGTCGCCCTGGCCCGGGTGCCGGTGGTGGCCGACCCGGTGTCGGTGCCGAAGGCGTCCCGGTTGCTGCCGGTGCTGGCCCACCTGGAGGCCGTGTTCCCCGACCGGGCGGAGGCCGGGGTCCTCGCCCGCCTCGACGGCGCGGTGCCGGCCGAGGCGGCCGCGGCCATCCATGCCATCGGCTCCCGACGGGTGGTCGTCTCGCTGGGACCCGACGGCGCCCACGAGCACACGGCCGACGGCGCCGGGACGCGCCCGGCGCTGGCTCCCCGCCGCGTCGTGGACGTCACCGGGGCCGGCGATGCCCTCGCGGCCGGCTACACCTACGCACTTGCCGCCGGGGAGGAGGACCCGCTGGGGTGGGGCCTCGCTGCGGCGTCGATGGCCCTGGAGACCGACGCGTCGATCCCCGAAGGGCTCTCGGCGCAAGCGGTCAGAGACCGCATCGGCGCCTGACCCCGGACGCGAAGGAGGGCCGCACACGGCGGCCCTCCGGCACCCGAAGCGCGGCTAGCGCTTCTTGGCGCCCTTGTTCGCCGAACCGGTCGACGGCTTCGGGGCGGCCTTGCGCGCACCCTGGCCCGACGACTTCGGCGTGTTCTTCCTCGGCATTGCTCTCCTTCGAGAAGCCCCGCGCCCTCCGGCGCGGAGCCGTCCCGGTCCCGATGAGCGACGGACCGGGGAGTCGCTGAGAGCAGGTGTACCGCAGGCTGCGGCGCCTGTCCCCGCCCAACCGTGGCGGGGCCCTGCCATCCTGCGTCGTGGATCGGCGGGCGGCGGTACGCTTCGCCGGTGCCACGCCTGGCCGTCGTCGGAGTGCCTGCCGCGTACCGGCGCGGGCTGGAGAGCGCCGCCCCCGGCCGGGGCTGGGGGATCGCCGAGGACCCGTCGTCCGCCGACGTGGTGGTGGCCCCGCTCCGCTCTCCCGACGACTGCCGTGCGGTCGAGACGCTCGCCGCAGGCGCCCCGGTCGTCGCCCTGGTGTCGCCGCTCGATCGGGACACCGCCTCCCACGCCCTGCGGCACGGGGCGGCGCCCGCCGACTGGGATTGGGAGCCGCAGCGGATCCTGGACGCCGTGACGGCGGCGTCCGCCGGCGACGCGGTGCTGCCCCTGGCGGCCGCCAGGGCGCTCGCCGGGAACGGCGGCGCCTGCGCCTCGCCGTCCCTCAGCGACGAGGAGGCGGGCTGGCTGCTCGCGTTGTCGCGAGGCACGACGGTGGTGCGGCTCGCCGACGACACCGGCCATTCGGAGCGAGCCATGTTCCGCCGGCTGTCGGAGCTGTACGCCCGGCTCGGGGCGCGCAACCGCGCCGAGGCCGTGGTCGCCGCAGAGCGGCTCGGCCTGCTCGACCGGGGGT